>JAADDK010000050.1 GCA_013154005.1 Methanobacteriota archaeon
AAATATTCCTTTTAGCATTTTCCGATTTTCGTTGCATTTTCGGTGCTATGGGATAGTGAAACTTATAATACCGCGCGGACATGACCGAATGGTGATACCATGCTCGAAGAGGCAAAAAAGATTGATGAATTAGTGCGCAAGCATACTGAATGGTTCCGGGACTCGCTGCCAATGATCGCATCTGAGAACCTAATCAGCCCGATGGCAATGAAATATCTCGTGTCCGACCTGCACAACCGCTACGCAGAAGGTTTACCCGGCAAACGCTATTATCAGGGCAACATATACGTGGACGAAATTGAGCGCATAACCACGGAGCTCGCAAAAAAACTGTTCAATGTGCCATACGCTGACGTGCGCCCCATCAGCGGCACAAACGCCAATCAGGCAGTTATATTCTCTCTTATGAAGCCCGGAGATGTCATGACCGGCCCGCCACTGCAGGGCGGCGCGCACATAAGCAGCGCAAAGTTTGGAGCGGTGGGCGTGAGAGGAGTGAACAAAATCGAGTATCCGTTCGATGTGGAGGAGATGAACTTAGATGTGGACCTGACCGCAAAGCTGATCAAACTTGTCAAGCCGAAGGTTGCCCTGTTCGGCAGAAGCGTGTTTCTATTCCCTGCGCCCATCAAAGAATTAAAAGATGCACTGGACGAAGTGGGAGCGAAGGTCTGGTACGATGGCGCGCATGTTCTCGGCCTGATAGCAGGAGGCAAGTTCCAGGACCCGCTTCACGAGGGCGCACATGTGATGACCGGCTCAACACACAAGACTCTTCCGGGCCCGCAGCGCGGCGTGATACTCGCCAACCCGCCGGGCGATGAAGAAAAACGCGAGAAATTCTGGAAGAAAATACAGCGCGGAGTGTTCCCGGGTGTGATAAGTAATCATCATCTCCATCACATGGCCGCACTGGCAATTGCGTTCGCGGAGCACATCGAGTTCGGCAGGCAGTATGCGGACCAGATTGTGCGCAATGCAAAGACACTTGCCGAAGAGCTACACACTCTCGGCTTCAAAGTGCTTGGCGAGAAGAACGGATTCACAGAGTCGCATACCGTGCTGGTGGACGTGGTGGCGCAGGGCGGCGGCAGAAAGGTTGCCGAGGATTTAGAGAAGGCAAACATCATCGTGAATTACAACCTTCTGCCTTACGATGACCCGAAGAAACCCAGAAATCCCAGCGGCATCCGTATCGGAGTGCAGGAGCTCACCCGCATAGGCATGAAAGAAGAGGAGATGAAACACGTTGCCGAGTTGATAAAGAAAGTGGCCATGGACGAGAAAATCGACGAGGTGCGCGAGGAAGTCAGAGAGATGAAAAAAGAATTCAACAAGATACATTTCTGCTTCGGCGAGGGAAAGGAAGCTTACAGATTTTTAGAGCTTCCGTAATTTTATTTTTTCTTTTTAGGCTTGCTTAATTTCATAAGGTATTTTGAACATTTTCACGAAAAGTAGATATACTTTGTTGTAATTTTGTTATATGATGACGAATTACGTATTCAAACTTCCAAAAAATCGGATATACGAGTTCCTGAACTCGTTGATAGCAGAGTACACTGTGTATGCGCCAGTCGAGGGTGAAACCAGCCGATTCGAGAGAATCACTGATGCGTGTGAGGTGCAATTTCTTCCAAACCGAACTGACCGTTCCCTTAAAAGCATATTCTTCCCGCCAGAGGAGGAATTTTTTAAATGGAAGAAAGAAAAGGACGGTTACGTGGTAACAGACTCTCTCAAACCATCGCCTAAAAAGCTAATATTCGGTGTACGAGGCTGTGATGTGCGGGCACTGGACATTCTCGACCGGTACATGATGGGCGAGTTCTCAGACCCGTACTATAAAGAGAGAAGAAAAAACACGGTAATTATCGGCATGACCTGTGACTATCCACGCAGTTCTTGCTTCTGCACTGCCTTTGGAGGTATGATCCCTCACCACTATGACCTCTGGTTCACAGATATAGGTGCATATTATCTCGTAGAAGTGGGCAGTGACACCGGTATGAAGCTTATAGATTCACAGTTTCAAAAAGCCACAGAGCAGGACATAAAAAGAAAGAATCAGCGTATCGAAAAAGTTGAACTTGAGATAGAAAAACAAACAAAAATAAATCTTTGTGAGACAAAGCACTGCTCCCAGAAAATAAAAACCAGCGTGGAGCACCCCATGTGGAAAGAACTGGCAGAAATATGTCTCGCGTGCGGAAAATGTAATTTTATATGTCCCACCTGCCACTGCTTTGACGTAATAGATACAACAAATCTTGACGGCTCAGAGGGCGCACGTATGAGAAGATGGGACTCATGCCATCTTTATGAGTATGCAAAAACCTCTGCCGAAAATTTCAGAAAAGAGCGCCACGCTCGCGTTCGGTATCGTGTGTTTGATAAATTTGTATTTCCGGTGATGCGATACAGCACCTACGCGTGCACCGGTTGCGGAAGATGCACCGATATATGTCCTGCAGGCATAGATATTCGTGAAATTCTGAGGGAGATGATAGCATGAACCCGTACATTCCAAACACTGCAAAAATAACGGAAATTAAAGATGAAACTCCGGATACAAAGACGTTTACCATCGAAACAAACATGCAATTCAGACCGGGACAGTTTGTGGAGCTCAGCGTGTTCGGATACGGTGAAGCGCCCATCTCAATCTCCGGAGGCGACGGAAACAGCATAGACCTGACCATTCGTGCAGTGGGCAACGTGACCAACAAGATACACGAAATGCAGCCGGGCGACGTGGTTGGGCTGCGCGGCCCGTTCGGCAACGGCTGGCCCTACGAAAAAGCAAAGAAAAAGAACCTGCTAATTGTGGCGGGAGGCATCGGACTCGCTCCGCTGCGTCCCGTGGTGGAGTACGTGATGCAGCACAGAGCCGAGTTTGAAGATGTCACCCTTCTATACGGTGCGCGCAAACCCTCACTCATGCTCTTTAAATACAGATTTGACGAGTGGGCCAAGAAGATGGATTTGCTGCTCACCGTGGACGAGCCAGAGCCGGGCTGGACCGGCCATGTGGGCGTGGTTACAACGCTATGCGACAAAATCAGGCACGTGGCAAACACCATCACGCTCATGTGCGGACCGCCGGTGATGATGAAATACGTATCAATGCTCCTAATAGAGCTGGGCTTCCCGCCGAGCGAGATGTACCTGTCATTAGAGCGAAACATGAAATGCGGCATCGGCATATGCGGGCACTGTGCCGTGGGCGGTGTGTACGTGTGCCGCGATGGCCCGGTATTTCCGCTTCACAAGGCGTTGAGATTCGTTGAAAAGCCGCACGAAGTGCAGGGGGTGTTAGATTGATAAGCATAGGCATATTCTCGCTATCCTGCTGCGAGGGCTGCTCTGTGCAGTTCCTCAACTTAGAAGGCAAGCTCCTGGAAGTGCTCAAATATTATAATATTGAAAATTTCCGACTTGCAAAAGAGCTCAATTCACTGCCCGTGGACATAGCGTTTGTGGAGGGTACGCCCACCACCGCGGAAGAGGTGAAAAAGCTACTAAAAATACGCCGTGATTCCAATGTGCTGGTGGCGCTGGGCACCTGCGCGGCCACCGGAGGCGTGCCGGGGCTGGTAAACACCATGTCAAAGAGAGAGGCTATGAAAGTTTACGATTCTAACCCGCCGTACATGCCCGTAGACCCAAAGCCCATTGATTATTACGTGCCCGTTGAGCACAAACTCTATGGCTGCCCGTTTTCTAAAGATGAACTGATGGAGCTCATCACCGCGGTGATAATGAACAAATCGTTCAAAAACCGTGAAAGCAGCGTTTGCGTTGAATGCGCACTGAGAGAAAACGCATGCCTTCTCGATAAAGGTGAGCTGTGTATGGGTCCCGTGACCCGGGCCGGGTGCCGGGCGCTGTGCCCGAGCAACGGTGCACCGTGTCGTGGGTGTCGCGGACCATACGAAGACGCAAACTACAAGGCACATATTCGCACGCTAATGGATATGGGCATAACCAGGGAGGAAATCATAGAGGCGTATTCTATGTTCTCCTACGAACCGCTCAAGGAGGTGATAGCATGGCTGAAAGAACAATAAAAATCGACGAGATTACAAAAATAGAGGGGCACGCCAACCTGACCATCTCGATAGAGGACGATAAAGTAAAAGATGTGAGATTCGGCGTGCACGAGGGCTCTCGCTACTTTGAGAGTTTCATGCTCAACCGCAGTTATAAGTACCTTCCAGACCTGTCAGGAAGAATATGCGGCATATGCACCGTTGCCCATGAAATCGCCAGCGTGCTGGCGGTAGAGCGGGCCCTGGGCATCGACCCCGGCAGGGAAGTGCACAATATCCGCAAACTCATGCTTTACAGCTCGCATCTTCAAAGCCATGTTCTGCATCTTTTCTTCCTCGCGCTGCCAGATTACGTGAACGCAGAGAGCGCCATTGCCCTGGCATCTCGCGAGCCGGAGCTGGTGAAGAAAGCGTTTGAAATCAAAGAGGCCACCAACTACCTGACCGCATTGCTGGGAGGCCGCGCAGTGCAGCCATGCACCATCGTGCCGGGAGGGCACACCAAGCGCATAACCCGTGAGACGCTGAACAACTACAAGAAAAGAATGAAAGAACTGTACCCAAAACTGGTGGAAACTGCAGAGCTGTTCTTATCGCTGGATTATCCTGCATATGAGAGAGATTGCGAATACGTTGCACTTGTGGCACCCAACGAGATTCCACTCTATAATGGAGAAATAGGGTGCACAACTGGCAGCTACCCACCCGAAGAATATGGCGAGCATCTGGTAGAGGAGGTCATACCCTACTCTTCCGCCAAGCGCTCATTATTCAACGGTCGGGATTATATGGTGGGTGCACTTGCACGGCTGAATTTGAATTCTGGACTGCGTGATGAAGCAAAAGAACTCGCCGCAAGATATGGCTATAAGTTCCCCAGCCACCGTGTTGCATGGATTAACGCTGCGCAGGCGCTGGAAAACGTGCATTTTGCCTTGAAAGCCATGGAACTGGTTGATGAGATGTCAGAATACGAGCCCTCCCGGAAGGAAGGAAAGGAAGATGGTGAAGGGGTAAGCGCCATCGAAGCACCCCGTGGATTGCTTATACATCATTACCGCATAAAAAAAGGCAAGGCCACATACGTGAACATAATCACACCTACGGCGATGAACACAGAGAACATAGAGCGCACGCTTCGCGGCTACATATCGGAAATCGCCGATAAAGACGACGCGTTCATAAAAATGGAAGCAGAGAAGATTATTCGCGCCTATGACCCGTGCATCTCGTGCTCGGTGCATGTCGTAAATACAAAATAATCCTTTTTTATTTACATGTATGCAAATTCCCGATGCACTTGTAGATGAGATGCTGAAAGCAAAGCGTGTGGCGGCACTGACAGGAGCGGGTATAAGCGCCGAGAGCGGAATACCGACATTTCGCGGGGCTGGCGGGCTGTGGGAAGGATACCCGGTGGAAAAAGTTGCCACGGTGGAGGGCTTTGCTGAGGACCCTGCGCTGGTATGGCGGTTTTACGACGAGCGAAGAGTAAACATGCGCAATGCGCGCCCGAACCTTGCGCACAAAATTCTGGCAGAGCTGGAAAAGCATTACGACATGTGGGTGATAACTCAAAACATAGACGGCCTGCATCGCGAAGCGGGAAGTAAAAATGTGATAGAACTGCACGGCAATATATGGAGAGTAAAATGCACGCTGTGCGATTATCACGGGGAGAACCGCGAAACACCGCTTTCAGAGATTCCGCCCAAATGCCCGAAATGCGGCGCGCTGCTCCGCCCGGACGTGGTGTGGTTCGGAGAGCCGGTGAATGGCGTGGAAAAAGCGTTCAGAATCGCGAAAGAAAGCGATGTTTTCTTCTCCATCGGTACATCTGCGCTGGTGCACCCGGCCGCCTCGCTGCCGTTCATCGCGAAGGACTACGGGGCGACGGTGGTGGAAATCAACCCCCAGCGCACGCCGGTGAGCGTCATTGCAGATTTCATAATCAGAGAAAAGGCCACCGTGGCGCTGGATGCGCTGTTCCGTGAACTTTACAAGCATAAAAAATAGAGAAAAAAAATCAAGTTACAGTAAAATCATAGCGCTCCACACTTCCGTTTGCTCTGAAAACATACAGGGTAAAGTAGTGTGTTCCTTTGACAAGATGAATCACTGGTTTCTCTCCCCATGTATAATGGCCATCCACTATCCATGCAATCCAAACAATATCGTTGTAATCACTCAGAAGTGGGAGTAACACATAATTGCCAGCAGTAACATTTGATACAAGTTTTGCCTCTGCAATATTGGTTACATTTTCTCGTATTAGTCCTATTCCTCTACCAATTTTGTCTCTGTTAAAGTAGAAGCCATACATTTTGATTAGATACCATCCGTTGCCAGCGCCTCTGAACTTTAGTGTCACAAAATTACCCGGTGTTATCCTCACATATTTCCCATCTCTGAAACTCAGGTTTTGGTATCCTGTGCTTGCACTTATCATCTTTACATTTTTCAATTTTGCATATTTGAAGTGATGCGTTATGCCTATGTAATCAACTCCGTTTCTGTCTCGCATTTCAAATCTTAGCTCTATTGAACCATACTGCATATGTGTCAGATGATTTAGATTTATAGCATTTGTATGCAAGTTGTGCCTTACTTTTATTTCAGATAGTTTTACCCATTTCCCACTCATGTTTTCGTATATCCATATTGTTGACTCCGTGGCAGGTGGTCTGGAGAAATCCATGTGCACCGCTGAACGAGAAGGCGGATTATCTATACCCCTAATCAACAAAAGATTTTTTTTGCTCAAATTCACATTGAAATCTATATAATCTCCTTTATTTCCTATCCAGTAATTACCGTCTGCATTTTCAATTTTGTTTTTCACGTTTATTCCGTTATTATCTTTTACATTCCACGGTATCTGCGCATGCCTGTACTCGTATACCTTTCCATTGTTACCATCTGCAAGTGCATAGCCAGATGGAGCCATTACCTTATACAGCTTCACAGAGTCAAAATAATCATCATCTTCTCCGAACTCACCCAGTCCCAGTGTTATTGTTCCATTAATTTCTTCTCCATTGAACAGATAGTTATCCTCAGTATTCAGATAATACCTCGTAGCGTTCTCCGCCCGCACAAGTACATTGTTCTC
>JAADDK010000055.1 GCA_013154005.1 Methanobacteriota archaeon
TAGCACCATGCTGGGATTGAAAGGAGACCTAACTGATGAGATTATAAGAACTTCTCTGCGTTAGAATAGCACCATGCTGGGATTGAAAGATAAGAAACAACTTCTCCAACACGCCCCAAAACGCTAAGTTAGAATAGCACCATGCTGGGGGTTCAAACAAAAACGGGGGCAAAGTAATCTCCCCTCGCCCACCCAATCTGATAGAATTTTTGAAATACTTTTAAAAAATTTGAAATATCAGTTAGGCATGCCGAAAAGCATGTACCCTGAGCTGTTCACTCCGATAAATATAGGCGCCGTAAAACTGCAAAATCGCGTGGTATTTCCGCCAATATCCACGAATTTCGCCCGCAAAGACGGGCATCTGACCGAGCTTTTTCTTAAGCATTACCTGCGCCGTGCCAGAGGAGAAGCGGGGTTAATAATAGTTGAGAACTCATGCGTTTCTTACCCCGAAGGAAAGCACGGCGCCTACGAGCCGCGCATCGATTCGTGGGAATTTTATGAGGGATGGCGCAATTTCGCCAACGAATTCAAAAAATATTCATCTGCGCTGTCCGTTGAGCTCACGCATCATGGCTGGAAAGACCGTGGCGTGGATTTTCTGAGCGCTGAGAAAATTCGGGAAATTATAGATAGTTACGGCACTGCGGCGGAAATCGCCTGCAAGGCCGGGTTCGATATGGTGGAGGTGCAGGGTGCGCACGGGCTGCTTGTGAATCAATTTTTATCACCCTTAACAAACCATCGTGAGGATGAGTGGGGCACGCCGGAGCGATTTGCCATTGAGCTCAGAAAAGAAATCGCAAAAAGGTGCGGTCGAGATTTTCCCGTGACAATTCGCCTCGCCGTGGACGATTTCAAAGATGGTGGCATAAATTTAGAAGAAGGCAAGAGCATTGCGCGGGTGCTGAGCGAGCATTACGACATGATTCAGGCGGACATCGGGCTCGGTCCGAAAGAGTTGCGTCTTGAACCCATGCCCTATCGGCAGGGCTGGCGCGCATATTTGGCTGAAAAGATTCGCCCTCTTAATGTGCCCGTGACTGCGGTGGGTATGATTCGAGAGCCAGAGGTGGCGGTAAATATTCTGAGGACTCAGGCTGAGCTGATTGTACTCGGACGGGCGTTGATAGCCGACCCCGACTGGCTCGTTAAGGTCAAAGAAGGTAGAGTAAATGAAATACGAAAATGCATCGGTTGCAGCGAGTGCATAAAAGCAAGGCACGATGAAGACACTGCAATACGATGCGGTGTTAATCCGCAGGTTGGCAGAGAGGTTGAAATCAAGCCCGCAAAACTCAAAAAAACAGTGGTGGTAATCGGTGGTGGCCCAGCAGGACTGGAAGCTGCCCGGGTTGCGATGCTGCGAGGGCACGAAGTGCATCTGTTCTATGATGAGTTTGGCGGCGCGCTGAACATTGCGGCTGTGCCTCCGGGCAAGGAGAAGATAAAATGGCTCATCGAGTTTTACAGGAATGTGCTGTTTGACAATGACCGCGTTGTGCACTATCCCGGCAAAGCCACGAAAGAGCGGGTGTTATCTCTGAATCCGGATGCGGTGATTATGGCCACAGGCTCCAGGCCGATTATGCCATGGCCTCCTGAGCCGGAATTTCTTTACACATATGAAGATGTACTGAGACGCCGTGTCATTCTGAAAAACAACAACGTGCTGGTTGGCGGTGGCGGGCTGGTTGGCTGTGAAACTGCCAGTTTTCTGGCCGAGCATAATTCCGTGACCATTGTTGAGATGCTTCCTGAGATTGCAATGGGCATGGAGACGCTTTCACGTGCGCATCTTCTCAACGAGTTATCTTTAAAACATGTAAAGGTTATGACAGGCACCAGGATAACTGGTGTGGAGCAGGGCAAAGTTGCGCTTGATAACGGTGAGATTCTGGACATCGATGCTATGGTGATGGCGTTCGGCTCGAAGCCGTACGTTCCGTTTTCTCTTGATGATGTGCCCACAGTGGTGGTGGGCGATGCAAAAAAAGTAAGAAATATATACTCCGCCACAAGTGAAGGGTTTAGGGCTGCGACTAATCTTTGAATTTTTCTACATTTTCCTGAAACGCTATTTCTTTGCTGTATTCTTTCGCACTTTCAATCAGTTGCTGTGCAAATTTTTCTTTAAGTAATTCTCTCACTTTCACAAAGATTTTATGCTCTCTCGCAGCTTTCTGTGCCACCTCTGGCGGGGGAAATTCTATGGCACCCACCGGGCAGAGATTTGCGCAGGTCTGGCATCCCACGAGGCAGTGATATGGCTGTGCCACTATGGGCTTTTTTGTGACAAGGTCATATGAGTAAACACCTCTTCCGCAAATCACCGCGCACAGACCGCAGCCGATGCACACTGCAGGGTCAATTTTCGGATACCACTTAATCTCTTTTCTCGGCACACCAAACCAGTAATCAAACTTTTTTTCGGCCATTTTCATCACAGAAGGTACATGTCATCCTAATATTTCAAGTTTTTTTGAAATATTAAAAAAGTTGAAATACTATGTGGTGCATGTTCACATATGACACGAAAGATGCCTGACTTTATTCAGGACGAAATTAATAAAAAGGGAGGCCTTGAAAAACTCCTGCGCACATTGCCCGGTCCAGAGGAGATTGAAAGGATTGCAAAGATTCACCATGCGATGTCCGACAAAACAAGGGTAAAAATACTGTTTTTTCTGCATATGCAAAGATCTTGCGTATGCCTGATCCATGAAATTACCGGACTCGCGTACTCCAAACTATCATATCATCTGAAGATTCTCAAAGAGGCAGGGTTAATAGAGTGCGAGCGTATAGGAAATTATATGATCTACTCGCTCACTCCTCTGGGTAAAAAAACAATGGATGACTGCATGGAAATTTCTAAGGCTGTGAAAATTAAATAAATCATAGTTAAACTTTCTTTGAAAACATTACTGGACACTGT
Source organism: Methanobacteriota archaeon (assembly GCA_013154005.1). Classification (GTDB taxonomy): domain Archaea; phylum Thermoplasmatota; class Thermoplasmata; order Thermoplasmatales; family Aciduliprofundaceae; genus JAADDK01. The sequence goes on from JAADDK010000055.1 coordinate 2,942, forward strand.
GGATGCGTGCGGTTCCCTCCGGACCCCACACCCGCAAAATTTGAAAGCTGAGTTTGAAAATAACAGGTTCCCGATGTTGAAAATCCAACCCGCAGGAGAGCGGGCCCGCCGGGATTCGAACCCGGGCCGTAGATTCCGAAGACCTACAGTCTATCCTGACTAGCCTACGGGCCCCTGTGTCGAGATGGGATAGTTGCATATTATTTTTTCTCTGTAAGTTTTCTTGAGGCGTTTGTTTAAATTGGCCAATCCAATAATTATATCTCCGAAAGCCGCATTTTTACTTCATTTTTTGCTTATTTGATTTCAAAAATGATTAAAAATTAAGTATTGTAAGCAATAAATGCAAAAACTTATATAAGATGTTAGCTGTATTTCATGTATGACAAATAAAAAGAAACAAGTATTGCTTACTGTTTTAGTTACGCTGTTGATGCTTGTGTCAACTCTTGTAATTTTTACAGGGGCTAGTGAAGCAGTGGCGCCTGAGACGATGAGGGCGGTCGATGATAAAGGACGGGTACTTTACGTGTATCAGAACGATAAAATTCTGGCAGATGAATGGCGCACATTTCTTATGAATGAGGGGTATTATGTGGATTTATTGCCCGTTTCTGGGCTCTCCAATGCGCAGTACGAAAACTACGATTTTGTGGTGATTGGCAACGAGACAGTAAACATTGCATATTCAGATGCAGAGGACATGTACCGGAGTAATATACCCATTCTGGCAGTGGGAATCGGGGGAGTTTACACCGGAATACGGCTTGGAATGTTTTCAAATGGATACTATTCATCGTATAGGACCACACTAATAGATGCCAAGGATTTGTTCATATACAACACACCAAACTCCGTTTCGGGAGTGCCCGGCACACTCACGCTGTACAGTGAATCAGCATATCGGATTTACTTACTCAGAATGGGTGATAGAAGCGCAAATCAAACGTTGTATATGGGATATGCGAACGGTAGCAGTGCCTATTCTCCAATAGGGCAGATTAATAATTTTCTGTTTTATGGCTTTACACAGAGCCCAAAATCGCTCACCGCAACGGGAATGAGCGTTATGGAAAATATTCTGTATTATCTGGACCCGAATAATAACTACAACGTGGGAATACCGAGAGTTTCCACACCCATAATCCTAGATGGGAAATACACGTATTTGTTCGAGTGGTACTCTTATCATCACATTTATGTGGACGAGTCGGGATTAAATTACACAGCATTTTACGAGGATTATGATAATCTCTACATTATGATACATATCGCCAATACCACCAACAGTGACTATTTTGCATTCACATTTGATAGCAACAATACCCGTATTTCTGGAAGTACAGATGAGCACACATTTTATGTGCTTTTGTCGGAATCTTCGGGTGTGACGTACAGAGAATCAGATTCATCTGGCGTATGGGGAACATTCAAAAGCCCTGACGGAGTGAATATAACAGCCAACTGGACGTTCAACACCAATTATGATATGGCGGAAATAAAGATTTCGAAGAGTTATCTCGGCGTGAATATGTACACCGATAACCTGCTCGGTTTTGGAATTCAGTACACGGGAGTGATAAATTACCCAACAACTTTCAGTTTTAGAAACTCAAGCACATATCTTACTATGTACTCTGAGAATCACTGGACTGGCCAGTATGAGGCGGTTAGCTCAAATCCCGGGTATTCCCCTAACGTTGATGGTGTTGTGAATTATTATGAGTGGTATGGAGCCGCTTCGTACTATGTTCAGGATACGGACTTCAATCCGGTTATGCTCAAAACAGTTTATGATGGAGATGCGGTGTATTTTGGAGGTTATATTGCCAATTACAGCGGTGTTTATAGTGCTATTTATCTCTACTTTGACCCGGACAATAATGGTGGTACGTCGCCTCAAACTGACGATTTTAGATTGCGCATAGATAAATATTCTGATGATTCAATGGTGTATGCGGAGAACTATGGAACAGGCTCTGGGTGGAGTGGCAACCAGCCAGTGAGCAATGCCACACTGGCAGCCACCATGAACGGAGACCGTCTTTACTTTGAGATGCGTGTAAACTACTCCAAGCTGGGGCTTCAGAGAGGCGTGTTTAAAGATGTACATATGCGTGTGAGAAGTTATGTGAATGGCACAGGATACAATGTGCCCTATTATTCTTCGTACACATCACCTGACGAGTGGAAGCTTATTCTTACCTCTGCATCTGCATGGGGTGTCGGGTTCAGGACTTTTGATGCACATAATGGCAGTGCAATCACTCTGGACGGCAGCATATCCAATGGAGAGTGGAACGACGCGTTTCCCGTGCATCAGCCGGTTCCGTACTCTGGAAAGGATATAGATGTGTATATGAAAACCGATGTTGATAAGGAAGTGCTAAACATACAGGTGCATTATCCGAACCCAGGTGCTTCCAACAGTACCGCCATATACATAGGATTTGATGTGAATTATGATCATGATGGTGCAGTGCGCGATGATGATTTTGTGATTAGTGTGACGTTTGACAATGTGGCAATGGAATGGAAAGGCACAGCGCAGGGTACGTGGAACACCAGCACTCCGCAGGGCTGGACGTATTCTATGGACAATTCCAGTGTTGGAGAATGGACTGTTGAGATATCCATAAACTATTCAAAGCTGAACATTCTACGCGGTGTCCCTAAAAATATCGGAGTTATAGTTCTCATAGTGGACTCCAGTGTGGGCAGTGGATACGTGCCCTTGGGAGGTACTCTGAGCAACACGAGCACATGGAACCTACTTACCTCCTCGGATAACTGGGGTACCGCGGTGGTACCGGAGCTCAATCCGGTACTGGCAGTGCTTCTAATAGTGGGACTTCTTGCAGTGATTGTGAGGAGGAAAAAATAACTTTTTTTATTTTTTAATCGCAGGTACCATCTCTGCATGCGGCTGTTTCTGTGGCATCAAGATGTACATACTCTTCGGGAAACAGTTTTAGCTGGGTGGTCATTTTTCTCTCTTTTTTAAGTATTGCTTCAGCGTCTTTTACGCCAGTCTCAATAACCTGCTCCTTTTTGCTTTTGTCACGATATATTGTTATTCCCTTACATTTTAGCCGATAGGCCATCATATACACATCCTCGATGTCTTTTATGGAGGCATCATGGCGCAGGTTCACGGTCTTGCTCACAGCGTTATCCACGTATTTCTGAAACGCGGCCTGCATCAGCACATGCCACTGTGGAGATATCTCATGCGCGGTGCGGAACAGTGTTTTGATCTCTTCAGGAATATCCACGTTCTGTACACTCCCGGTTCTTGCAATCTCTATCATAATATCGTCCGAGTAAAATCCCCTTTCTCTTGCAATTTTTTCAAATAGGGGGTTCACTTCCATAAGCTCCTCGCCACCCAGTACATTTCGCACGAAAGCGATGGCGAACAGCGGCTCTATACCTGACGATGTGCCCGCTATTATGCTTATGGTGCCCGTGGGCGCGATGGTCGTGGTGGTGGCGTTTCTTATTCTCATTCCCTCCTTCCACCAGTCGCTGCCCACCCACGCAGGGAACACACCGCGCTCCTCTGCCAGTTTCATGCTCGCACGATGAGATTCGTCGTTGATGAATTTCATCACCCGCTCGGCGAGCGCTATCGCTTCTTCGCTGTCGTACGGTATGCCCAGCTTGATTAGCATCTCTGCCCAGCCCATCACTCCCAGACCCACTTTGCGAGTTTGTAATGTTACTCTTTCAATGCTGGGCAGAGGATAATTATTTGCATCTATCACGTTATCCAGAAAATGTATAGCCAGGTGAACCACCCTTCGGAGCCGGTCCCACCTGACACTTCTGTTTTTCACGAACAGAGAGAGGTTGATAGAGCCCAGATTACAAGATTCAAAGGGCAGCAGTGGCTGCTCACCGCACGGGTTTGTGCTTTCAATCTCGCCGAGATGCTTGGCCGGGTGCCTTCTATTAATCTCGTCAATGAATATTATGCCGGGGTCTCCGGTCTTCCACGCCTGCGCGACGATTAAGTCCCAAACCTGCCTTGCCCGTATTCTGTCCACCACCTCGCCGGTGCGCGGGTTGCGAAGCGGATACTCGGAATCGTTAAGCA
>JAADDK010000009.1 GCA_013154005.1 Methanobacteriota archaeon
CTGGGATTGAAATAGTGTGAGTCAGGAGCGCTCTGCAAAACTGCTCAAAACATATATATAATGAGACCACCCTATTAGGGTCTGTGGATGACATTGAAAAACGGCTGGAGCGAGTTGAAGAACTCCTATCGCGGTATCTGGATAATGAGTATCTCCAGTACGTACGCCACATTCTTGCATCTTATCTGCGCTTGATAAATATTTATATGGAGTACGGAAAAATAAGCCCGTCCATAATTTTCCCGGAGGTCAAAGACCCCATTTCGCGAGAGATTATTGAGATTCTGTTTTCTTGCGGAGAACTGAACACTTCCCGAATCGAGGAAGAGCTGCGCAAATCACGGGGCAAAGCGTCCCGGCGCATAGTTAGAGACCGGTTAAACAGGCTAGTGGAGCTCGGCATGGTGGAATGCGAAGAGCGGAAAAATGAGAAGGTTTACTCAATCTCCGAGTACGCCATAAAGAAGTGGCTAAAAGTGCTCGGTATAAATATAAGGGCTGAAGAGCATGAGTAATTAATGAGGTGATTGAAAATGGTAGAAAAAAAAGAAAATGACGCGAAGGAAGTACGAGAAATATTGGAGGCGCTGAACGAGACCGTTCCTGCCCTCATCAAAGGCATTGTGGACGCTCTGTATTCGGCTCAGAGCGCGGAGGATTTTGGAAAGCAGGTGGCCGGATTTTATAAGTCCATGGTGGATGCCGGCATGACCAATGAGCAGGCCTTCGCGCTAACCAAGCAGTTCATGGAGAGCAGGGACATAGTGGGAGTTTTGAAGAAGATTCTGGAGGAAGGCAACTGGAGCAAAATGGCCAAAGCATCGGGAAACAAAGAGGATATCGACAAAATGGTAGATGAAGCGGTCAGAGAGGCAACGGACGAAATCGAAAAAGAGAAAAATTGAGTGGCGGTCATTGTGCGGGCGGGAATTCTCTATGCACTGGCATATTTGCCGTTGCTTACCATCTCCTTTTTTTTGAGTTATGCAAATTACAAACGGAGAGTTAAAAGATACCGTAAGGTGTTTTTCAAAACGCTGGTAAGCGCCGGAGTGCCGCGAGACACAGCAAAATCGCTAACTCGAATGATTAAAACTCTGAGTCTCAGGGATTTTATTCGCCATACAAATATGAGAAACGTGCTTTGAGCGCCGCGGGCAGGAAAAAGTTTTTAAGAGCGCTGCGGTTTTTGGAAATCATGCTTGACTCTCTCGGCGAATCACTTCGCAATACGATAAGTAAAATATCCCGGGCGGGATACGTGGATAAGTCATTAATCAAAGAGGTGGTGCGCGACATACAGCGCGCGTTGCTGAAAGCGGACGTGGAAGTGCATCTTGCGCTCAAGCTCTCAAAGAATGTAGAGCGCCGCGCACTCGAGGAGAAGCCGCCGAGCGGCATGAGCCACCGCGATTTTCTTATCAAAATCATTTACGAGGAACTGGTAGCGATTCTGGGTGAGGAGAAGAGCGTTGAGCTGAAACCGCAGAAAATTATGCTCGTTGGTCTCTATGGACAGGGTAAGACCACGACGGCGGGCAAGCTTGCGAAGTTTTTCCAGAAAAAGGGACTGAGCGTCGCGCTGGTGGCGTGCGATGTTCATCGTCCCGCAGCGTATGACCAGCTCAGCCAGATTGGCGAGCAGATTAAAGTGCCCGTGTTCGGCAAGCCCGGAGAGAAGGACGCGCGAAAAATCGCTGCCGAGGCGATGAAAAAGATACGCGAGTATCAGGTTAAGATTTTCGATACTTCGGGCCGCCACGCGCTGGAAGATGACCTGATTCAGGAGATTAAGGACCTGAAAGAAATCATACAGCCCGATGAGATATTTCTGGTTCTTGATGCCACGGTGGGCCAGCAGGCGGGCAAGCAGGCGAAGGCGTTTCACGATGCCGTTGGCGTGACCGGTGTGATAATAACGAAGATGGACGGCTCGGCCAAGGGCGGCGGCGCGCTGAGTGCCGTGGCAGCCACAGGCGCACCGGTTGTTTTCATAGGCACGGGCGAGCATCTGGAAGATTTGGAGCATTTCAATCCCACGCGGTTCATCTCCCGACTTCTGGGCATCGGAGATCTGGAAACGCTGCTTGAAACTGCCAAAGAGATGGAGATGGACGAGGAAGAAGCGGAGAAGATGATGGACCGCATGATGAGCGGCAAGTTCAATCTCAAAGATATGTACGAGATATGGGAGCAGATGGCCAAGCCCGGCATAATGCAGCGTATTCTCTCCGCGCTTCCGTGGGCGAAGATGGGCGGCGCCATGGACAAGAACATGGTGGAAGAGAGCCAGGAGAAACTGAAACGGTATCGTGTGGTGATGGACTCAATGACGTATGAGGAGTTAGAGCATCCCGAAATCATCAAGGGCACGAGAATCAAGCGTATTGCGATTGGAAGCGGCAGGCCCGAAGAGGACGTTCGCGCTTTGCTCAAAGAGTACAAGAAAATGAAAAAGATGATGAAGCAGATGCGCGGCAATCGCAAGCTTATGCGTGCACTGCGCAAGGGTATGAAGAGCGGAAACCTCGACTTCTCGGGATTCACATGAGAGCTTTCGCCGTCATCGCGCATAAATTTCGGGGCGATATAAACCTCAACGACCTGCCCGGCTCAGGGCGTGTGGACGTGATTGCGAGATGCATAAACTCCGCAATATTTCTCTCTCACGACATTCGCCGCGACGTTCTATTTTACATGTTTGCGCCACGCGTCAATTTTCTTCTCAATATTGATTCTTCGCGGGTGAAATATCTCAACCCTGATGAAAGAAGCACCGCCGCGCTCATTCGCAATGCGTACATCAATCTCGGAAGAAGAGAGGAATCTTCACCCGGATTTTTCCCGAAAACGGCAAGTTTTGATGAGTTTATTGCGGAGCTCGATTCCAGGGGCACAGTGTATTATCTGCACGAGCACGGGCGTGATGTGCGTGATACAAATTTTGACGATGATGCGGTGTTCGTGCTGAGCGACAGCGTAAATCTGAGCGATGAAGAAGAATCGCGAATTCGGTCGGTTGCCGAAGACACACTTTCTGTTGGACCCAGAAGCATACTGGCATCGCATGCAATAACGATTGTGCACAACGAGCTGGACCGGCGAGGGCTATGATTCGCTTATCGTACGGCACGGCTGTGAAGATGGGCCTGAAACGCGGGAAAATGCTCGTAGAGCCCACCACCGCTTACATAATGCTGGGCGAGCGGTGCGTCTCAAACTGTGCGTTCTGCGCGCAGCGCCGCGATTCACCAAAAACCGGGTATTTATCAAGAGTGATGTGGCCGGCTTATCCGGAGGAGGTGCTTTCCCGCATTCGCGGCTTCTCTCGAATCTGTTTTCAGACTCTTGATTATCTGGAGGTGGTGAGCGACCTGCTTCGTCTCTTGCGAATGCTTCCGCGTATTCCGGTATCCGTGTCGATGGTGCCCGTTTCCCACGAAGATATGCTCTCTCTTCGCGATGCAGGAGTGGAGATAATGAGCATTGCGCTGGACGCATCTAATCCGCAGATTTTTGAGGAAATTAAGGGTGCGGGTGTGGGCAATCGTTTCACCTGGGAAGGGCACTGGGAAGCCTTGCGTAGAGCATCGCGTATTTTTCCGCAGGTGAACACGCATCTCATCGTGGGGCTGGGTGAGAGCGATTCCGAGCTGGTTGCGGTGATGCAGACACTATGGAAGATGGGTATCAGCACGGCGCTTTTCTCGTACACTCCCGTGTTTGGCGGAACGCCGCCTCCTGTGGGCAGGTACCGGGCCGTGCAGCTGGCGAGGTTTCTCATATATCGCGGTTCTGGAGCTGATGTGGTGCTGGAGCGTGGCAGGATAGTTAATCTCAACGTGCCAGAATCGCTGCGAAAAGATGTGCTTCGCGGGGTGCCGTTTCTCACGTCCGGGTGTCCGGGCTGCAATCGTCCTTTTTACAATGAGAGGCCGGGAGGCACGATGTACAATTATCCACGCATAATGAGCCGTGAGGAAGTGGAGAATGCAATAATGCAGCTTAGAGAATACACGGAGCTCTCGTTCTGAATTTCAGAGTAAATTATCTTTTTAATAGGCATGGTTGCATGTGGTAATATGGTGAGAAGATGAATGAAGTAAATGATTTGAAAGATGTGCTTGATCGCATTGAGGGGAAACTTATAGCGGCGAGCAAGATTTACAGCGCCATGAACTTTGCAGTATGGGGCGCGGTGATGCTTCTCTATTACGTGCTGGGCGCATTTGTTGGATTTGGCACGGTGTTCACTATAATCTACTGGAGTGCTGGTGCAGCGGTGGCGTTCTGGAGCACTTCGTACGTGTGGAGCCGTATGAAGGCGCTATGGACCAAAGATGGCAGTGAAAATGGGTGTGGAAGGAGCATGGGAGTGCTGATATTTCTCTCTTGGATTGCCGGCTCTGCAATCGGATGGTGGCTTATACCCAGCATGGTGCCTCTGAACTGTGCCACGGAGATAGGGCTTCTAAGTTTCATAGCCATATCCGTATTTGGAATGTGGCTCGTCATGGAGCTCTATGGAGCCAAAGAAAGAGAGATGCTTCCCGCATTTCTGGTGCCTATTGCAGGGATATTTTCCATCGCTCTGGTGCAGGAAAAAACGATGCTCATTGCGGGCGTGATTATAGCGCTGGGATTCTTGCTGACAATAATTCTGTATCTGTACAGTGCGTTCAGGGCCATTGAAAGGTGATTCTATTGCCTTCTCTAAGTGATATGGCAAAGAACAGCGCTCTACGCAACCCAATTCGACTGGGTATAATGCTCTATCTCCTGCCAAGGCGCAAAGCTTTATTCATCGATATCCAGCGTGCTCTTGAGCTCACGCCCGGCAATTTGGATTCACATCTGCGCACGTTGCAGCGTGAAGGATACGTGAAAATCAAAAAGGTGCTCAGTGATAGACCGCGCACCGCTGTTTTTATAACTGAGCGGGGGGCGAAAGAGACCAGAAAGTACATGAAACTGTTGCGTGCCCTGCTGGACGAATCTGGTAAGGTTTAAATAATAGTAAGGTAATTCACCACGGGGATTAATATGATGACGGAATCAACAGAACTCATAGGTCTGGAAGTATATACGGATAAAGGATATCTCCTTGGAACGGTGGAAGATGTTCTCATTGATATTGAAGAGCAGAAGATTTACGGGCTGTATGTGGAGCGCACCAATCCGCTGCTGGTGGAAGACGGTGTGCCGGTGTCTGTGCCGTATCGCTGGGTTAAGGCAGTGGGAGACGTTATTCTCCTTAAAAAGTTCCCATCTTATGTGAATGTGAGCAGCGCTTAATCATCGATGGGCGTAGTAGCCCACTATTTTTCCATCTTCCCTGTATATTTTCGCAAATCCGAACCTTTCGAACTGTACAACTTCGCCTATGCTTTTCTCGATTAGCGGCTCTGCGTAGCCCTGCAAAACACGACCATCTGGCATTTTCACCTCCGCTCTCAACGAGTTTTCCGGGCACCAGTGGATTATCTTCGCTCCCTGCCTGATTACGCTCACATCGTTGCCCGCATATTCAGCGGCGTTCTCACTTTTGAGCACATTGCACAGGTCCTTGAGGCGCAGAAGCGTGCCATCTTTGATTTTGTTCCATTCTTCGCCCACCACAAAAACGGATATGGGTGATTTTAAGGAATATTCTCTGTATCCAAGCTCCTCGCTGGGGTGCAGCGGCGCTTTTGCATGTATGCTATCCACGCCCTTAATCTCAATTTTTTTCGGGTCCCACACGAAGAAGTATCTGCGCGCTTTCGGGTCAACGATATCCCGGTTGTACGCGTACAGGTTATCCCACGAAAATTCTATATCCACGCTTTTCAGACCGACATCGATCCAGTATCTGCGAATGGCTTGTGGCTGAATTCCGCGCTTTGCCAGCGCGCGCAGCGTTCCGAGCCGCGGGTCGTCCCAGCCTGAAAACTCGCCGTTTCTTATGCCTTCTTTTATCAGCGAAGTTTTGAGAATCGTGTCGCGCATGGTCACCCAGCCGTAATGAATGTACACGGGCTTTTTCCACCCGAAATAATTGAACATGTATTCCTGCCGGTACGTGTTGTTGAGGTGGTCTTTGCCTCTCAAAACATGTGTGAGTTGCAGCTCGTGGTCGTCTGTTGCAACGGAGAAATTCATGAGTGGGTACACTATGTATTTGTTGCCCACGCGGGGGTGCTCGACGTCTTTGAGAATGCGGAACCCTGCCCAGTCTCGAATTGCGGGGTTTGGGTGCTGCAGGTCAGTCTTGACAACATACACCGCCTCGCCGTCGTCGTACTCGCCTCCGAGCATTTTATCCCATCTTTCCAGCTGCTCTTCCGGAGGCAATTCACGGTCCGGGGTGGGCTTGCCCGCGTTCTTCAATTTGCGCCATTCGTCCGCTGGCACCGTGGTGATGTACGCTTTGCCCATCTCCAGCAATTTGCGCGCATAGTTGTAGTAGATTTCGAAGCGGTCGCTCTGTATCACAATCTCGTGAATTTTTACCTCTAACCACTCCAAATCCTCCGGAATCATATCGTACGCTTCCGGCAGTATGTTTTGCGGGTTTGTGTCCTCTATGCGCAGAAACAATTTGCCGCCGTATCTCTTCACGTATTCGTCGTTGAGAATCGCCATTCGCGACTGCCCTAAATGCATCGGGCCGGACGGACTCGGCGCCAGGCGCATGCGCACCTCTCCGCTCACGCCGGGCAGGTCTTCCAGTTCCTTCTTTTCCTCTTTCTTTTTTCGCTCGAGCAGCTCCGGGGCTATGTCTTCCAGCTCGCGGTGCTGGGCTTCCACGCTCATGGCGTTGACCTCTTCCACAACTTTTTTTACCTCGGTAATCAGTTCCTTGGCGCGGCTCCTGAGCGAGGGGTTCTCGGCCATAATCTTGCCCATTACCGCCTTGTAATTCGCCCTGCCATCGTGAAGCAGTGCGTTCTGAAGTGCGTACTTGTAGATGATATCGTGAAGCTCGTCCATGCTGCGGGATATGTTGTATGGGAAATAAAGTTTTGCGAA
>JAADDK010000123.1 GCA_013154005.1 Methanobacteriota archaeon
TGTCCGTGTCCGCCACAAGCAACGGCAGGCCGATATTGAACGCATTTCTGTAAAATATACGAGCAAAGCTCTTGGCGATTACGCAGCTCACACCCGCAAGCTTGATTATGCGCGGCGCGTGCTCTCTGCTACTTCCCAATCCAAAATTGTTGCCCGCCACCACTATGTCTCCGGGCCTGACTTTCTTTGCAAATTCCGGGTCCGCATCTTCCAGCACATGCTTCGCCAGCTCCGGCAGATTCGTGCGCAGATGGAAATAGCGCCCCGGAGCTATATGGTCTGTGGATATGTCATCGCCAAATTTCCAAACTTTACCTTTGAGTATTTTCTCCATGCTTATCACCTCACAGATACTCCCGCGGGTCCGCAATGCGCCCTTCGATTGCAGTGGCAGCCGCCGTGGCCGGCGAGGCCAGATAAATCTCCGCGTTCGGATTGCCCATTCTGCCCTTGAAATTGCGGTTCTGCGTGCTCAGCACCCGCTCACCATCAGCCAAGACACCTTTATGAATTCCAACACAGGGTCCGCAGCCCGGCGATTCGATGGCCGCGCCCGCCTCCACGAATTTCTCTAACAATCCTTCCTTCAACGCCTGAATGTACACTCTCCGCGACGCGGGTATGACTATTAACCGTGTTTTTTTGTTCACTTTATTGCCGTCCAGAATGCTCGCAGCAACGCGCAAATCCTCAATTCGGCCGTTTGTGCATGTGCCTATATAAACCTGATCTATACGAATATCCATCTTCTTCGCTTCGGTTATGGTCCGGGTATTATCCACCGTATGCGGAAACGACACCGTGGGCTCTATCTCGCCCACATCAAACTCGTACTCTTTCTCAAAGTCCGCATCGTCATCGCTTTTTATATCTCGATATTTATCACCGCGACCCATCTTCTCCAGGTATTCCTTGGTGGTGGCATCGGGAACAATCATGCCCGTCTTGCCGCCCGCTTCGATGGCCATGTTCGTTATGGTAAACCGCGATTCCATGCTCATCTTATCGATTGTCGGGCCCACGAATTCCATGCTCTTGTAAGTCGCACCATCTGCACCTATCGTGCCGATAATGTGCAAAATGAGGTCTTTGGAATAAACACCCTCCGGAAACTCGCCATGCACGTAGAATCTATGCGTCTCAGGCACTCGAAGCCACACCTTGCCCAGCGCAAACGCAATGGCGACATCGGTGCTGCCCATCCCCGTGGCAAACGCGCCCAGCGCACCCGATGTGCATGTATGCGAGTCCGCACCCACAATCAGCTGTCCGGGCGAGGCCCACGACTCCACCAGCCGCTGATGGCACACACCCTCGCCCACGTCGGACAGGTACGCACCGGTCTTGTCCGAGAAATCTCTCAATATTTTATGCGCATTGCTCAGCTCTTTTCGAGGTGAAGGCGTTGCATGGTCCAGAAAAAGAATCGTGTTGTTTCCGTCAAACACTTTCTCCATTCCCATCTTCTGCAATACCTGCACACTGAGCGGCCCGGTGCCGTCCTGCACCATGGCCACATCAACCTTTGAAACCACTATCTCTCCTGCTTTTACATCTTTACCTGCATGCTCTCCAATTATTTTCTCAGCCATAGTTTTTCCCATCAATTCACCTCCTCTGCTCAATGGGCACGTATTCCACATAGTCGGGTCCAGTGTAATATGCACGAGGCCTGAATATACGATTGTTCTGCGTGTACTCGCACACATGCGCGGCCCAGCCAACCGAGCGGGCCATGGTGAACACCGGCGTGAACAGGTCCCGCGGTATGCCCAGAAACTGGTACACTATGCCCGAATAGAAATCTACGTTCGGGAATATACCTTTCTTCCCAACTTCACGAATCATTATCTCCTCAATTTTTTCACCCATCTCTATCCATTTTGTATCGTTGTACTTCTTTGAGAGATACTCCGCATACTCTTTAAGGATCCTCGCTCGCGGGTCGTAAGTTTTGTAAACTCTGTGTCCAAATCCCATTATTCTGCGCTTCTCTTTGAGCGCGTTGAGAACGTACTCTTCCGCCCGGTCCGGAGTGCCGATTTCGTCCAGCATCTTCAAAACTCGCTCGTTGGCGCCCCCGTGCAGCGGGCCTTTGAGCGTGCCTATCGCCGATACAATCGCGGAGTTGATATCTGAAAGCGTCGAGGCGGTAACCATGGCTGCAAACGTCGATGCGTTGAGCCCGTGCTCTGCGTGCAAAATCATAGCAATATCGAAAATTCGCGCTTCTTCCTCATCGGGCTCTTTGCCATGCAGCATGTACAGAAAATTCGCCGCGTGGCCCAGCTCTGGATTTGGCGGCACAATCTCCTGCCCGGTTCTGGCACGATGGTAGTAGGCAATCATTGTGGGAATCTGCGCAATTATGCGTATTACTTTTCGCATCACACCCTCCCTGCAGCACCGGTACTGATCAGGGTCATACAGCCCGGAATGCGCCACCGCCACCTTCAAAATATCCATCGGATGCGGATTCGGTGGTAGCTCGGTGATGCACATCTCAACCTTTGGCGGAATGTGGCGCAGCTCTCGCATAAGCACTGTAAACTCGTCCAGAGCATTTTTCGTGGGCAACTCTCCGTACAGCAGAAGATAGGCAGTCTCCTCATAAGTAGAATACTTTGCGAGCATCTCAATGGGTATGCCGCGGTAAATCAACTTGCCCTGCGCACCATCAATTGCACTTATTGACGATAATGCCGCAATCACACCCTCCAGTCCTTTGGAGTACTGTATAACACCCCCTGTTTCCAAAACACCCATTTTTACCATCTCCTTATTGCTATGCATGTATCCGATTCTGATATTTTATATTTTGCCTCAATTTGGCGAATTTCGTTATTTAGTGCAATCAATATTATGAATTTTGAAAACTTATCTTATAAAAATTTACGTAGTTCGTATTTTAAAAGATAATTATTATTTTATCATTATTAATCAAGATAGCATTTATCGCTCGTTTTCAGACACATAACCAGAACACAAATTCTCTCTATTGAAAAAATTAATACTGAAAATTCAATATTCAACACATTACGGTTGTACTCCTACCTGACCGTACTCAGAAGTAATCAATAAATGCGGAGAAGTACAGACAACCATGATAATATGGTCCAGCGGATCACGCATAAGATTTTCCTGCAACAACAAAAACAGCCCCCCATAACAATCATGCCGCTTTCGCCGTACCCCACAAACGCCCAAAACGGGCAGATAAAATCACCAATATCTCCCTAAATCATACAGGAATAAATATTTCCTCCGCAAATCACAACACATATCACTCAGAAACTTTAACTGCACTGTTTGGCGCAAACTTCAAATACATAATGGAATTACACAAACACAGCCCGGAAATATAAGGAGGTGAAAAAGGATGGAAGGTGATGAAGATGACTGTCGGGATACACATCATAGCGGACTTCTACGGTGTGGACCCAGCAGTCTTGGCTAGGGTCGAAAAGATGAAAGAGATTTTTGAAGGTGCTGTGAAGTTTGCAAAATTGAGTAAGATTTCTTCTGATTATTATCAGTTCCGGCCTGAGGGTGCCAGCGGAATTGTGCTCATTGCGGAATCGCATCTGAGTTTTCACACGTGGCCCGAATACGGTCTCGTAACGCTGGACGTGTACACGTGCGGTGCACCTGAGCAGGCGGAGCTGGCGTTTCAGTACCTGAAAGAAAAGTTGAAGCCTACCAGGGTAGATGTTGTTCGTATGGACAGAGGTGTTGCAGTTGAGGATACAAAAGCAGTTATTGAGATATCTAATGCGAGAAAGCAGTCCGTGGAAGCTCGTTGAAAAGGTGGACGCAAATCCACTGGAAATCATCGACGTGCTTAAAGAGTTCGAAGAGCGCGGGCTGGTAAGGTTCGAAAACGGTGAGGTAAAACTAACAGAGGCGGGGCGCAGAGAGGCAGAGAAGCTTCACGTTAAATACTACGATGTGCGCTGCGCTGCGTGCGCGGGCAGAGGCATCAAAGAAGATGCGTTCGGAATACTCAAAAAATATAGAGAGATAGTGGCCGAACGGCCTAAGCCCACCGCCGAGTACGAC
Organism: Methanobacteriota archaeon; assembly: GCA_013154005.1. GTDB lineage: Archaea > Thermoplasmatota > Thermoplasmata > Thermoplasmatales > Aciduliprofundaceae > JAADDK01. The sequence continues at coordinate 4,060 of JAADDK010000123.1, forward strand.
CAGGGATACATAAAAGAAGAGGACCTGATGCGTAGAGTGGCGTTCATTTACGAGCGCGGAGACCTGGAAGGTGCGGAAATTATGGTTATTGGCGACGATGATTTGATTAGCATCGCCATGGCGCTTACCGGGCTTCCGGAGAGGATTGTGGTGCTTGAAATAGATGACCGCCTGATAGAGTTCATAAACTCCGTTGCTGAGCGTGAGGCTCTGCCGATTCATGCGCAGAAATTTGATATCCGCCACGATGTGCCCGAGCAGTTTCTGGGCAAGTTCGACGTCTTCATCACCGACCCTGTAGAGACCATTCCGGGCATAACTCTGTTTCTGTCCCGCGCAGCATCCACCCTGAAAGATTACGGTGCGGGATACTTTGGGCTCACGCACATCGAAGCATCCCTCAAAAAATGGGCTAAAATAGAGCGTTTGATTCTGGATATGAACTTTGTGATTACGGATATGCTCAGAGATTTCAATGTATATCCCATGGCAAATAACTTGGAAATATCGGAGGATAACTACATAATCAAGAGAAAAATCGAAGAACTCACCGGCTCGCATAAGATTGATGCTGATTTCTACCGCTCCACGCTGATAAGAATGGAGGCACTGGGCACTCCTGACCCGGCAGTTATCGGAGACTTTGAACTTCGCGATGAGGTGTATGTGGACGATGAATCCATCGTCACTGCCAAAGCCACGAGGTAATTGAGATGATGACTCTGGTTCCCACCAAGGTGTTCTTTACAAGGGGCGTGGGCAGGCACAAAAGTGAGCTGGGCTCGTTTGAACGGGCACTGCGAGATGCGGGTATTGCGCATTTTAATCTCGTGGAAGTGAGCTCAATATTTCCGCCCAACGCAGAAATTGTGGAGAAAGAAGAGGGCTTAAAGCATCTCAAGCCAGGGCAGATTGTGTTTGTGGTTATGGCAAAAAATTCAAGCAACGAACTGAACCGTATGATTTCCGCGTCGGTGGGGCTCGCTGTGCCAAAAGACCGGAGCAGATACGGATATCTGAGCGAGCATCACAGTTTCGGCGAGACGGCGCAGACCGCCGGCGATTACGCGGAGGACCTTGCGGCGGAGATGCTTGCTTCCACGCTCGGGTTGCAGAGCCACCTGGAATGGGACGAGAGCCGCGAAGTGTGGCGCCTCAACGATAAAATACTCATGACCTCAAACATAACCGCCACGGCGGTGGTGGAAAAATCAGGAGAGTGGACCACCGTGGTCGCCGCAGCGGTGCTGGTGCCTTAGATTCTTCTTACCTTTTCTCTCAACACTCCAATTTTTTCTATCTTGGCCTCGATTACATCTCCATCTTTTATCTCGCCCACGCCCGCCGGCGTGCCCGTGGCGATTATATCTCCCGGCTCAAGAGTCATTATTCGCGAGATGTAAGAGATGAGAAACGGCACGGTAAAAATCATGTCTCGCGTGTTGCCTCTCTGCCTCAACTCGCCATTTACTTTCAGAGATATGCTCACCGATTCCGGAGCAAGCTCATCGGCGGGCACGATTCTCGGGCCCACAGGTGCGAAGGTGTCAAATCCCTTGCTCACGCTCCACGGCAGCCCCCGCTTCTTCGCTTCTGCCTGCAGGTCGCGGGCGGTGAGGTCCAGAAGAATCGTGTAGCCAAACACGTGCTTCATTGCCTCTTCTTCACTCACGTTTTTCGCTCTTTTGCCAATTATAACCGCAAGCTCCACCTCGTGCTCAACCCTGCGGGTTTGCGGAGGGAGAAGAATATCGGAGTCCGGGCCAATTATCGCAGAAGGCGGCTTGAGAAACAGCACCGGCTCTTTCGGCACGGCGCTTTGCATCTCTTCGGCATGGGCGCGGTAATTGCGGCCAACCGCCACGATTTTCGTCGGAATTAACTCCACTTCGCCGTTTTTGAGGGGTAGATTCACCATACACGCGTATGGAAATCAAGTATTATGGCTTTTTCCATCTCCATCTTTGAAACCATAGCACATTTAATTGATTTAAAATAAGCACACCTAAAAATAACATGAAATTTTAAAATATCCATAAAAGCACCGCAAATATTAGTGAAAAAAGTATGATAAATACCTTAAAACATTGATGAGTTTTTTTCAAATCACCATATTTAATCAGTAACTCTTTAATTTTCTTTTCATTTCTTTTATACTTCAAAACAAGTTCATCATATGATGTGAGTTTTGTAAAATCAATAAATCGCCCAACTAAATGAATCTTTCCAATTACAATACCCTCTACATACCATAGCGGTATATCCCTGTCTTTTTTAGCCTCATTATCGCCCTTAGTTATAACGTAATTTCCCATCCGTTTTAACATTCTATGAGCCACATATTTTCCTTCTAACATTGGGGCATATATAAAAGGAATCCTTATAAATAAAATCTCGCCATGTTTCAAGAATCTCCCAATGTTACCTGTATAGACTACTACAATATCATTCTTTTTTATTGTAGGATTCATACTACTTCCCACTGCTGAAAATATTGAAATATCACTATCTCCTTCTATAACGGATAGAGACAGCTTTTTGCCAAATAAGTTACGAAGCTCATTTAAAATTATCACCGATGCAAAAAACGTAATTACTGTTGTATAAATCCGATAATCAACTGTACGCCAATAATAATATTGCCCACCCGTTAGAAGAAAGACAAGCATAAAGATAGGAAAAAATAGATAAAATAATTTTAATGTTGATATGATTCCATCTCTATATACTTGAATTACTGTTTCTATTGCCACCAACACACACAGAAAATCTGAAAGATAAATTGCATAATACCAGTTTGAAGGCAAATTACCTTGTGTAATATGAAACAAATGAATTTCAATATCCCATGCAAATAACATAAGC
>JAADDK010000033.1 GCA_013154005.1 Methanobacteriota archaeon
GCTCCTCACCATAGTTTTCGAAAATATCCCGTCTGGATACTATACCCAGCAGCTTTCCTTCTTTATCTACCACCGGTACACCGGTTATGTTATACTTCACCAGCGTTCTCAGAACATCTTTCCTGTTCCCCGGTGCAGTGACCGTTATTGGATTCTCAGTCATTATCTCTCTAACTGTCTGCATAATCACACCCAGATGGAAAAAAAAGAGAAGGTATATAATCCTTGTGGGTTAAATCTCCCCTATCTCGTCTTCTTCATGAGGTAAGGTTGGTTCTTCTGGTTGTTCCTGTGGTGGCTCGAAGGGCTTGGGCGGGCCTTTTTTCTTCTTTCCCGGGAAGAATGATTTGCTCTTTTTCTGCTGGGGGGCGGGCTCGGGCTCTTCTTCTTTATGTTCTTCCTCTTCCTCTGGAGGTGCTCCGCCATTGCGACCTTTTATAAACAGCAGTATTGCCACTATACCTATTATTATTGCTACTATGACAAGTATTAGATTAATCAGCGAGAGCAGCGGCATACCTGCCACATTTTCCATGCTCCATGTTCCCTTCTCTATGCTTATTGCCATGTAATTGGTGGTGGACAGATGATTATCACTGTCGGTTACCCAGACCATTATTATGCAGCCTCCGCGCAAGTCTGTGGGAAGCTTTATTGATATGGAGCCCTGAGTTTCATCGGGGGAGATCGCTTGCACGCCGGTGTAATTGGTGTTCAGGATTGCCCAGTGAAGTAACATCAGATGTGGCTGGAAATCACCTATTTTTTCAATACTGTAGCTGATTTTTATCGATTGTCCCGGCTCGTATACCAGGTTCTGATACTTTGATTTGGTTACTATGTGCGCAGATATCATGTACCCTTCAAATTCGGTAATGGTTATGGAATTGAACACCCGGTAGTTATGATATGTTGCCTCTGCAATTATTTTGTAATACGTGCTATCCATATTCGGAACAGTAAATAAGAACTCGCCCGCACTTGCATTTTTCTCTTCGATTATCTGATTATGGTCATTCTTAACTATATAATGAAGATATTGTGGATGCATCACATTGCTTGAAAATTCACTGTATATCTCTATCTCTTCTCCCGCATGCATGTACGTGTACTGAGAGGCTGAGAGGTATATCTTGCCGTATGTAACGTGTACCAGTGCCTGGGCATATGCAACGGCACCGGTGGAGAAATGCGCCTTTGCGTATATCGCAAGTCTACCGGAAAAGTTCAGAGGTATCCGGTAGGACACGGTGTTTTTTGTGGCACTGGTATAGTAGAGAAGGTTCTCATTGGTGAATCCGTTGTAGGTGTAGACCCATACATCGTAGCCATCGTTGTTAACGTTAGATGGCTGCTCGGTGTACATATGTATTGTCATTGTCTCTCCAGATATGTAGGTGTCCTTGTCGGTTGTGAGCTGGAGCTCTTCATTACCGGAAATCCACTCTTCAGCGTATGCGGTGTATTCTATATTGCCCAGCGAAAATCCCACGGTTACCGTTAGTTTAGAGCCCGCGGGCACGGTTGGGATGCTCCAGATCAGGTATGCACTTCCGCTGATGTCCGTGGCTCCAAAATCTGTTATGTTCTTGGTCCACTGAATGCTCCAGAAATCGGTTATGGTGATATTGATGAAGTTTATATTCACATCGGGCACCGGGGAGACTTTCAGGTTTGCGTACACCGCGTAGGAGTTCATCTCTATGCCCACCCGGTTTCCCGGTGAGAACGAGTTATCAATGGGATGTAAATCCACGGTCCCATGAAGGGTGCCGGTGTAAAATGGTATTTCTACAGTTGCCATATGCTTACCGTATCCCGTACCGGATTCATATTCTATTTTCAGCTGATATTTTTCGTTAGGATGTATTTTGGCTCCGCTCTGTGTGCTGTAAGAATCGAGGGTATACGTGTAAAAATCACTCTTATCAGATATGTACGGGCCAAAGGTTATGCTGGGGTTGTTTGCATTGACAATCCAGTATCTATACTGTGCACCCTGAATGAGTGTGTGGTTTTTGAGCCAGTACACAGACACATAAACATGCATTTTCTCGGAGAGGAGATACACACCATTCCGCCCCTTATCAACTGATGCCACAATCTCAACACTTTCCACGGAGAAATATCTTGCCTGAATATATGAAGTTGAGTTGTATAGGTTTATACGGTAGCTTCCATCACCCATGCCCAGGGTTATGTTAAATATGGCTATGCCCGAGTTATCCGTGTGCACTGAGAAGGTGTTGTTATTCACAGGGTACACGGTGGTGGAGCCGTTTGGGTTGGTTATGTTTATGCGGTATGTTTCATTCGGCGCTGCGGTGAGTTTCACCCACATTTTCTCTTCGCTGTAATACGTGTTTGTGTGCGTGTACACGCTGGGCCAGAGTTGCAGTCCTGTACGAATTTCTATACTTGTGGACGCCGTAACCTTGTTATTGAGTTCCAGATCAAGTTTGTGTGTGCCTGTTCCAAAATCCAAACTCGAGTAAACTACGTTAGCGTAGCCAGTGGCGTTGGTGTATATACCGGCAAAGTTTTCACCATCCACCACAAGCTCGTAATATGTGTAGTTCTCACCATGTACGTGTATGTACACTGGCTCGCCCAGCACGTAAATCTGCTTGTTGGTGGTTATGGTTTCACCTGCTCCAACCCCTGCGCCGTTGACCGCCACGGAGAAGGCCACAGTGCTCATCAGAAGCATAATCATAATTGCTAACAATTTTCCTTTCATATTCTATCACCTGAAAGTGTATCTAAAACACAGCATATAAGTGTTTTGGTGAATTCATTGAGAGAGCTAATGTCCTGTGGTGTACGATGTAAGTGGTGATGGGCACCTGTCCGAATGGGTGATTACCCAAGCGAAGTTAAAAGAATACCATCCCGGTGAGAAAGTTACAATAAGAGACATTATCTACAGGATATACGGAGTGTGAAACATCACACAGTATCAGATAGCGCAGTTTGAAGAGGGTGGGATCATCATTCCCACAAATGGCATCAAGCCCGGTATCTACACGATGGTGCGCCTGAAAAGCCTGGTTGATTACGCGAATCAGACTGGGGACAGTGAGTGGTACAACCTATCTTACGCGGCAATTCCGGACAATATCACGGGCAACCATTCTGCGGGCGATACTATAACATTCACCACCGAAATGGTGTGTATGGACCACAATCGGGAAACTCGAGCGAATTCATTGCGGCTCTGCTTCTCGCAGTGGCGGTTATATGGTACCAGCCGCAGCCTCCTGTCAATCCTCTGGTTATGTCTCTCACGTACCTGGCGATGAAAGCACGAGTGGCGATGTGTTCTTGCAGGTGAGCTTGTCCAAGCCCGAGAGCAGCGCTTTTGAGAAGGTGGACGTGGAGCTTGATGACTATGCGAATCGCACGGGCACTGGCGGGTATCTGAATTTGAGCGGCGAGATGCTGCTTGAACTGGAAGGCCATAACTACACCGTTAGAGTTTTAGATATGGATAAAAATGGAGTGCTGAGTAGCGGAGACCGCATAGAAAAATTCTCGGACACGGGTACACCGCGAATTTCACCATGTCTGTGTGGATTGAGGGCTATGAAGGAGATGCGGAGCTCACCATACCTTCGTAGTTTTTATCACCACGGTACGTCCTTGTATCCTAATTTGTAAGCCAGAATGTTCACCCCGCGATGAATGAAAGGTGTGAGAATGAACACGGTTGCCACGGAAACAACGTTCCAGAAATGCGCCAGAAACCAGGCGGGAAACAGAAGATAAAGAAACAGCCACGAAATAACCACGAACATAAGCTGGTCTATTAAGAACGCTCTTCCGCCGCTCTGTATGCCGAGCCGGCGCTTGGTGAACGAGCCCACGGAATCGCCGAATATTGACGAATAGGCCATGAGGAGAATGAGTGGCACCGCGACACGCCAGTCCCATGCAAATACGGGAAACCACGCCTGCGGAAGATACCGCGCTATGAAATTTTGAAATATGCCAAACGCAAATCCCAGAAACCCGCCGCCTATGAACCCGCGCCACGTCTTGCCTTTGCCCAGAACGCGCCTTCCGTCCCAGAACTTCTTGCCGAAATCCATGGGTGTGCCCCCTCCGAACAGCACGGCTCCGGGATTGGGCAGGTAAATGGGAATCATGAGCCAGAGCGTGGAGATTATACCCTCAATAATGCCCATATCGGGAGTAATGTGGGAAATCAAATAATACTTTCCGTCTCAATCACGTACTCTCTGCAGTACGGTGTGAAATCCCATCTTCCACCGCCGCGCCGAATTAATTCTTTTACCATCTCCGCATTCACCACTTCCAGCCCCGCGAGCACGTCCACCACACCCCGCAGAAATCTGGGATGCACCCCCGCGGTGGGTCCCACGAGTGCGCGAAACTTTGCGTTGCTGGATAGCACTATAACCTCGTCGAAGGTATCGTTTAGAAGTGTGGTGCCCGATATAATCACGCCGTCCATCTGCGGCAGCAATCTTCTCTCCATGGTGTCCGGATACGCGCCAACTCTTATTCTGGGATTGCGCTCAAACACGTAAACTTCGTGAGCTTGCAGGTTTCTAACGATGGGTCCCATGTTTCCCACTACTGCAATCTTTTTACCCCGGCAATGGCGGACAACGTAGTCAATCAAGTTCTCGTATTTTTTCTCCACGTTTCGCATCTCAATCTGCGAGATTGCGTTGAGCATTGCGATTGCCAGAGTGCGGTTGAACATATTCGGCGAGGCGAGCATTTTGGGAAGCATGGTCGCGGTGGGGACGTCCGCGTATCCCCGCATCATGTCCTCCGAGGGAAAATAGGCCACGCCGAGAGATTTCTCACCTTTCATTTCCACCTCAACGTACCCGTATTTTGGCCCGATGGCATAGTCCAGCACTTTAACGGACAGAGCCGAGTATTCTTCCGCAATTCTGTCAACAAGCATGAGGGGGACATGAGAATAAAGAATTTAATATTTCCACAGTGTTAATTTAACTTTATTGGAAAGATTTTAATTATATGGTGGCATTCCCCCCACTGGTGATATCACATGCCGATAAATTATTTGAGGGATAGGCTGGATGAAGAGCAGTTCAAAAAACTTGAAAAAATAAACAATGAGGCACTATTTGATTTTCTGGAAAAGTATATTGAAATATGCAATCCATCCAAAGTTTTCGTTGCCACCGATAGCGAGGACGACGAACTGTACATCCGAAATAAAGCGATAATGAACGGCGAGGAGCGACTTCTCAGCATGCCGGGACACACGGTGCATTTTGACAATTACTATGACCAGGCAAGGGATAAAAAGCACACGTATATTCTGACTCCGCACGGCGAGGAGCTGCCATTTCTGAGAACCATGCAGCGTGATAAAGGGCTGCGGGAGGCGCATGACCTGCTTCTGGATTCCATGGTGGGCAAGGAGCTGTATATTCTATTCTTCTCTCTCGGCCCGAAAGATTCACCGTTTATGATTCCCGCGGTGCAGCTCACGGATTCCGCTTACGTGGCACACAGCGAGTTTATACTGTATCGCAAGGCTTATGACGAGTTTGTGAAGAAACCGGATCTGGAGTTCTTTAAGTTTGTGCATTCCGAGGGGCGTCTGGACGAGCGCAGAACCAGCAAGGACCTTGATAAAAGAAGAATATTCATCGACCTGCAGTGCAACATCACTTACGCGGTGAACACCCAGTACGCGGGCAACACCATAGGTCTGAAAAAACCCGCTTTCAGGCTCACGATAAACAAGGCGGTGCAGGAGGGCTGGCTCAGCGAGCATATGTTTTTGATGGGTGTGAACGGCCCGAACGGTCGTGTTTCGTACTTCACCGGGGCGTTCCCCAGCATGTGCGGAAAGACCAGCACCTGCATGCTCGTGGGCGAGCGGTTGCTGGGCGATGATCTGTCGTTCATAAAGGTGATAAACGGCGAGCCCAGAGCGGTGAACGTGGAAAACGGCGTGTTCGGCATAATTCAGGGTGTGAATAAAGAAGACGACCCGTACATCTGGGAGGTACTTCATTCCCCACGCGAGCTGATATTTTCCAACATACTGGTGCACGAGGGCAAGCCGTACTGGACCGGTATGGGCGAAGAGATACCCTGCGAGGGTGAGAATCACAGCGGGAAATGGCACTGTGGAAAGAAGGATGCCGAGGGCAACGAGATACCGCCGAGCCATAAAAATGGAAGATTCACCGCACGTCTCATTTATTTCCCGAATCTGGATAAAGAGGGCTATGCATCAAAGAACGGGGTGAAGCTCAGCGGCATGATTTTCGGAGGTCGCGATTCCGATACATGGCCTCCCGTGTGCGAGTCGTTCAGCTGGGAGCACGGTGTGGTGATGAAAGGCGCGTCCATTGAATCAGAAACCACCGCGGCCACGCTCGGGCAGGAGGGCGTGCGCAAGTTCAACATAATGTCCATTTTAGACTTTATGTCCGTGCATCTGGGCAAGTATCTGGACAACTACCTGCGCTTTGGCAAGAAGATGAAGAACCCGCCCCGCATATTCGCCGTCAATTATTTCCTGCGCGACGAGAACGGTGAGTTCCTGAACACCAAGCTGGACAAGAAGGTCTGGCTCAAGTGGATGGAGCTGCGCGTGAACGGCGACGTCGATGCCATTGAGACGCCCATCGGGTTCCTGCCGAAGTACGAGGACCTTGCCCGGCTGTTCAGGGAAGTGTTTGACAGAGAATACAGCAGGGAAGATTACGAGAAGCAGTTCAAGATACGCGTGCCCGAGCTGCTCGCGAAGATTGAGCGCATAAGAAAAATCTACGAGGATATGTA
>JAADDK010000131.1 GCA_013154005.1 Methanobacteriota archaeon
TCATACCGCTGGAGCCGGGCACCTTCTCGTCCACACGCTCTAAAAATTCCTCGCCCACGAGCAATCCGTACTGCGACGCATCCTCTTTATACACACCCACCACCGCAGCATCGTACTGCACAATATTCTTTATGATTTCAGGCTCAAAGTACAGGTCTCCGTTGATTATTAGAAATTTCTCGTCCGGATACTTTTCCGCATAAAGCACCGCATCACCGGTGCCGCGCCGGTCTTTCTGATACTCGTACCTAATCTCGGCACCACGATACTCAGACCTGTATTTTTCCACTATTTTGCGACCCTCATATCCGATAAGAATCGTGATTTTATCGATTCCCGCATCAACCACAGCATCCAGAATATGCTCAATAATGGGTTTGTTTCCAAGAGGAATGAGCGGTTTGGGTCTCGTATCGGTAAGAGGCCACATCCGTGTGCCTTCTCCTGCTGCAAGAATGAACGCACGCATAGATGAACATTATCTGAAGATATAAAATGTTAATCCCTCACACGGAAACATTATATATCCCGCCTCTTTTCCTTAATTACATATAATTAAAGGTGAGATGAATGACGGAGGGAAAAGAAAAAAAATACACGACAGTCTCAATTCCCACTACATTATTTAAAAAAATAGAGCGCCGAATTAAGGGCACTGGATTTACCAGCGTGAGCAGCTATGTGACGTACGTGCTGAGAGAAATTATAGCTGAAGATGAGGTGCCTGAAGAGCCGTTCTCAAAAGAGGACGAAGAACGCGTAAAAGAAAGGCTCAGAGCTCTGGGCTATTTAGAATGAGGTGAGAAAAAATGATAAGTCCCCATGGTGGAAAACTAATAGAAAGACTGGATTTTAGCGAGAAAAGCAGAGAGGAAGCAAATGAGCTTCCGCGTTTGAGCGTGAACCTGGACGAGTCAAGGGACCTTGCTAATATTGCTCACGGAGTATTCTCCCCGCTGGAAGGCTACATGGTTCGAGAAGATTTTGAGAACGTTCTGGAAGACGGACGCCTTGCAAATGACCTGCCCTGGACCATCCCCATAACAAAAGATATAAGCGAAGAAGATAAGAACAGACTGAAAGAGGGAGATACCGTTGCACTGTTTTACAATGATACGCCTATTGCACTTCTAAATGTAGAAGAGATTTACACGTATGACAAAAAAGAATACGCAGAAAAAGTGTTCAGGACTACGAGCATAGAGCACCCCGGCGTGGCGAACCTGATGAAAAAGAAAGAGTATCTCGTGGGAGGAAAAATAACGCTTTTGAACGACCCGCCCACCAAGTTTCCGCAGTACAAGCTCTGGCCCAAAGAGACCCGCGTGCTTTTCAAAGAGAAAGGCTGGAAAACGGTGGTGGGCTTTCAAACGAGAAACGCGCCGCATGTGGGGCACGAATACGTGCAGAAAGCCGCGCTCACCTTCGTGGACGGACTGTTTATAAATCCGCTAATCGGAAAGAAAAAGAAAGGCGATTTCCGGGATGAGGTGATTATAGCCGCTTACGATGCGCTGTTTGAGCATTACTATCCCAAGAACTCCGCGACTCTGGGCATACTGGAGACAGAGATGCGCTATGCGGGCCCCAGAGAGGCGATATTCCACGCAATTATGCGCAAGAACTTCGGGTGCACGCATTTCATAGTGGGTCGCGACCATGCGGGTGTGGGCAACTTCTACGGCCCGTTCGATGCGCATGAGATATTTTACGAGTATCCTGATCTTAAAATCGAGCCGCTGTTCTTCCGCTCGTTCTACTACTGCAAGAAATGCGGCAGCGTGGTAAACGATAAAATCTGCCCGCACGGCCCGGAATTCAGAGTGAACTTCTCGGGCACGAAAATCAGAGAGCTGCTCCTTAAAGGCGAGCGCCCGCCGGAGCTGATGATGCGTCCGGAAGTCGCTGACGCCATACTGCAGTTTGACAACCCGTTCGTGGAGTGATTCGATGATTATTCACCACTGGGACACCGACGGCATTGCCTCAGCAGCGATATTCATCAAAAAGCGGGGCGAGGATAAGCTCTTCACCCCCAAAATCGGCAATTTTTTCTTAGATGAGGGGGATTTTCACACAGTTGCAAAGAGTGAGAGAATCAATATCCTCGATATGAACCTTCCCGACGCCGGCCGGCTGTGCGAGCATGCGGAGGTGTACATTTACGACCACCACAGGGCGGAGCGCGTGGATTGCGCAAAAGAGCATTACAATCCGTACCTGCGAGGGGAGCATTATCCCTCATGCACCACGGTGCTGATGGAGCGTTTTGAATACCCTCCCGATTATCTGGTGGCGCTGGGCGTGGTGGGAGACCTGGGCCCGAAGGCGAAAGAGCTGAAAAGATGGGACATTCTCAAAACAATGGAAAAAAAAGGCATAACTTACGACATGCTTAAGCGTGCGGCGGAGCTTTTAGATTCCAGTTTCAAGCTCATGAAAAGAGATGAGGTTGTGGAGAACGTGCATCTGGTGCTGCAGGGCCTCGATGCCATATTGAGCGCTGAGCATCTGCAAAAAAACGTGGAGAAGATTAACGCGGAGATAGATAACTGGGTCTCAAAGGCGGAGCTGCGGGGACATTACTATTTTCTGAAAATGCGGAGCCCGTACCAGCTTATATCCGCAATCACGAGAAAATTGGCATGGGAGCTGGGCAAGCCTGCAATCGTGGTGAATGAGAAAGAAGATAGAGACGAATTTTACATACGCTCTCCCGATGCGAATTTCAATGCTTTGCCCCTCATAGATATGGCAAAAACCATGGGCTACAGAGCCGGGGGCAAGAGAGAGGTTATGGGCGCAATACTGCCAAAAGGCGAGGGCGATAAACTCGCGCAGAAAGTTCTGGAGGTGCTGAAATGGTGAATTACATAGTCTCCGGTCTTGAGCGGTCTGGCACCTCCATGATGATGCAGATACTCCTGAAGGGAGGAATGAAAGTGGCATATGATACAAAGCGCAAACCCGACGAGCACAACCCCAGAGGCTATTTTGAGTTGGAGGGCGGAAAAATAATAAACCGGCTCATGGAGGGCACGTTTCCCATGGAGCAGTACGACGATATGGTGATAAAAGTCACCGCTTACGGAATCAAGTATCTGCCCAAAAATCGCAGATACAAAGTAATCTACATGCTGAGAGATTTAGACGAAATCATGGCATCAATGAGCAAGATGATAGGTGAAAAGCTGAGCAAAGAGGACCGCATCGCGTTTGAGCATCTGAACAATCTCGCGCTGAAGATTCTGAAAGAGCGTGGGATAGAGTACATAACCGTGAACTACAACGATGTGGTAAAGAACCCGAGAGCGGAAATTGAGCGGGTTAACGAGTTTCTGGGAGGGGTGCTGGACGTGGATTCGGCAGTTAAGGCCGTAGACCCGAAACTTTACAGGAACAGAAAGGAGGTGAAAAAATGAAAGGTGCAACAATATGGTTTACGGGATTGCCGTGCAGCGGCAAGACCACCGTGGCAGACAAAGTATACGAGATTTTGAAAAAAGAAGGATACAGAGTTGAGCGACTTGATGGAGATATAATAAGAAAAAGTCCCATCTCGAAGGACCTGGGATTCAGCAAAGAGGACCGGCGCAAGAATCTGGAACGTGTTGCGTTCATATCAAAGCTTCTGTCCAGAAACGATGTTATTGTGCTTGCGACGTTCGTGTCGCCGTACAACGATATACGAAGAGATATCCGCGATATAATCGGCCCCGAGCGGTTCTATCTGGTATGGGCTAAGTGTCCGGTGGAAGTGTGCATCGAGCGCGATGTGAAGGGCATGTACAAGAAGGCGCTTGCGGGAGAGATTCAGAACTTCACGGGCATAGACGACCCGTTCGAAGACCCTGAGGACCCGGCCGCGGACCTGGTCATGGAGACGGACAAAGAGAGCGTCGATGAAAGTGTGGAGAAAGTCCTTGCCTTTATGAAGAGGCGAGGTATAATTGATTAAAAAAAAGAATCTCTACCTTTTAATCGCAATCCTTGTTCTGGTTATTTTTTATTTTATTCCAACACCGGCGGGGCTCACGTATCAGGGAAAGATGATGCTCGGAGTATTAGTGTTCGGGGCAATACTGTTTGTTACCGAGGCGATTCCGCTGGGCATGGCCGGGCTGGCGGTCATGGTTGCGCCCATACTGCTCAGCATATCCACGCCGAAGGAAGTGTTTGCGCTGTTTGGAAACAGTGCGGTATTCTTCCTAATCGGTGCGTTCATCATCGCTGCGGGATTTCAGAAAAGCGGACTGCACGAAAGAATAGCAATCAGGATTCTTAAACGTGTGGGAGATAGCCCGAAAAAATTCATACTTGCCATAATGCTGCTTGCGGGCGGGTTATCATTAATCATGTCCGAGCACGGCGTGGCCGCGCTTCTTCTGCCCATCGTTGCGTATTCGCTTATGAAAATTCCGGAGAGCAGCAACCTGCGCAAGGGCGGCATGATAGGGCTTGCATACGGTTGTTCAATTGGCAGTATCGGCACACTGCTCGGCTGCGGCAGAAACCCGTACACGGTAATGTACCTGCAGCAAACTGCGGGGATATACATATCGTTTACACAGTGGATTATGCTTGCGATGCCCGTGGTGGCACTCATGCTGCCCATCGGGTGGCTGTGGCTCACGCACCTGTACCCGCCGGAGAAGAACACTAAGATCCCGGTGCTCAGTGTGCCGGAAAAGAAGTTATCTGCATCTGAGAAAAAGGTGGCAATAATACTCATATTCACCGTTCTTGCATTAATATTCATCAGAAACTGGGGCGTGGCCGTCGTGGTGCTTTTAGGTGCGCTGGCCATGTTCGTGGGCGGCGTAATCGACTGGAAAGATGTGGAGCGCACACTGCCCTGGGGCATAATACTGCTATACGGCGGTGCGATAACGCTCGGTGCCGGACTGTACAAAACGGGTGCGTCAGACTGGCTTGCGTCCAACATAATAAAATTCACCGGCACGAACCCGTACGTGCTGCTGTTTCTGCTCATTGCCATAACCATTCTGATTACCGAGTTTATGAGTAATACGGCCGCGGTGGCGCTAATGCTGCCCATCGGTGCGGGGCTTGCCTCGGTGGTGAGTGGACTCAACGTGGTGGTAACCTCCGTGGCCATAGCGCTGGCGGGCGGCTTTGCGTTCATGTTTGTAATCGGCACACCGGGAAATCTGATTACGTATTCTACCGGCTTCTATTCCTCGAAGGATTTACTGAAAACTGGCGCAGTGCTGGATGTGATTGGCATGGTGGTGATTTTCCTAATCGCCGTGACGCTGTGGCCATTGATGGGGGTGTGGTAATTGAAATGCTTGATACCCGTACATCAGGAAAGCTTTCCAAAAAATTCAATAAAACGCGCAGATTCGCTGTGCGACGAAGTAGAAATACTGTACGTGCTTGATAAAAAAATTATAGAGAAGGTTGAAGACGAGGCATCATATATTCTTCCCACTCATGCCATAGAGAACCTCGAAGAGTTCGTCATAAACATGCACAAGCAGGAAGCTGAGAAAACTCTGTCTGAGTTCAAACGCGCACATGCCACCGTGAGTTTCGTGGTGGGCGAGTTTTACGAGAGTGTTGCGAAAGCAGTGCTCAAATCCGCACCAGACATGATTATGCAGGACAGTTTCATGCGCGGGCTGCTGAGCGTGAACGCGCCGCTGTGGGTGGACTCAGGGAAGAAAATAAAAGAGTGCTGCATGTTTATATCGTCGGTGAAGATGCTTGCCCGAACCAAGAAAAATATAGAATTTGCCGAAGAGCTCTGCAGGCGCCTGAACTCGAAGCTTTACATATACTACGTTCCCGGCGATGAAGCGGGGCTCTCAGCACTGAGGCCGCTGGGAAACATTGTGGACCGGCCGAGAGGAGAACTGTACATAATGAGCAGAGAGCATCACATAAAAGTCCCGAGAAAAAAAGCAGTTCTGATTCTGTAATCTCAATTATAACGCCAACATATTTATATGAGCTTATTTATGGGTCTGGCCATGACTGCTGAAAAATTAATTTATTCATTACCCAAGACCGAGCTTCATCTTCACATTGAGGGCACGCTTGAGCCGGAGCTGATGCTGAAACTGGCAGAGAAGAACAACGTGCCAATAAAATACAAGAGCGTGGAGGAGATTCGCAGCGCGTATAAATTCAAAGACCTCCAGGATTTTCTCAACATCTATTATGCGGGCATGAACACGCTTCGCACCGAGGAGGATTTTTACACGCTCACCCATGAGTATCTGAGACGCGCAAAGGAGGATAACGTGCAGCATGTTGAGATATTCTTTGACCCGCAGGCGCACATGCACCGCGGCCTGAAATTTGGCACGGTGATTGAGGGCATTGCGCAGGCGCTGAAAGACGGTGAGAGAAAATACGGGATAACGCATCTCATAATCATGTCCTTCCTCCGGGATTTGAGCGAAGAAGACGCACTGCGCACGCTGAGCGAGGCGGAGCCGTATCTGGACCTTATAGCC
>JAADDK010000001.1 GCA_013154005.1 Methanobacteriota archaeon
AGCTTCTCCACCACGCTCGCCACCAGCAGCGGGAAAAGAACGGTGACGTCCCCTTCCACCGTGATGTACTTTGCGTCCTCGCGCACCTTGCCCCACGACACGGCTTCGCGCACCCGCGCACCGCTCAGCGAGCCGTCCCATTCCACCGCAGTTGTGATGTAGACAGCATAATCCAGGCCGTCGCGGAACTGGTTCCACCAGATTGTGTGATGCTTTGATATTCCACCGCCCAGCATCAGCGCGCCTGTTTTCTTTGCATCGAATATTATATCCGCCAGCTCGTGCTCATCTTTCAAAATGTCTATCCGAAAATCCGGGTGCATTTCGCGGAATGACCACAGCTGCGCACCGAACGAGCCGTCCGTGATACCCGGCACGTAGATTGGTATGTTGTTCCGATGCGCCCAGTAAAGTATGGAGTCCTCGTTATCCATTCTCTTTCCAAACTCGTCTATTAATTCTCGCGGTCCCCATTCTTTCTTCTCCTTGTACAGCTCTTCTAGAATGGGCATCATAAAATTCTCCATCACCTCACCGTACGATTCATTCGGGACGAGCACATTGCCTAGTCGATTCACGCCCCTGCGATGCAACTCCACATCGTCCATCAGGAACGAGCCATGGTAGTAATTCTTGAAACTTCTCGCAATATCGTGGTCCAGCGTGCCGCAGGTCGTGATGATAACGTCCACTAATTTTCTTTTTACTAACTCTTTCACCACACCCCGCGTTCCTGTGGCGTTTATGCACGCGGGGAACGAGAAGAATGTGGTGTTTTCTCCCGTGAACATTTTCAGAAGAATACGCTCTGCAATCGCCAGATGCTTGGCCACGAACCCGCCTGACTTGTATAGCGCGTCCATCAACTCGCCGGCAGTCATTCCCTCACGAATATTTATATCCTCTACCGGAATCATATCTTTCATTGTGTCCACCCCAGCTTGCGCGGAATATCATCATTTTTATCCACATACTCTCTAACAGGTTTGAGTATTTTAACCAGCTCTTCCGCCACCGCCGCCTTTAAATCCATAGGGTGCAGCTCGCCCGCCGCGTAAATCTTTTCCAGTTCCTCATACGAAGAAATCGTCAGGTCTCCGCCCCACTTCTCAGGACGCGGAATGATAAGTTTATCGATATAATACGCGAACAGAATGTGCTTTGCAATCTGCAGAACGGGATTACCCTCAACCTCCGGCGGACAGTACGCTTTTTTCATTTTCTTTCTTATTTTATCCTCGGCGTCATCGACGAATATCGCGCTGCCCTCCTTGCTCTTGCTCATCTTCGCCTCGATGGGGTCCATACGCCCCGCACCCTTCAATCCTGCAAGAATTACCGTATGCACCGCCACGGGCTTGACGTATCCGAGCTTGGGCGCCACGTCGCGGGCGAGCATGTGCGCGTGTCTCTGGTCCATGCCACCCAGTGCCACCTCTATCTCCATATCGTAGATATCAGCGACCTGCATGAACGGATAGATAATCTTTGATGAATCCAGCTCCGCCTCATCTTCCTTGCGCCCCATGATGGTCATTGCCCTCTTCACCCGCTTCAGCGAGGTCTTTTTCGCGATTCTTATCACCTTCTCCCAGTAATTTTTCTCACCCACCAGCTCATCGGCCCACAGATAACGAGGGTGAATATCAAGAGCGCCAAGCACGCCTTTTAGGTACTCTCCCGCAAGGCGTATTTTTTCCATATCTCCACCGAACTTGTCGTTGATGTATGCGTGCCAGTCCGCAAGGTATACGAGCATATCCACTCCTGCATTCATTAAATCTTTCACTTTATTGCCAATAATCAGCCCGGTACCCAGATGCACCCTGCCCGACGGTTCAATGCCCACATAACCTTTCGGGGTGCCCTTTAACCTCTCCTCGAGCTCTTCGCGGGTAATAACTTCAACCACATTTCTCATCAGTTCATGGGATAGCATAGTGGGAAATGGAGAGATGTATAAAAAACAATTGCTGTTTTGTTAAGTGAGAATATGACGAATAATCCCCCATGATATCAAATAACCAGCTTGCCACTCTGCCCACACAATCACATATACTCCGCGGAGTGATTCTAAAAGCAATGCTAATTGTACATACCGGATAAAAAAAATAAAAGCTATTTTTTCTTTTTCACACCAGACTCTTTTTTCTTTCTTCCTCTGGGTAGAATTACAGTGGCAATAGCCACAAATATTGCAACGCCTATCCCTGCGTAAATTAATAGGGAGATATCCATTTTACCGTTGTTTTCTTTTTCTCCACCATTATTGTTCCCATTGTTGTTATTGTTGTTTTCAGAGCCACCATTTCCGCTGTTACTACCACCGGTTTCATTGGTGCCCAGAAACTCTTCTGGAGTTTCGTTGTATATTTTAGTGTTTATTGCAATCAATCCAGTACCATCATGAGCATAAATCACTGAGCCGGTTATGTTCCATTCAAACTCGCTGATATTTATCGCAGTTATGGTTATATTTCTCTCAACATCATCCACTTTGAGAGGTATCCTGTATGAACCCTCGCTCAGGTTCAGCGAGAAATTTAGATAATCTCCGTATTTGCTCATATTGCCCAGTACCACTGTAGAATTGAAACTCATTCTGATGCTGATATTGAACTCTTTATTGGCCATCACAGTGTCCGGCGCGTCCACATAGATATATTTCACATTCTCGTTATTATCTTGAGCAGGAATATATGTCTTCGCATCCATCATGAACCGGTCCGCGGTGGAATTGAGCATTGCCAGTGTCCCATTACCATGCAGAAACTCCAAAGAGTAGGTAAGCATCTTTATCTGTTCTAACGTTACTGTGGGTTCAGAGTAGTTTTCCATCACAATATTCCTGATTTTTGCAAGAACATCTCCGTCATCGCTGGCTGAGTAAACCACCACATAGCTCTCGTTTTCCATGCCCACTGTGCACATAGCTCCAAAATCTCCTTTATATGCATCAATTATGTTGGTTATTGTTCTCGCAGCTTCAAATTTCTCAAGCGCACTGGCAGATTTGGAAAGAATAGCTGCCACTTTCTCAATTATTTCCATGGCAGTTTTATAGGGTGGCATACCCGTGCTGAACTCTCCTATAAGAGAGGATGTTTCCTCTATACTTTCTGAGACTTCACTGACTGTGCTCAGGAGATTCATCATACCCACACCTTCTTCTGCATAATCATATATCTTCAATCTGCGCTCTTTGCTCTCATTTTCAGATAGGTACGTGTAAACTATACTGTCATGCGCATTCTTAAGCGGTGTGTACATCCACTCCACAAATTTCGTCTTCAATCGCTCCCTGTACTCCTGTAGGGTAGAATCAAGTGACTCTCCAGCCTTCTCGGTAATGGCATCCACCATATTATCAACGAGAGATTCATCAACATTTAACCCACGCATTATTTTATTTGCAAGTGCGTTTATCTTCTCCGTGATGTATTCTACAAGTTCCTGGTATGTTTCACTTTCTTTAAGTTTATCGAGAAGAATGTCCAGAAGCGTCTTGAAAGATATCACATCTACAGCAGTATTCGCCAGCTCATCCACAAGATTGCTTATCATTACCGCGGCTGTTAGAGTCAAAGCCTCAACCCGTATTATGCTTTTTAACTCTTCCAGAGCTCTCTCATCGCCGTTATAGTATCGCTGTTTTAAGCTATCTGTATTCACACTCACGTTGATGTAGTTATTCACTTTCTCTATAAGCCTGTTCAATCGCGATTCATACTCTGAAAATTCATCATTTCCCACTACAAGTGTGTACTCTCCGCAGTAATGAGAGGAGTTATAAATATCAGCGTTTATCTTCAGTTTTATTTTTCCGCCCTCATTCATCTTAAATTTGACTTTAACAGAATTGTTGCTAATACTCTCTATAGTATAAGTTCCTGAATTGGATGGCATGGCGAGCGAGAAATATTTTACCTTTCCAGTGAAATTGAAGTATATATCCGTGGGGAAATTTAGAGGAAGATAAGCACGTGATACGTTTAACGCACTGCGTGGATTTATTACATTTACAGTTACCGAGGTGGGCGCTCCGTTTTCCGGCACAAACTCCACTTCAACCACACTGTGGTTACCGTCAAAATGCAGAAATGTGAGATTAATATGCTCATCTGTCCACCCGTCACTCGTATGAGAAAAGGATGTAACATTTAATTTACCCGGGCCTTTCACACTAACGTTTACCGTACCGAGATTTCCATGAAGAGTTATTTCAAAATGGACATATTTCCCTGGCTTATAGTTCTGGATAGGCGGCGGAAATATATAAATTGAGGGTAGATAGTGAGAGTTATCCCAGTAACTGCTCGTGCCAGGATCCGAGTCAGAGCCATCGGGTATGCCATCTCCATCCGTATCGGGATTTGTGGGGTCTGTTCTTTTGTTGTACTCTTCACCGTCAGTGAGATTATCGTTATCTGTATCTTTGCTGTTGGGATTGGTTCCATAGTACCACTCATCATAATCGCTCAGTCCATCTCCGTCTGTATCATTCAAAGCGGGGTTTGTACCTATTTCAATTTCCATCAAATCATCGAGTCCATCACCATCCGTATCACTGTTTTTAGGATTGGTTCCATATTTTATTTCCTGAGAATCGTTCAGGCCGTCTCCATCGCTGTCCATCTTGGTGGGATCTGTACCATATATTTTCACCTCATCATAATCACTCAGACCATCTCCGTCTGTATCCGGGTTGGTGGCATTGGGCTCCGGATAAATGCTGAGCTCTTCCGAATCGTTCAGGCCGTCTCCATCGCTGTCCGGCTTGGTGGGATCTGTACCACAAGTCTTCACCTCATCATAATCGCTCAGTCCATCTCCGTCTGTATCTGGATTGAGGGGGTCAGTTCCTATGTTAACTTCATATCCATCATCTAAGCTGTCGCCATCAGTATCACAAAGTGTTATATTAGTGCCCAAAAGCCATTCCATATAATCGGTTAAGCCATCTCCGTCAAGATCATTAGTTTTAAGCGCATCTCTGTAATAATAAACCCAGTCTGTGGGGTCGTCTTCTTTGATTTTTTGCAATTCCTGATAATCATTAAGGCCATCTCCGTCCGTATCCGCCATGGTAGGTATGGGGCCATCCCACAACAATATGTAAGTATCATTATCACCACATGCAATACCTTTAAAACCAAGTTTGAACTCCTCACCATCACTCAGTCCATCTCCGTCTGTATCTGGATTGAGGGGATCAGTGTCTTCCGGTAGATACCCACAATCGTACACATACATTCCAGCCAGGTAAATTCCCTCATGCTCCAGCTCCACAAGTTTATGGGAAACTTCATAACCATCTAACAGCCCATCTCCGTCAGTGTCATTATTAAGAGGATCAGTATGGAAATAGAGAATCTCCACCGAATCAGGTATTCCGTCTCCATCGGTATCGTCTTTAAGCGGATCAAGGCCAAGCGCTATTTCGAGATCATCTCTCAGTCCATCACCGTCTACATCCCCGGCCATGCTCTCCCACCACTCACTTTTTTCTGCATCCACACGGTCCACAAGACCCAGAGACACTTTCTCTCCATCACTTAATCCATCATACCACGAATCGTACAGACACGGGTCTAATTTATAGTGCAGCTCACCCCATGAATCAATGTACGTGGTGTTGAGCTCGTAGCTATCGTTCACACCATCCCCATCCCTATCTCCCGGAGTACTTGCACTGGAAAAGCCATGTGCATTTATAACCAGTATACTCTGCGCTGGAGCAATCATAACTGCGGCCACAATTATCATTATAATTGCTGCTCGCATCATACTCACCCACCTATTTCACACGCTCAATTAATTAGTCTTTATATTTCCAAACAACTTTAAAAATTTTTCTGTGGTTTGCCTCTTTGGTATTATCAATTTAGGAACAAAATACGCCCTATTTTGAATAATCCGTGCCTTTCATTCTAAGCAGCGCCCGGTAAATCTGCTCCAAGAGAACGAGATACGCAAGCTCATGGCGCATGGTCAGAGAAGAAAGTGATATTCTATCGTATTTTGATTTTTCTGCGCCGAATCCTTCTGGAGGACCCACAACAAAATGCAGTTCCCGCCCATTGACTGAAGCTTTGCGTATCATATCATAAAACTCATCACTGGTTACACTGCGCCCGGCCGGGTCCAGCAAGATAGCATCTCCGGAAATCTTAGACCCAGATGCTGGCGTGAATCGCGCCATTCTATTTATACGCTTCTCATAAAACTCCAAGATGGAACGGTATTCCTTTTCAACCTTCCCCATATTCGTCACTCTTATTCGTACAGGCAACATCAAAAACACGAAATGTTTATAAGTTTTTAAGCCTTGCCCATTGGCAGGGTGATTTGATGGTAGAAATTGTGCTCACTACGGACAGAACGATGATGTCCAACCATCACCATAAAGAATTCTTGGGGTTCGGTACCACCGGCCCACCATTACTACTTCCTGAAAAATTCTGGCTTGCACTTTTCGCACCTAAAATGAAAGTTATTGATCGTACTGGCAGGCCTCTGGAGGCGCCGTACGGGCTTCGCAAAATAGAAGCGAAGCTTATTGATGATGGGTTTGACGCAGCCATAATTGACCCAGACCACCTGCACAAGCACGTAAAGGATGCCAAGGTTCTTCTTCTCTCGCACCACGATTATTTTGGATTTGGTCCGCCCTCAAGCACATTTGCATCCATATTTCAGACGGAAACCGTGAATGCGAGGTCTTTTGCACGACTTATGAACTCTCCAGCAATAAGAGAGATGAAGAAAAACGGAGTGCGGATAATTGCCGGAGGCCCCGCCGCCTGGCACTGGAAATATCGAGAGGATAAGATGAAGGAGTGGGGTGTTGATACTGTCGTAGATGGAGAGGGGGAACTTGCGGTAAGTGAGCTGGTACGCAGGGCATTAAAAGGCGAGGAGCTTCCCAAATTTGTGGACCTTAAACCCTCTCAATCTCCAAAAATAGAGGAAATTTCAGAGATAAAACTTCCGAGTGTAAATGGGCTTGTGGAAGTGATGCGAGGCTGTCCTCGTGGCTGCAAATTCTGCTCGGTAACGCTAAGGCCTCTTAGATACATACCATTTGATAAAATAGAACGGGAGATTCTGGTAAACGTTCACAACGGCGTGGAAAATGGCATAATTCACAGTGAAGATGTCCTGCTGTATGGTGCAAAGCCACCATCATACATCATACCTAACGAAGAGAAATTGATAAAACTGCACAAGCTATTCAAAAAGCATTACAAGAAAATCGTATGGGCGCATGCAAGCATAGCCGCCATAGTGAAGGGACAGCAGGACAGCAAGCTTATGGACAAACTTTCGGAGATTATATTAGATGAGCATCAGTCATGGTGGGGTGCCGAGATTGGAGTCGAGACAGGCTCACCGCGTCTGGCAAAAATCATCATGCCCCAGAAAGCCAAGCCGTTCAGCACCGAAAAATGGCCCGAGGTGGTGCTGGAAGCGGCGGGCATAATGCAGGATGTGGGCATGCAGCCGGCCATGACGCTCATTGCAGGATTGCCGGAAGAGAATGAGGACGATATAATCAAGACTCTTGAGCTGGTGGATGACCTGTGGGATTTCAAGGCAATAATCATGCCAATGTTCTTCGTACCTATGGGTCTGCTAAAAGGCAAAGATTGGTTCCGTGCATACAAATTAAGTGATATACACATGGAATTACTGAAAAGATGTCTGACGCATGGCATAAGACAGGGTCGCAACATCCTGAAAAACTACTTTGAAGAGCGCTGGTACGGGCCGTTGATGATGCCATTCTATCATCTCTTCATAGACATAATCGAGTGGCAGGCCAAGAAGTGGGGGTATATCAGTGAACCCGGAAGCCATGTTGGCAAGAACTTCAGAGGCGAGGACCCGGAAGAGAAAAAGAAGATAAAGGGCGAGCATGCTGACTGGGATAAGACGTGCAGGTGAACGAAGTTCGTCATAAAATGTTGAAATATTGCGAATTTCAAATCGTACTCGGAATGAAAAAAAGCAACGATTTTATATCAATATTGCATATCTTTTAATATGCTCAAAAGGTTCGGCGTATCCATAGATGAGGAACTGCTCAGTAAGTTCGACGAGTTCATTGGAAAAAAAGGGTACGTGGGAAGGTCAGAGGCAATACGTGATTTGATACGGAACGCGCTCATTGAAGAGAGTGTGGCCGAGGGCTCAGAGGATGTATTCGGCACAATCACGGTAATATACGATCATGACGTAAGGGGCATAAGCGAGAAAATCACACATATACAGCATCATTACGTGGATGTAATTCGTGCAGCCGTACACGTTCATGTTGATGAGAAGAACTGCCTTGAAGTCGTAATAGTAAATGGCAAATCGGACACCATTCGAGAAATTGCAGAGAAACTAACAAGTCTAAAAGGAGTGAAAAACGTAAGGTTCCAGCTCACCAAAGTGGAGCCATAATCACTCCTCAATCTTAAGAAAATAATCACCCTTCGGCTTCATATCCTTGAAATCTGTCCATTCTAAATCCATCACTCTCTTGTTTATTTTCAGTGTGTATTTTTCACCGCCCTTGATATATACGCACCCTTTCACCACGCCGTTTTCCACCGTGGTTCTGAAAAAATCACCGTGCTCTCCAGAGCCGAGTATCACGAAGCTTCTATCATTGGCCACTGCATAAAAATACTTAATAATCGCAGGCATCTTCAATGGCGAAACATCACGTACCTTTGCGCCTCCACGGGTGGTATCCTTAATCAGGTACTGCGTGTTCAGGTACTGGTCCCGAATCTGCGCAATCACGTCTTTAATGCCCTGGGCGAAGTCCTCCAGCTGCTTGTCCATCAATCTCTCTCCGAAACCCTTCCATGCTGCTTCTATTGACAGCTCGGAGGTGCGCTCATCCAAATAAAACGTGATGGTAAGCGTGCCCTTCTTGCCTGTGAACACGTACCTTATGTACGGAAAATTTATGTCCACTTTAAGTGCGAATTCAAATTTAAAATTAAGCAGAAATTTTTTTACATCAAACTCCACAAATATTTTATCTCCTTCCATTCTGTAACCCTTGCAGTAGGGAAATAACTCAAGAATCATCTCGGGCTTTTTCGTCATATTTGCAAGTGCGTCCCACCCGCATTCACACAACATAAACTCTTTCTTGGCATTCATAGTGATAACACGTAGTTGAGATTATTAATAAACTTTTTGCTATTTAAATTAATTTTTCGATTTTTCAACGAATTTCGAAATTCTCGTCTGGTAGCAAATTTTAAATATTTGTATGCTATTCGTGTCACCATAAAATAAAAAGGTGATACCATGCATATACCGGACGGATATTTAGGACCCGCAACGTGTCTGTTCTTCTATATAGTGATGATACCGATATGGTACACAGCGTTCCGAATCTCCAGCAAGCAGTTGAACGAGAGAAGCGTTCCGCTTCTGGCCATGCTCTCTGCCTTTGCGTTTTTGGTGATGATGTTCAACTGGCCCGTGCCGGACGGCACAACTGCGCATATGGTGGGAGCGGTGTTGATTGCCATCCTACTCGGGCCCTGGGCCTCGGTGATTGCAATAAGTGTCGCACTGCTCATACAGGCGTTCTTTTTCGGTGATGGTGGCCTGACAAGCTATGCAGCAAACTGCTTTAACATGGGTGTTGTGATCCCATTCGTGGGTTACTACGTGTATTCGCTGATTCTGAAGTTTGTTGGCAAAAAGACGCCCGCCACCATGGGTCTGGCAGCCGCCATAGGCGGATATGTGGGCATCAACGCCGCTGCATTTATGGCAGGGCTTGAGCTGGGCATACAGCCGTTCATCGCCCCCGGCTACTGCCCGTATCCCTACACCGTATCCATTCCCGCCATGCTTCTGGCACATCTGGTTACCGCTGGCCCGGTCGAGGCGGTGGTTACCGGCTCGGTGGTGTATTATCTGAAATCCAAGAACTCGCATCTTCTTAACCTTCCAAAGTTAACCCTGCGAGGTGAGAAAAGTGGTGCCGTGGATTAAACGTGCGCTGATAGTCATGCTGGTGCTGTGCATCATCTCGCCCATAGGCATACTGCTCACATGGAACTACGGCGATGCCTGGGGTGAGTGGGACCAGGTGAAAATCGGAAATCAGACATGGGAGCCGAAGCATTACAGTGGCGGCGCTCCGTTGCAGGATTACGATGTGCCCGGCTGGGATAATCAGGTAATGGCATCCATGGGCTACATAATCTCAGCGTTCGTTGGCGTGTTTATGGTCATAACCGTGACCATGGGTGTCGTAAAGATGGGAGAGATTGCCCGTGAAATTCGTGAACGCAACACTGAAGAGCATCAAAGCGATTGAGAAAGTGGATACTTCCCGCTCTCTGCTGAGCCGGGTTAATCCTGAGACAAAACTGCTCTCTCTCATCATAGTTTTATTTTTGATGATTTTTTTACACTCACTATTTGCACTTCTTTTATTACTTTTGTTTTTAGTAGTCGAGGCGCTGCTGTTCGAGAGGGGTGTGTTTGCAGCATGGCTGTTTGTGCCGCTATTTACGGGGATGATTGCAATCCCCGCCATATTCATGGTGCCCGGTGAGCCCATCTTTCATTTTTATTTTCTCACGGCCACATATGAGGGACTGCGCGCTGCGGCACTTCTTATTATACGTACCCTCATAGCAGTAACTGCGGTAACACTTCTAACCAAAACTACGCGGTGGGAAGATGTGATAGCCTCTCTTGAGCTGATTCGCCTGCCGCGAGTATTCATACTCATACTTTTCCTGACATTCAGATACATATTCTTCTTTGCGAGAATAATCGAGAGCACTCTGCTATCCATAAAAAGTCGTGTAATCGGAAAGGAAAAAAGCACCTCGACGTGGAAACTCTATGCTCCCCTTATCGGCAACCTGTTCGTGAAAAGCTACGAGATGCAGGAAAAGGTTTATATGTCAATGCTATCAAGAGGATTTATGCTCACAGAAAGTGAGAAGAAGAGAGATGTGCATATCACGTGGTCTTATCTTGCGGTGTTTTTTGCGCTTGCGATTGTGCTCGTTGGTATTAACGGTGGTGCGCTCTGGCAGTTGCCACTTTGACCAATGTGGGCTATTCCTACGATGACCACGTAGCACTTAAAAATGTCACCATGCAAATCGAGAAAGGTGAGGTAGTATATTTGATAGGCGAGAACGGTGCGGGAAAGAGCACGCTTTTGATGATTCTTGCAGCCCTGTACGTGCCCACCACCGGCACCGCGAAAATATTCGGTAAAAAACTCACGGAGAAGCTTACAAAAGATGTGGAAATACGCAAAAAGATAGGCGTGGTGTTTCAGGACCCAGAC
Source organism: Methanobacteriota archaeon (assembly GCA_013154005.1). Classification (GTDB taxonomy): domain Archaea; phylum Thermoplasmatota; class Thermoplasmata; order Thermoplasmatales; family Aciduliprofundaceae; genus JAADDK01. The sequence goes on from JAADDK010000001.1 coordinate 11,336, forward strand.
GTGCAGCTATTCTCGCCCACTGTGTACGATGATGTGGCATTTGCACCAAGACACCTTGGAGATGATGCCAATGCGGAAAAAATGGCCGAAACGGCAATGCGACGCATGAATATATGGCATCTCAGAGACAGGCACCCTTACGAGCTGAGTGAGGGGGAGAAAAAACGCGCATCTGTGGCCACGGTGCTATCGTACGAGCCGGAGTTTATACTGTTCGACGAGCCCACTGCAAATATGGACGTGAAGGGCAGACACGAGTTTGCGCGATTGCTTCATGAGCTGAAAGAAGAAGGCAAAACCATGGTTATTGCAACCCATCTTCTCGGGGACATAAAAGAAGCAACACGGGTGCTGGTTATGCAGTCAGGAGAGGTTGTGTATGACGGCGCACCCGATGTTATTGAAAACGATTCAAAACTGAAATCGCTGGGGCTTCTGTAATCAAAGTATGTACGCGATAAACACCCCGGCCGCCACCGCCGAGCCGATTACACCGGCCACATTGGGACCCATGGCGTGCATAAGCAGGAAGTTTTCCGGGTTCTCTTTCACACCCATCTTTTGGACCACACGCGCGCTCATGGGCACTGCGCTGACTCCTGCAGCGCCTATCATTGGATTGATTTTGCCGTGCGAGAGTACATACATCAATTTCCCCAGCAGCACCCCGCCCGCCGTGGCGGTGGCAAATGCGAGTATACCGAGCATGAGAATCTCAACCGTTTGCAGTGTGAGAAACTTGTCTGCAGTCATCATGAACCCCACGCCAAGCCCCAGGAATATAGTAGCTATATTGATTAAATCGTTCTGCGCAGTATTTGATAATCGTTCTGTGACTCCGCATTCGCGAAGCAAATTGCCAAACATGAGCATGCCCACCAGCGGAAGCGCGGGTGGCACAAGAAGCCCAACCACTATTGTGGTTATTATCGGAAACAGAATCTTCTCTTTCTTTGAGACTTTTCGCAGTGGCTCCATCACCACGCTTCGCTCTTTTTTGGTGGTGAGCGCCTTGATCACCGGTGGCTGAATAATTGGAACGAGGGACATATATGAATACGCGGCCACGGCCACCGCGCCCAGTATATCCGGTGCAAGCTTTGTGGACGTGTAAATGGTGGTGGGACCGTCCGCACCGCCGATTATGCCAATTGCGGCAGCCTGATTTAAGTTGAATCCTATAACCAGCGCAGTGAGCATTGCACAGTATATGCCAATCTGAGCCGCCGCGCCCAGCAAAAATGTTTTGGGGTCCGCCAGCAACGGCTCAAAATCGGTCATGGCACCCACACCAAGAAAAATCAAGAGCGGTATAACTTCCGTCTTGATCAAATATTTGTAAACGAGATACAGAAATCCGTGAGGCACCGAAGTGATGCCGCTCAGAGGCAAATTTACAATTATGGCGCTGAACCCTATGGGTACCAACAGGAGTGGCTCCATATGGAATTTTATTCCCAGCGTGATGAAGCATGCGCCTATGCAAATCATCACCACGTTCTGCCACGTTAGCGCGAGGAATCCCACAAGGTTCAGCAGCACGTCGAACATTCAGGGCATCACCCTATTACCACCAGCGGCGCACCGCGCTCTACACTATCGCCCGGAGATACCAGTATCTCCTTCACAGTGCCGTCTTTCGGTGCGACAATCTCGTTTTCCATCTTCATCGCTTCAAGGATTAGCAGCACATCGCCTCTCTTCACTGAATCACCCACGTTCACTTTTACACTCTGAATCTTTCCGGGCATGGGTGCGGTCACGGCGCCTTCAACCTTCTCAACTTTCGGTTTCGCGTCTGCACTTTTGCTCACCTTTCGGGCTGTGGGTGCTGCGCGTGCTGTGGGACCTGTGCGTACCGGCACTGTGCCCGGCTGCTCCATCTCTCCGCCCACTTCTTCCACTTCTACCGTGTACTCTTTTCCGTTCACAACCACTCTAAACTTTCGCTTCATTTTCCTCGCCTCATCATATTCATTCTGCCGTAGAGTTTCCAGACAGATGGTTTTACGCTTATTATTTTGAATTTCTTACCGTGCATATATGCTTCCAGAGCCGCCGTTATGGCAGCCAGAACCTCTGGAGATATTTCGGATTTATCAACATTTTTTACAGCCAATTTTTTCGCCTCCTTTTCTTTCTTACTGGTTATAATTTTGAGGGTGTACATTACACCTGCAAGAATTGAGAGAACCGTGAACACCACAGTGATGCCCACACCGGTAAGTAGAAGCCCCTCATCTATCCCGCCCCTCGGCTTCTGAATCACCGCCGGTGACAGGGTCAGATGCACGTTTGCCCCGTAGCAGTACACAATCAGGGTAATATCCGTGCCCTTCGGATAGTTTTCAGTGGCAAAGAAAGATAGCGTGTTTTTCCCACTATCAAGCTTCTGCTTGAGCACCTGATGCCCGTTTAATATAAGAATAACGCCCGTTTCAATGGCCGCAGGAGATACCTCGGCCGATAGGTTCAGAGTGAAATGCATACCTTCATCTATGCTTTTCAGCAGTGAGGCACTGAGATTTGCATAGCCATTATTTACATAAATCTCTGCTTTTTCCGGCGCGAACGTTGCGTTGCTGGCTTCGTATGAAAATTGCCAGTCAGTATAGGGCGGTAAGTACGGCGAAGTGCCCGATGCAAGGGACGAAACAAAAACGAAAATTATGATGGGCACCACCGCATTTTTCATATTCATGCCTCACAGCGGTATGTTCCCGTGCTTCTTTTCCGGTCTTTCTTCGCGCTTATTTTCCAGCATGTGCAGTGCCTGTATGATACGTGGACGCGTCTCATGCGGGTGAATTACTTCATCAACATACAGCCGCGAGGCGGCCACGTACGGATTGGCAAATTTGGCGCGATACTCTTCAATCAGTTCTTTTCTTCTCTTCTCCGGGTCCTCGGCATTTTTTATCTCTTTTCTGAATACGATGTTCACAGCGCCGTCCGGGCCCATCACTGCTATCTCCGCAGTGGGCCACGCGTACACCACATCCGTGCGCAGGTGCTTGGAGCCCATACCGATATACGCACCACCGTACGCCTTGCGCATAATCACAGTTATCTTCGGTACCGTGGCCTCGCTGTACGCGTACAGTAATTTCGCACCGTGCCTTATTATGCCGCCATGCTCCTGCTCCACGCCGGGCATGTAGCCGGGCACATCAACAAGCGTGATGATGGGTATGTTGAACGCATCACAGAACCTTATAAAACGAGCGGCTTTGTCGCTGGCGTTTATATCCAGAACTCCGGCAAACACCGCGGGCTGGTTGGCCACTATGCCCACCGTCTTGCCGTCCATTCTCGCAAAGCCCACCACGATGTTCTGTGCAAAGTAGGGGTGAATTTCCAGAAACGTGCCCTCGTCCACAATTGAATTGATGACATCTTTCACATTGTACGATTTCTTCGGGTCCTCGGGCACGATTCTATCCAGATCATAATCCTCTCTGTCTGGCGGGTCTCCCGTGGGCATCTCGGGTGGGTCCTCCACATTGTTTGAGGGCAGATAGCTGAGCAGAATCTTCACGAGTTCTATCGCCTCTTCCTCGTTTTCCGCGTACAGATGCGCGTTGCCGCTCTTTTCATTGTGCACCATGGCGCCGCCCAAACTCTCAAAGTCCACATCTTCACCGGTCACCGCCTTTATAACCTGCGGACCGGTGATGAACATGTGCGATGTTCCATTGACCATAAGCACAAAATCCATTATGGCCGGTGAGTAAACCGCACCGCCGGCGCACGGACCCATAATCATGGCAATCTGCGGAATCACGCCGCTGGCGATTGTGTTGCGGAAGAATATCTCGCCGTATCCTTTAAGTGAATCCACACCCTCCTGTATCCTTGCACCTCCAGAATCATTCAGGCCAATCACCGGTGCGCCGTTCTTCATTGCGAGGTCCAGAACCTGACATATTTTCTGCGCGTGCATCTCGCCCAGCGAGCCACCCAGCACGGTGAAATCCTGCGCATACACAAACACCAAGCGCCCGTCAATGGTGCCGTAGCCCGTGACCACGCCGTCGCCGGGAATGCGTTTTTTGTCCATTCCGAAATCGGTTGCCCGGGACTCTGCAAACATTCCAAGCTCAACGAACGTGCCGGGGTCAAGGAGCTTTTCTATTCTTTCCCGTGCAGTCAATTTGCCTTTCTCGTGCTGCTTTTCAATTCTCGCTTCTCCGCCACCTTTCATTGCCTGCTCTCTTTTTTCATCTAACATAGCATCACCCTTCATATCACGGTGGGAGCGCGATACTCGCCAAACACATCTTTTAACGCGTGCACTATCTCGCCGAGAGTCGCTCCCGATTTCACAGCACTATAAATGAAAGGCACTATATTGTTTTTGTTATCCTCCTCCTTTTCGGCCACACGTCTTAGCGCGTCGAGAGCGTCTTTTACTCGCATCGCATCACGCGAGGCTTTGAATCTCCGCAGCCGCTCAATCTGCCGCTGTGCCATCTCCTCGCTGACCTTCATAATTTCTATGTTTATCTCCTCATCGGTGGTGAACTTGTTCACACCCACCACCACGCGCTTTCCAGATTCTATGTCCATCTGAATGCGATACGCAGAATCGGATATCTCTTTCTGCACGTAGCCCATCTCCACCGCACGGGTCATGCCGCCCATCTCGTCAATTTTGTCAATATATTTCCACACCTCTTCCTCTATTGTATCGGTGAGCCATTCAAGATAGTATGATCCACCCATTGGGTCAATGGTGTCCGCCACCCCGCTCTCGTACGCTATAATCTGCTGGGTGCGCAGCGCTATCTCCACCGATTTTCGGGTGGGCAGTGCAAGAGCTTCGTCATATGAGTTGGTATGCAAACTCTGGGTGCCTCCCAGCACCGCGGCAAGCGCCTGAATGGCAACGCGAATTATGTTATTAAGCGGCTGCTGCGCGGTGAGCGTTGAGCCGCCGGTCTGCGTGTGGAACCGCATCATACATGATTTGGGATTCTTCGCACCAAACCGGTCCCGCATAACTTTGGCCCAGATGCGTCTGGCTGCCCGGAACTTTGCAATCTCTTCAAAGAAGTTGTTGTGCGCGGCAAAGAAGAACGAAAGCCGGGGCGCGAATTTATCCACGTCCACACCTCTGCGGGTGATCCAGCGCACGTACTCTATACCATCTGCAATGGTGAACGCCACCTCCTGCACCGCAGTGCTTCCCGCCTCGCGAATATGATATCCGGAGATGCTTATTGGGTTCCACTTCGGTATGTTTTCCGCACAGTAAATGATGGTATCTGCCACCAGCCGCATTGAAGGCTGAGGTGGAAATATATACGTACCTCTGGCAATGTATTCTTTGAGTATATCGTTCTGAATGGTGCCGCGAAGCGCCATGCTGCTTACACCCTGCTCCTCTCCAATAATCTGGTACATGCTGAGAAGAATCGCCGCGGTGGAATTGATGGTCATTGATGTGCTTATCCTGTCGAGTGGTATGCCGTCAAACAGAATACGCATATCCTCCACGGTATCTATCGCCACACCCACCTTGCCCACTTCGCCCAGCGCCATGGGGTCGTCAGAGTCGTAGCCCACCTGGGTTGGCAGGTCAAACGCAACGCTCAGTCCGGTCTGGCCCTGCTCAAGCAGAAATTTGTAGCGTTTATTCGTCTCTTCTGCAGTGCCAAATCCCGCATACTGACGCATGGTCCAGAGCCGGCCCCGGTACATGGTGGGATACACACCGCGAGTGAACGGAAATTCACCCGGAAAGCCGAGACGTGACAGATAATCCCAATCTTTAAGATGTGCAGGTGTGTACAGCCGCTCAATCTCCGGCCCGAAATCCAGCACGAACTCTCCCCGCTCACCCTTTTTCTCCAGAAATTTTTTAAGAGTTGTGGATTCCCATCTTTCAAGCTCTTTTTTCATATTTTCGCCTCCACAAGCTCCAGAAGAACCTTTGCACTTTTCGGATGCACAAACGCTATTTTCTTTCCACCCGCCCCAACTCTCGGGGTCTCGTCAATCATTCGGAATCCCTTTGATTTTAACTCATCAATGGCATTCTCAATATCATCAACTTCCACCGCAATATGATGCAATCCGCCGCCGTGCTTTTCCAAGAACCGCGATATGGGCGAATCTTCCGCAGTGGGCTCTAAAATTTCAAGGCGTGAATCGCCGATTTTTATCATGGCCACCTTCACTTTCTGCTCCGGCACTTCCTCGTAATGAATGTCCATGCCCATCTCTTTCCAGATTTTAGTTGCATCCTCTATACTCCTGGTGGCAAGCGCCACATGGTCAATCTTCTTTATTTTCATTGCAGAACACCTCTTTCATCTTCGCAAACAGCTCATCTACCGCAGTATAATAATCACATTCGCAACCCGCAACCTTATCCACATACTCTTCAAACTCTTTGTTATCCTTCAGAAACTGCATGGCCAGCTCGTCCACGTGGTCAAGAAACATGGTTTTGAGCAGCCCGCGAATCTTCTCACGATATCTTGGATTCTCCTTGCTGAGATGCTCTTCTATCTTATCCACCAGCGCCACTATGGTGGAACGGTTGTATCCGATGGTGCGCACGATGGGCGGAGTCCAGCCATCTTTCGCCTCGATATTATCGCGAAGATACGCTTCCGTCAAATCTGCTCCACTTATATCACACTTGTTAATCACGTAGATATCCGCACTCTCAAGTATTCCCGCCTTCATCATCTGTATGTCGTCGCCCATATTGGGCATGAGCACCAGCACGGTGGTGTGACAGATGTACGAGACCTCCACAGCAATCTGGCCGGTGCCCACCGTCTCCACTATAATATAATCCATACCTGACAGACCCATTACCTTCAGGATATCTTTCACTGATCTGGATATGCCCTCCGGGTTGTCGGCACAGCTTATGCTTCTGATGAAAACGTTTGGATTTGTGGCATGTCTCTGCATTCGTATTCTATCACCCAACAGCGAGCCGCCAGTGTAGGGCGAGCGCGGATCTACGAGTATTACTCCCACCTTCTTTCCCCGCTCCACCAGTATGGATATGACGTGGTCAATGAGCGTGCTTTTACCCACGCCGGGCGGGCCGGTAAAGCATATTATTTTCCCTTTCACCGGACACCCGTATATCTTCTTGATCACCTGCTTTCTAAACTCCGGATCCTCCTCCATCATGGTGATAAGCTTGGACAGGGCAACTTTATCCCCCGCTCTAACTTTATCAAGAATTTCGTCCATTATACCCACTCCTTAACCTTCTCCACAATGACCTTCAGAGGCGTGCCGGGTCCGAACACTTCCTTCATGCCTATTTTTTTCAGCGTTTCCACGTCTGATGGAGGAATCGTGCCCCCACAGAATACCGGGATATCCACGCCCTTTTCGCGCATTAGCTCCATAACTCTGCTGAAAAGTGGGATGTGCGCCCCAGAAAGGCAGCTGAGCCCGATAAGTGAGACATCTTCCTGAATGGCCGTCTCCACAACCTGCTCCGGACTCTGTCTTATACCCGTGTAAATAACCTCAAAGCCCGCATTTCGCAGGGCGCGTGCCACAACCTTTGCACCCCGGTCATGGCCGTCCAGTCCAACCTTTGCTATGAGTATTCTCTTGGTCATCACTACGACATTACGATATTAAATTTAAATTTTTCTTCACTTTAATTGCGATATTCGTTTTTAAATTTGTGTTTTTATCGCAATAGTCACGATATACAGAAGTGTGAAGTAAAGTTTTAATAACTGAAATCACTGCTACAACTATGCTTTCCCTGAGAGATCTATCGGTTTACCGCGGAGATTTGCAGATTATTCGTCACATAACTGCAGATTTTGAACAAAATCGGGTTCACGTGATTCTGGGAGTCAACGGCTCTGGAAAAAGCACACTTGCTGGAGGGATAATGGGCATATATCCCACCACCGGAAGTGTTAAGCTAAATGGAGAAGAAATATCCCGGCTGCCTGTTTTTGAGAGGGCTCGACGCGGGCTCACACTCGCGTTTCAGGACCCGGCCAGATTCGAAGGGCTTCGCGTTAAGGATTATCTTCTGGTGAGCTCGAAAGAAAAGAAGCTCAGCGATGTGCTTGATGCGATTCGCATCGTGGGGCTTTCTGAAAGCATACTTTCAAAGAAGATGGACGATTCACTGAGCGGCGGTGAGCGAAAAAGAGTCGAGCTGGCATCGGTGCTGCTAATGAAGCCGAAGGTCGTTATCTTGGATGAGCCGGATAGCGGGATTGATATGGTGTCGTATCACCGGATACGGGCGGGCATAGAGGCGCTGAGAAAGGAGGCATGCGTGCTTTTAATCACGCACAACAAAGAGCTGGTGTTTATGGGTGATTACGCGTATCTGCTTCACGACGGGCGCATAATCAGGCAGGGCATGCCCGGCGAGATAAAGGAATATTTTGAGCAGAATTTCACAGAGGGGGTGAACAATGATGGATATTGAAAATGCCATGGAGCGGTACTCGCAGCCGGGCAGGGGCGAGGCGACGATATTCATACACAAAAACAATGTGGTGCGCACCGTAAACGCGCAGGGTGTGAAAATTGAGGCAGAGAGCAGGGATAATGAGGTGCATGTGAATATAACCGTGAGTGAAAAAATAGATAAGGTTGTGCACCTGTGCTTTGCCATTTTGCGCGAGGAGGGTGAGCAGAGAATTAAAGCGCACATAAAGATGGAAGACGGCACCGCCGCGAGATTTCTATCACACTGCGTTTTTCCCGCGGCAAAAAAAATCAGGCACGATTCTGAGATACACGTGGAGGTGGGAAACGGTGCGCATTTTAACTACGAGGAAGAGCATATACATTCCAATACAGGGGAAATTGTGATTAACTCTCACGTGATTGCGAGAGTGGGAATCAAGGGAAGTTTTGAGCTGAGCTTTACGGCCAAGAAGGGCAGGGCCGGAACGATTAATGCTATAACAGATGTGCATTTACTCACAGAGGCACGTGCTAACATAATTGCCAGAATCGCCGCCAAGAGTGATGATGCAATTGCTCTGGACGAGAACATGCAACTGGCCGGGTGCAGCTCGAAAGGTATAATAAAAACCCGCGTTGTGCTTCGTGAGCACGCAAAAAGTGTGGTACGCAGCGAAATTGTGGGCGAGGGCACCAATTCGCGAGGACATATTGACTGCACGGAGATTCTGATGGACCACGCAGAAGCGCGTGCCGAGCCGAACGTGTACGTGAAGAATCCGCGCGCCAAGCTCACGCACGAAGCCGCAATAGGACGCATAGATGACCGGCAGATAACCACGCTGATGTGCCGGGGGTTGAGCGAAGATGAGGCCACGGACATAATTGTGGAGGGCATTTTGAGGTGAGCGCATGAAAGTGATGATGGGCATCGGGAACGAGTTGCGGGGCGATGATTCTGTGGGCATATACGTGGCGCGCAATTTCAAAAAAGAGGGCTGGCACGTTATCGTGGCCGGGCAGGTGCCGGAAGATTTTACTGCCGATATAAAAAAGCTGCAGCCGGAGCATCTGGTGCTGGTGGACGCTGCGCTGATGGGCTTGAGTCCCGGAGAGATGCGCAGAGTGCCCGTTGAGAAAATTCCCAGTGTGGCGTTCAGCACCCACGGCATGCCGCTGTCGTTTTTCATCTCGTATCTGAGCGAGTATGTGGACAAAGTCACCCTGATTGGCATTGAGCCACTGGCCATGGAGTTTGGCACGGGAATGAGCGAGGTGGTCAAAAAAGCGGCCGATTCGCTTCTGTCTCTCCTGCTGAATGAAAGATTTTCAGAGATTCCGACCCTTTAATTTTTGTATAATTAACACGCAATTAACGAAATCAAAAAGTATTAAAACGAATATCGCAATATTTATTAGGCATCGCGCCATTTACCATGTATGTGTCTTGCCATACCCGGAAAAATTGTTGAATTGCGCGGAAACGTTGCGGTGGTGGATTACGGCGGCGTGCGCAGAGAGGCGCGCGTGGATTTCATACCTGACGCTAAAGTTGGAGATTACGTGATTGTGCATACTGGCTTTGCCATTGAAAAGATGGACGAAGAATCGGCGCTTAAAAGCCTCGAAGCATGGGCCGAGGTGCTGGAGGGAGAGCAATGAAACCCGGAGCGCTGAGCGAGAAGATTCTCGGCGGCATATTCCGCGAGGCGGAGAAAATCGGAAAAGAAGTGAAATTTATGGACGTGTGCGGCACGCACGAAGATACGATAAATCGAGGAGGCATACGCTCGCTCCTTCCCGATAACGTGAAGGTGTTTGCAGGGCCCGGGTGCCCGGTGTGCATCACGCCTGTTGAGGACATAGTGCGCATGATGGAAATAGCTAAGCAGAAAGATATGGTCATAACCACGTTCGGAGACATGTATCGCATACCCACGCCCGCGGGCAGCTTTGCAGATTTCAAAGCGCAGGGTTACGATGTGCGCGTTGTTTATTCCATATTCGATTCTTACAAACTTGCTCTTAAAACAGATCGGCTGGTGGTGCATTTCTCGCCGGGATTTGAAACGACGACCGCGCCCGCAGCGGGCATGCTTGCCGAAGCGGAAAGAGAAAAGATTGAAAACTTCAAAATTTATTCTGTGCACCGGCTCACGCCTCCCGCGGTGGAGTTTCTTTTGAAGGCGGGCACGAAGTTTGACGGGTTAATCACGCCCGGCCATGTGTCTGCCATAATCGGAGTGCGCGGCTGGGAATCGCTGACCTCGCAGTACCGGGTGCCTCAGGTCATATCCGGATTTGAGCCGCTGGATATGCTCGCGTCCATCTACATGTTATTGAAGATGCTGAACGAGGGCCGGGTGGAAATAGAGAACGAGTACACGCGAGTGGTGCGCTACGAGGGCAACGAGAGCGCGCAGGCCGCGATTAATGAATTCTTTGAGGTTCGAGATGCAAAATGGCGCGCGCTGGGCACCATACCCGAAAGCGGGCTGTTTTTGAAAAAAGAGTACGAGCATCTGGAGATTCGCAATGAGGTGGATGCGGAAGTGCCCGACATGCCGGACCTGGAACGAGGGTGCAGATGCGGAGAGGTGCTTCGCGGGCTGATTCTTCCCGATAAGTGTCCTCTGTTCGGGAGAGTTTGCACTCCCCGCACGCCCGTGGGCCCGTGCATGGTGTCTTACGAAGGCACGTGCAACATATTTTACAAGTATTCAGGGTTGAGGTGAAGCCATGCCCGCGGTGAAAGTGCATGTATCCGGTGTGGTGCAGGGTGTGGGGTTTCGGCCGTTTGTGTATCGCATTGCGGTTCAGCATTCTCTGCGCGGATACGTGAAGAATCTGGGCGATGCGGGCGTGGAAATATGGATAGAAGGCACAGACGAAAATATAGAAAAGTTCATCGCGGACCTGAAAAACCGGGCACCGCCGCTGGCACGCGTTGAACATATCAATGTGGAGAAAGTGCGCGAAACCGGAGTTGCAAAGTTTCAAATTCTTCCCAGCTCGAACGGTGGCGGCGGTGGCGATTCCATCGTGCCGCCGGACGTCGCGCTGTGCGATGACTGTCTTCGCGAGTTATTTGACCCCACCAATCCCCGGTACATGTACCCGTTCATCGTGTGCACCAACTGCGGGCCGAGATTTTCTATAATTGAATCACTGCCCTACGATAGAGAGAACACGGCAATGCGCGAGTTTCCCATGTGCGAATTCTGCGATGAAGAGTATAAAGACCCGCTTAACAGAAGATACCACGCAGAGCCGGTGTGCTGCGATTCCTGCGGCCCGCATTATTCGCTGATTGATTCGTCTGGCGCCGCGGTGCCGGGTGAGCCGCTTAAAGAGACAGCAAAACTACTGGATTCCGGGCACATCGTGGCGATAAAAGGCATCGGCGGTTTTCATCTGGCATGCGACGCTTTCAACTCTGAGGCAGTGAGAGAATTAAGACGAAGACTGGGGCGTGAGGCACAGCCGTTTGCCGTGATGGTGCGGAGCATTGAAGAAGTGCGCAAACTCGCATACATAACCGAGCATGAAGAGAAAGAGTTAGTTTCATATCGCCGGCCCATCGTGCTGCTCCGGAAAAAAATAGAGCTGGACGGTGTGGCGCCCGGGCTGCACACAATCGGCGTGATGCTTCCCTATGCGGGAGTGCATTATATTCTGTTTCATCATTCTTCCGCAAATGCGTACGTGATGACCTCTGCCAACTATCCGGGCATGCCCATGCTGAGAGATAATGAGCGCATCTCTGAGTTTCGAGATATTGCAGATTATTTTCTGGTGCATAACCGGAGAATCGTTAATCGCATTGACGATAGCGTGGTGCGCTTTCACGGCTCCCGGCGGGTGGTAATTCGCCGTTCACGGGGCTTTGTTCCACTGCCAATCTCTTCAAAATACGCGTATGTAGGCATTGCCATGGGCGCGGAGCTGATGAACTCTTTTTCAATTATCAAGGGCTCCAAAATTTATCCGGGCCAGTATATCGGCGATACTGCAAAGGTTGAAGTTATGGAGTTTCAGCGCGAGGCAATTGAGCGCATGCGCGGGTTGCTGGGCATTGATGACTACGAGCTGGTAATCGTGGATTCGCATCCGCTTTACAACACCACGCGAGCGGGGTTGGAAATGAGTAAAGAGGTACTGAAGGTCCAGCATCATATTGCGCATGTTGCGGGTGTGATGGCCGAGCGCGCACTGGACGAGATGGTGGGCATAGCCATTGATGCGGTTGGCTACGGCTCGGACGGAAAAATATGGGGCGGTGAGATAGTCAGCATTGCGCCGGGCTCGGTGAGAAGAGAATGGCATATTCCTTATTATTCCCTGCCGGGCGGAGACCTCGCCTCGCATTATCCGCTTCGCGCGCTGGTGGGTGTGCTTTCAACCTTCATGCCCGAGGAAGAAATTGAGCGTCTGGTTCGCAGCAGGTGCGCGGGTGCCATAACTGCACTTCCGCATGGCGAGACCGAATTTGGAGTGATACTGCGCCAGACCGAAATCCGGAGAAACGCACCGCAAACCTCATCGTTAGGGCGTCTGCTGGACAGCATTGCCGTTTTTCTCAATATTGCCTATCGCAGAACTTACGAGGGTGAGCCGGCCATGAAGTTAGAATCCGCCGCAATGGGCGGAAAAGATATTCATTTTAAGCTTCGGGAAGACGAGTTTATTAGCTCTCTGTTTGAGGAGATTATGAGCAGCAATGCGAGTGTTAGAGATATTGCGTATTCGGCGCATCTGGCAATCGCCCGGTTTTTCGCAGAGCGGGCGGTGCGCGTGGCGGAAGAGAGAGGCATTGAGAACGTGGGCGTGAGCGGCGGCGTGGCGTACAACGCGCTGATTGTGAGCGAGATTGAGAAAACAGTGAATGATGCGGGATTGAAATTTTACTCTTCGGAGGAAGTGCCCAGAGGCGATAACGGCATCTCAGTGGGGCAGGCGTATGTGGGCGGAATGTATCTGGAAGGTATTGTAAATAAAAATGAGATAAAATAATCACCGCCGTTTCCAGATTATAGCGGCTGCCACAGCCAGCCCGGCAATCACCGTTATT
>JAADDK010000090.1 GCA_013154005.1 Methanobacteriota archaeon
GAATAGCAATGGCACTGCATCTGTGTATGTGGTTAACAACATGGGTGCTCCGGTGTCCGGTGCCAATGTTGTGGTGAAGACAAACACCAGTGTGATGTCCGCAATACCTGCCAGTGGAACCACCAATGCAAATGGTGTGTTCACATTCAAGTTGAAGGGCACTGGCATTGGTATGGGAGTGGTCGGCGTTGAAATCTCTAAGGAAGGATATCCCACTGTGAATAAGACTGCCACAGTTCAGGTTGTTGATACCATGACGCATGTGCTTACTGCAACTGCTACTGCGGCACAGATGACGCTTGCTCCGGGTAAGAGCACGACTGTGACGGTTTCCGTGGTGGATCAGAATGGTAAGCCGGTGAGTGACGCAACTGTGTCTGTTGATCCGAATCTGATAGGCTTTGGTACTATATCTCCGACCACCGCAAAAACTGATGCAAATGGCAAGGCGACATTCAACTATGTGGCACCTAATGCGGATGATTTGCAGGGCAAATATGCTAATATGCATACCATAGCCAAGCTCGTGTTCTCTGTGAGCAAGCAGGGATATGCATATTCTAATACGCCTATCCTGCAGCTGATTACGTACAATAACTTCAATAGCAGCTGGGTTATTTACAAACTGGTGAGTGCGTCACAGTATGTGGTTAGTCCAACTCTCGGATGGAACAGCACCATAACTGTGAGGGCATTGAATGCTCAGGGCAATCCTCTCGTTAATGAGACAATACCTGTGTATTACAGCAATACGAGCTACCTTGTGAATGAGACAAACACCATAACCACCAATGGCACGGGCTATGCCACGTTTACTGTGCATTTCAAGCCTGGACTGCCTTCTGCGCCCATTTACATAGAGTTCATGAACAAGAAGATAATCAATGGCGTCGGTGATAGGCTGGATATTCTTTACTACAATGGCACGCCACTCAGCAAGCCTCTGTTCGGAGGTTATGTGGATATCGCTGACTCAATAATCACTGGTGACTCTTCCTTCACTGTGCATCTCTATGGTACTGATGGTCAGCCGGTGGCCAGAATTGTGGGCGGTGCTGGAATAATGTCTGCCAACATCTCCTTCAAGGATGGTACATATCTGAAGGCAGACGGTATTGTTTCCGTGTCCGTCAAGGATCCTGTGATATCCAATGGTATGCTCGTGGGTGGTGTGATAACGCAGGCAACCTTCAAGGGTAAGGTTGTGACCTCCACAAATAGCACCTTCAAGACCAATGATACTGTGAATGGTACTCTGATGGGTCTTGTGGTTGATACCAAGGCGGGCGTGGTCCTCGGAGGCGTGTTTAATGGTACAATCGGAACCGCCAAGGTGGAGGCCAACATCACGAGCTACAGCATTGCACTTGGTGTCGATGAGAAGACTGTGGTGCCCATTGCCGCGGTTGTCTCTGGAACCACGGATGGTCAGCTGGTGGATCTGGACGACGAGAGCAACAATGGTGGATGGTTCTTCAACTCTGCGTGGTATTACACCGGTATAGGTATCTATACTCCGCACGACAATATAGCAACGAGTGGAGACTTCATAGGCTATGCTAACAGAACACCGAATCCGTACGATGATGATCTGTCCACCTGGAACGAGACCGGCGTGATGCCTGCTCTGGTGGCTAATGGTACTGTGACAATCGGGCTGCCTCTGAGCATGATGTCCTACAGAGATTTGCTCTTCAGTGTGTATGTGGTGCCTTACGGCGATGTCTATCTGTACATCTCTGATCCTAACTGGGATTTCTGGCAGTTCAACATAACCGGTCAGCAGGTGCTGGAGTCACAGGCAGTGGTTCACAGAGCGATGGATATCCTGATATCCAGTGTGTCTTTACCGGCAGTCGCAGCACCGGGTGCACCGTTTGGAGTGGGTGTGACCGTATATGACCAGAACAATGCTCCTGTGCCAGGTGTCCAGGTAAAGGTCTACAATAACGCAAAGTCATGGAAGGCACTGTATCCTTCGGTGACTGGCACCACGGATAAGAATGGTCAGGTTACGCTGAGTCCAGTTGCGCCTGTGATGTCTTCTCCGTCGGAGATCAATGTGTTCGTGCTTGCTATGGGTGGTCCTAAATCCTACAGTGTGCTGGAAGCAACAACCATCCCTGTCGTGCCACCGTATCTGTTCATACAGGTAACCCCTGTGAAGAACGAGGTTATCCTTGGAGAGTCTGTGGCCTTCAATGTGGTGGTGACCGACTCTGCAGGCAATCCTATAGAGGGCGTGAGTCTCAGTATTACTCCAAGCATAGGTACTGCAACACCTAAAACCGCGATGACCGGTCCGGATGGTACGGCTACTTTCCTGGTGGATACGTCCAGTCTCTCTCCGAGCAATGTAACCGCTGTACTTACCAGCATATCAATAACCGTGGAGGGTCTGAAGAACGGATATAATCCTACAGCGTCCACCGCGGGAGCAGTCCTTATTAAAGGCTTCTCGCCAGTACTGTCAGTGGGTATAGCAAATGGTGCTACCATCTACGATGCTAACTACAAGGTTGTGGGCTATGTGTACGATGCTGGAAAGGTTACCAACGTGACTGTGAATATCGACGGAACTGCTCATGCAGCAACTGTGAAGGCCACCAACGAGACTGTGGTGGTTAACGGAGTTACGTACAAAGTCTACATGTGGTGCTATCAGTTCAACAACCTTACCAAGGGCGACCATACTCTGAAGGTTACCGCCTTCGATGACCGTGGTATGGAAGCTACCACTACAGTGACGTTTACCGTTGCCAGCAGTGGAAGTAACAACAATACCAATCCGGGTGGCGGTGCCATAGTGGTGGGCGGTATTGACCTGTGGATAATAATAACCATCATACTGCTGATTGTGGTGGTTATCATGGGTGCAATGCTCGCCAAGAAGCCCAAGGCAGCCGTGCCTGAAGAGGAACCAGTGGAAGAAGAGACACCAGCTGAGGAAGAAGAGCCTGCAGAAGAGTCCGAGGAAGAATCTGCGGAAGAACCTGCGGAAGAGGAAGAGGGAGGTGAAGAGCTGTAACTCCCTCCTCCATATTTTTTATATTTTTTAAAGGGTGGTGTATGTGATGTATGGAGGTGAATAAATTATGGGACCATTGGCGGTATATACAATAAAAAGATTCATTCAGATAATTATCACGCTCATAGTGATCATGACTCTGATATTTGTGCTGCTGGAAGCACTTCCCGCAAAGCCGTATATGCTTTTGATGCAGTCTCCCAATCTTACCCAGCAGCAGAAGGAGGCTATGATTCATCAAATGGGATATGATAAAGGTGTATGGCAGCGATATGAAATATACATGATAAATATGTTCACATTTAATTTCGGAAGATCGTTTTCAACGGGATTAAACGTATCGTTATTGTTATTTGGAGGGTATAATCCACATACACATCAATATATATATGGACGAGTGTGGAATACCCTTATTCTGTTCGGTCTTGCGACTATATTATCGTATCTTATCGGATATTTACTGGGTGCGATAATAGCATGGAAAAGAGGCAGTTTGGTGGACTCAGGCACGGTGGTGGGTAGCCTTGTGTTCTACAATATGCCCTCTTTCTGGTTAGGATTAATATTTATATGGATCTTTGCGTACCAGTTAGGGTGGTTCCCCCTGGCTGCCAATGGGTGGATGAAGTACGGTTATTTCTCCATAGAGTTCGTTAAGGCTTTGATTATGCCATTGACCGTGCTTCTTCTTATAAGTTTGGCGGGTACAACTCTGCTTATGAGAACAAGTATGCTTGATGTTATGGGTGAGGAATATATAGTGACTGCCAAGGCAAAGGGACTTCCTGAAAGGACTGTGCTGTTCAAGCATGCTGCGAGAAATGCATTGCTTCCCCTGGTGACTTCTTTTGTGATTGCTCTGGCATTCACGGTCGCCGGAGGTGTTATTACAGAGCAGGTGTTTACCTATCCTGGGGTGGGTCTGCTTTATATTCAGGCGCTTACTCAGCTGGACTTTCCTATAGTTTACGCAACGCTGTACATAATTACATTGCTCGTGCTTAGTGGCAATTTCATAGCAGATATACTGTATGGTATACTGGATCCGAGGGTGAGAGTTCAATAAGGAGGTGTATTCAATGGCAAGCAGTATGAAATGGGATGAAATAAAAAGAAGCATAAAACGCTCAGTTAAGACAAACTGGAATCTGTTTAAGCAGAGTAAGCTGGGTCTGGTGGGTCTCGGTATAATCACCTTTTTTGTTATACTTGCGGTATTTGCCCCCATAATTCCGTACACTTACTCTGTGGATTACCTTGCGCCTGCCGGTGATTTGTTCGAGATCGATAACTATACCGCACCAATTCCGAGCCATCATCAATGGGCACCTCCTGTGTCAATATTGACTCCACAGCAGATGGGTAAACCCACGAGGGTTGCGGGAATATGGTTGTATTCGCAGGATGGTACGGGGTATTTCTATCCTAGAAATTTCTCTTACAGTCAGCTTTACAGACTTAAGACCCCTGTGGAGAAAACTGTGCCTAAAAATATGACTCATATGGAGTATTTGCTGAACAACAAAAAACTGGTGGGTTTTGATAAAGATACATTCTATATATATTCTGTGAACTTTATGCCCAATGAGATGGATGTGGATGTAAATTCGTTTATGGAGAATCCTGAAAAGGTTCACTTTGCTCATCCAATGAGCTACGTGTCTAATATATGGGATTACAACATTACTGATAGAACATCTGGAACTGTGGATTCAGTGATTGCTATGGCTACCGGTGACAATAAAACAGTCTCCGTTATGATATGGGTGTATGGAAAAGTAAAGGACCCGATAACATTTATGACAATTCATTATCATGGTGTGTATATATACAACTTCACGGTGAATTCTACGATAATAGCAAATCCCTCTGTGGATTTCAACTACAGAAATGGGCAGCACTGGGTTATAGTGCCGACTGAAGATTACATATACCGGTATGATGTGAATCTCGCTTACAATGGGACGTATGGATACATAGATGGTATATCCGGCGTTAGAAAGGTATGGGAGTATTCGATGACACATAACGGTGAAAAGTATGTGCCCGTGTCTCCGTCCAGTGTTAGCTTGGTGTATCCCAAGTCTGATCAGGCTGCCGTGGGTAAGGATATTCTCGTGGCGCTGTGCAAAGATAATCAGATGTTTGGCCTGTATACAAAGAACGGAACTGAAATCTGGAATACAACGGTGGCGATTAATCCTCAGGATGCAAGAATTCACTATGTTGATTTCACATCTCTGTATCCATCTGTGAGAGATTATGTTATTCTGGCTGGCAAATCAAATCTTGGAAGCGTGGTTGCTGAGTTTGACCCTCGCTTGGGGGAAATAATGAATAACAAGACCTCTTATCTCACATTGCGTGGGGATGTAAACTACGTATCCCGATACGATCTTGGCTCTCATACATATTATGTGAGTACCACTGAAGGCTATATTTACCAGCTAAACGAATCGTTCTATACCGATATCACGCAGGGTTACAAGGTTGTAGGTCTGGCAAAATCATTCAGCGTTCTCGGTGGTGTGGCCACACCAGTGGTGTTCCTTGGAAATACGATTATTAATACAAATCTGGTTGGCGCGTATATGGGTGTGGTGACCAAGCAAGATACACTGTATTTGCAGGCATCGGGAGGTACACGTATTCCGACAATTGTAATACCGCCGTTCTCTTACGGGCGCCAGTCACATAATTTCTACCTGCTGGGTAGCGATTACGAGGGCCACGATGTCTGGACATGGCTCGTTTACGGCTCGCGCACGTCTCTACTGGTGGGTCTGACTGCTGCAGTGATATCTGTGCTTGTGGGTACATTCATTGGCATAATCTCTGGGTTCTACGGAGGTTGGATAGATACGCTGGTGATGAGAATCGTGGATATCATTCTGACTTTGCCAAGTCTTGTCATCATGCTTTTGATGGCATCGGTGTTAGGTCCAAATATCTGGAACATAGTGTTAATTATCGCGGTGTTAGGATGGGCGGGTATTGCGAGAGTTATACGTGCGGTGACTCTCTCACTCAAAAACCGTCCGTTCATGGATGCAGCACGTATTGCCGGTGCTTCCAATGCGAGAATGATAACTGTACATATATTCCCCAATGTGCTTCCATTGACATTTCTGTACATGACCTTTGGTGTCAGCGGTGCTATTCTGTCTGAAGCGGCACTGGCTTTCCTAGGTCTCGGTGATCCGAACTCGGTGTCCTGGGGTATGATGCTGCAGTATCTGAGGATGTATGGCCAGCAGACCAACCCAAATGCGTGGGCATGGCTCATAATGCCTGGTGTGTTCATCACACTGATTAGCTTGGCGTTCTACCTGGTGGGCAGGGCATTTGATGAGATCGTGAACCCGCGCTTGAGGAAGAGGTGATAACGATGGCAAACTTGCTTACTGTGAAAAATCTGTCGGTACACTATAAGATACAGTCTGGCTGGGTTTATGCAGTGGACGGAGTGAATTTCGAGCTTAAAAAAGGAGAAACAATGGGTCTGGTGGGTGAGAGCGGCTGCGGTAAGACCACGACTGGATACGGTATTACCCAGCTGCTCGCCAGCAATGCTTACGTGAAATCGAATAGCAAGGTAATATTTGATGGAAAGGACCTCATTAAAATTGGGACATATCCCAGCAAAAAATATGATGGTTACAGGAAGATAGACGAATTTAACGCAGGAATGCGTGAGTATCGATGGGCACGGATATCGATGATCTTCCAGGGTGCGATGAATGCATTTAATCCTGTGTATACTGTAGGTGACCAGATTATTGAAGCGATACTGGCTCATGAAAATATGACTGAGCAGGAAGCCAGAAAGAGAGTCGAAGAATTGTACCATCTTGTGGGTATACCTAAGGATAGAATTGATAATTATCCGCACGAGTACAGTGGTGGTATGAAGCAGAGAGCCATGATTGCAATGTCCCTCGCACTGAACCCTGATCTGATTATTGCAGATGAACCCACCACAGCGCTCGACGTGGTCACGCAGGATAGAATTCTGGGAGAGATGGTGCGATTGCAGGAACGTGAGAATGTGGCGATGGTGCTCATCACTCACGATGTGAGTGTGGTTGCAGAGATGGCGCATAAGATGGCGGTTATGTATGCCGGGCACCTTGTGGAAAAGGGTACTGCAAGGGAAATTTTCAAAGAGACTGCACATCCGTACACTGAGGCACTTCTGAAAGCGTTCCCGAGTATTAAAGGAGAGAAGAAAAGGCTTCGCTCGATACCTGGCTCTCCTCCTGATCTGGCAAATCCTCCGAAAGGTTGCAGATTTGCGCCGCGCTGCCCGTATGCTAAAGACATATGCCTTGAAAAAGAGCCTCCAGCGATTGAAATCTCTCCTGGCCATATAACTAAATGTCACTTTGCAGAAGAGCTCTATGGTGAACTGGCGGGTGGTGAGTAAAATGGCAGAAGATGATAGAAAAGTTATAGTGAAGGTCAGAAACCTGAAAAAGTACTTTGAGCTGCATACTGGAATGTTCAAGTTCATGGGTGAGCCCATTTACGTGAAGGCGGTAGACGGCATATCTTTTGACCTGCATGAGGGCGAGATAATAGGTCTGGTGGGTGAGAGCGGCTGCGGTAAGACCACCACCGGGCGATTGCTCACAAGACTCGAAGATCCCACTGACGGCAGTGTCATCTTTGAAGGCAAAGATATCGCAAAGCTCAAGGGCAAGGACCTGAAATGGTACCGCAGAAACGTGCAGATGATTTTCCAGGACCCGTACGAATCTTTGAATCCGCGATTTACTGTGCAGAAGACCATCATGGAGCCGTTGATTATCCATGGCATTGGTGAGACTTACGATGATAAGGTAGAGATGGTTATCAAGGCTCTTGAAGATGCGGGGCTGCGTCCTGCAGAGGAGTATCTTACCAGATTTCCGCACGAGTTAAGCGGAGGCCAGAGACAGCGTGTCGCTATTGCAAGAGCCTTGGTGCTAAGACCACAGTTCATAGTGGCAGACGAGCCGGTGTCCATGTTAGATGTATCTATACGTGCAGGTGTTATGAATCTGATGCTGGACCTCCGAGAGAAGTATAAGATTCCGTTCATCTTCATTACCCATGACATAGCAGTGGCGCGCTATATGTCAGATCGTATAGCCGTGATGTATCTGGGTAAGGTTGTGGAGATGGGCGAAACTGAGGAGGTTATATTCAACCACCTGCATCCGTACACCCGTGCTCTGATATCTGCGGTGCCTGTGCCTGATCCGGAGCACAAGCATGGCCGTGTGGAGATTAAGGGCGAGATTCCGAGCCCGATCAATCTGCCGCCCGGTTGCCGGTTCTGGCCCAGATGCCCGTACGCTCAGAAGGGACTCTGCGACAAGAAAGAGCCACCGCTCAAAGAGGTGTCTCCGGGACACTTTGTGGCCTGCCACTTTGCAGAGAGGTTCCTGGAAGAAGAGCAGGGTGAAAAGACCATGGAAATATGAAGGCGAAAGTGATGAACAAACACAAAATCATATTTTTTATTTTTACTATTATTTCTGCAATTTTTCTAATATCTGGTGTTTATTCTGCTTATAATCTGGCAAATTTGGAACATCAGAAATCGATGCTAATCGAAAAGAATCCGCAGGATTTGAAATTTTTTATAAATTATACTTCGACATCTTATACTTTAAAATTGCACATGAAAATTATAAACACACAGCCGTTTGATTGTAATATATTCAAAATAAGCTGGACAGTTTATCTGGTTAATGATACGGTCGACTATCAAGCCAATAATTATCAAGTGTATTATCCGATAGGTTCCAGAATAATTATTCCTGCTGGAAAATCTATAAGTTTGACCATAGTTGATAACACTAGTACACATCAGTGGACATCTTGGGTGCTTCACAATCTAAAATGGCAGCTTGAGAAATATGGTAGTATAAAGTATATAAAATGGAGAAATACGGTGAGTGTGTACTGTATGCTTGGCAACTTTAATGGTGAAAAGTATAGATACAATTATAGAACATGGTACCTGTGGTATCTCCCGGAGGTGGAAATTAGCTATGATAAAACTATCACCGCGTCTTAGTTCAGCGCTGAAATTAATCTTGATTGCTCTATTGACGATTCCCATCTATGGTTATTTTACTTTTTATTGGATGTACCCAGTTATCTGTCCGATTCCTCTGGGAAGCCTTTATCTATACATGCTTTATGGTTTTCTTATAGCTTTTAGCGTGGGAATGGTTGTGGACTCTATGGAGTATGGTTTTGTCATACTGGTGATTGGAAGTCTTGGCGGGTATATATTGGCAATATTTTATCAGGGATTTCCTGCACTTTTGTACGGTTATGGGATTTATCTAAGCGACCTTATGATCCTTCAGTTTATTGAAACCACATGGATCCTGCTAATCATGTACGTGATTATGGGTCTTCCTGGATTGTTTCTGGGGGTTTTTGCGCAGGAGAATGTTAGGGAGTCAGACGACGTATAGTTCTGGGGTACGGAATTGCATGCTTAATATGGTCCAGCCCGGCCAGCCACCAGACGAATCGCTCCACACCCAGCCCGAATCCAGCATGGGGTACAGAGCCGTATCTGCGCAGGTCCACGTACCAGAAATAATCATCGGGATTGAGATTTTCCTCTTCCAGTCTCCGAAGCAGCACCTCGAGCTTGTATATTCTCTCACCACCACCAATGATTTCTCCGTATCCCTCCGGTGCCAGAAGGTCGTGGCACAGCACCACTCTGGGATTATCCGGGTCCGGCCGATGATAAAACGGTTTAATCTCCTGTGGATAATGTGTCACAAATACCGGAGCGTTAAAATGCTTGGTTATAAACGTTTCTTCATCTGCGCCCAGGTCATCACCGTATTTTAGTTCAAGCCCATGCTCGTTTGCAAACTCGATGATTTTTTCGTATTTCATTCTCTCAAATGGAGTGTCTATATTCTTCAAAAACTCCACGTCTCTGTTAAGCATCTCTAACTCTTTTTTTCGGTCTTTCAGTACGCGCTGTATGATGTGTACAATCATACGCTCCTCGTCTCGCATCATGTCTTCGTTATGGTACCATGCCACCTCCGCTTCAGCGTGCCAGTATTCGGTAAGATGTCTCCGTGTGCGGCTTTTTTCTGCCCTGAAACTGGGTGCGATGGTGAATACCTTTTCAAGAGAGAATATGAGCGTTTCTAAATAGAACTGAGAGCTCTGGGTCAGGTACGCTTTTCTTCCGAAATACGGCACCTCGAAAAGTGTTGAACCGCCCTCCACCGCGCCCGTTACGAACATGGGCCCATGAGTTTCGTAGTATCCGTTCTCCACAAAGAACTCGTGCAGAGCGTCAAATACCGTGGAGCGTATTTTTAATATGGCGTTCATCTCTCTGCTTCTCATCCACAGATGCCTGTTATCCAACAGAAATTCATCACTTTTATCTCTGCCTATGGGAAAATTGTACGACTCTCCCACAATTTCAAAATTCTGCACATGCACCTCATAGCCCGTGGGTGCTCTTTCCTCCTTCTGCACGGTGCCGGTAAGCGTTATGGACGATTCCACACCCACCTTATCCAGCATCTTAAACTTCTCCGCGCCGGCAGTCTTTTTATCCACCACGCACTGCACTATGTCGGTGGAGTCCCGGAGCACGAAGAATATCAGCTTTCCAACGCGTCTTTTGCGGTAAATCCAGCCCCTTATGTTTACCACTTTTCCGGCTATATCGTCAGTGAGAATCTCTTCAATGTGTTTGTAGTTCATAGCATTGCATGGAAATGCCATATTTATATCTTCTCGGCGCAATCTGAAATTTTATATCCTGTTAGGCATTACCTAACCACATGCGAACGCTGTTGCTCATCGCGGTATCCTTCATTCTTATCGCCTCGTCGATATCTTTCACAGATGCGGCCACCGAGAAAATACGCGTAGTTTCCACGCTGCAGATATTTTCCTCGATTGTGCAAAAGATAGGTGGTATGTATGTGAGTTCCGATTATATCGTGCCTGCAGGCACGGACATACATGATTATTCACTCACTCAGAACGATATTGCAAAAATAAAAGCCTCCGCCTTAGTAGTTCTCGCTAACAGTAATTTTTTCTCCATCGATGCGCATATACGCTCGGTGGCGCAGGGTAAAAGGGTGCTGGATTTTGACGATTACAATGCCACTATATTCTCGGTTGGTGCAATCAAAGAGGACTATCACGGGTACTGGCTGTATCCGAAGAATGCGGTGGGCATTGCCAGCGCAGTTGCCTCAGCGCTAAGCGGCATGGCTCCCGAGTATCGTAGTTATTTTTTATCAAATCTGGAGAGCTTCGAGAATGAACTTAATGGCACCTTAACGCTTGCAAAAAACATGGTGTCTCGCAGCGGCCTTGATGGTGCGGGTGTGATTCTGGCAGTGCCGGGAGTGCTGTACGTGGCAAAAAGTATGGGTTTTCGCATAGCCGGCATACTCACCGAAGGGCCCAATCAATTTGTATCTCCTCAGGAGCTCGCGCGTATGAAAGATGCCATTATGGCCGGCAAAGTGGCCATGGTTATCAATGCACAAAATCTGGAGGCTTCGAGAGCAGGGGAGATTGCTCTAGAGCTTTCCCGGCAGACGGGTGTGAAAATTGCATATGTGGATATATTCTCCGCTACCAATTACACGGCGGTGATACTTTCTAACGCTGCGGTGCTATCCTCGGTCCCGTACGTGGAGCGTGCCGGAGCCGGAACATGCGACATCACTCCATTCATAATCGTGGTTACCGGGCTTATTGCGATTGCGGTGTTTGTATCGTATCTCGCGTATGTGTACAGAAGAGAGCTTTTAAAATAGTTCCACTGATGTACCAAAATAAATTTATTAATCAAACTCTTCATTTTACATGTGAAGCGAATACTCTCTATCCTGCTCTTATTCGTTCTTATGATTCCCGTGGCGAGCGCGAGCCAGAGTTCTCAGGATAATACTCTGGCTTTCAAGTACGTTAATATTAAGATGGAGCCGCAGGTAGGAATGATAAATCTCACACTTAATAATGGCAGTTATTTTGCTCTGCAATTTAGGAAAGTAATAGTTGGTGAGCTGGGTACGCGCGGGCACATGCCGGGGATATGGTCCGCAGAGCTGGATAATATGGAATATGCGATTTCCAACGGCACAGATGCGAAGATGGGCAGGTACGTTCACGTGCGTATGTGGAAAAACGTGACTCTCACTTCGCCAATGCATCTTTCAAGCTATCCTCTTTCGCTATCTCTCGATTTTTATGTATCGTCTAAAAATTACACCAAGGGCACGGTTAAGGTGGACAGAAATACACTGAGATATGATGTTCACATAACTACTTCCTGTCCGGGACAGTACGTGTTTCTTGAGCACAGGGTGATTTACCCGGGAAGCGAAGATAATGTGTACGAGAATACCGGGCATGGGTGGAACCATATGAGCGATGGAAAAGAACAGCGCTGGATGAATTTCACAGACCATGCGGAGCTTGGATTTGGGGATGTGTCAAAAATGCTCTTCAAATACGAATGGTACTCTGATTCTGGCCATGCTCTTTACACAATGCTGGGCAACGCCATGGATATATCGTTTGTTTACGTTAATACGGGCAATATTGTTCAGGATCCGTATGTGCATCTCCCTGTGCCAATCTACGTGCCCGAGGAGGTTCAGCATATCGTGAGCTATTTTATGGACCATCTGTACTCGATACTTGCGGGAGTTGGCGTGGCGGTCGGTATAATAGTCGCTCCAGCACTGCTTCGAAAGAGACGTTTGTAGCACGACAAACTACAAAATTTTAAAATTGCATGGGATAATTGGGAGCGGTATGTATGTGATAAAGCCATCTGACTTGAAAAAGGGATTGCCAAGGGAGACAAAATCGCTGTGCCCCGTGTGCAGCAAGGTGATTCCAGCGACAATCTATGAAGAGGACGGCAAAATATGGTACAAGAAGACGTGTCCGGAGCATGGTGAGTTTAAGGATATTTATTACGGCGATGCTGAAGTGTGGCACTGGATGGAGAAGTGGGGCATGATTCTCGACGGAATTGGCCCAGAGTATCCGGAAGTTTTCAACGGTTTTTCCGAGCATCACTATTCTTTCACCGCGCTGGCCAATCTTGATTTGACAAACAGATGCAATCTGCGCTGTCCCATATGCTTTGCAAACGCAAACGCCGCTGGCTACGTTTACGAGCCGGATTTCGATACCGTGGTGAAGATGATGGAGTTGCTTCGTGCCGAGAGGCCGGTGCCAACCCCCGCCATTCAGTTTGCGGGCGGCGAGCCCACTGTTTACCCTAAATTCTTCGAGGTGATAGCCAAGGCTCGAGAACTTGGATTTCCGCAGATTCAGGTTGCCACCAACGGTATCCTAATAGCGAATCAGAAAGATTTTGCGCAGAAGATGGCCGATGCGGGCATGCATACGGTGTATCTTCAGTTTGATGGATTCAAAGAGAGCACGTATGTGCAGGCGAGAGGTGTGAATCTTCTGCCCACAAAAATGAAAGCCATTGAGAATCTTCGCAATGTAAAGCCCAAGCCGCTGGCCACTGTGCTGGTGCCAACTGTGGTTAAGGGCATGAACGATGATGAGGTGGGCAAGATTGTGGAGTACGGGCTGCAGAATCTCGACGTGATTCGTGCGGTGAATTTCCAGCCGGTGGCTTTGACGGGCAGAATCCCGCAGGGTGAGCTGTTGAAGATGCGCTACACCACCGGAGATCTGATTCGGGACCTGAGCGAGCAGACCGATTTCATAGAGAAAACCGACTTCTTCCCAATTCCGGTGGCGGCGCTGTTTGCAGAGCTGGCTGCGCAGATATTCCACAAGCCTGAGCCGTCGTTCACCACGCATCCTGCCTGCGGTGCGGCCACATACATATTCCACGATTACGAGAAGGACAAGAACATACCCATTATGCGGTTCATCGACGTGGCGGGACTTTTAGAGGACCTCACACCCCGTATATTCAATGAGGAGTTTGAGAAGAAGGGCAAGCTGAGGAACGTTCTGACCCTTTACAAGCTGCTCAAAAAGCACTATGATGCAAAGTACGCGCCCACGGGATTCAAGTTGAAGGAAATTGTGGGTGTGTTTGAGCAGGGCACCAAGGATTCGCTGGGCAAGCTGCACTGGGATTCGATGTTCATTGGAGCTATGCATTTCCAGGACCACTGGAATTACGATATTGCCCGGGTGGTCAGGTGCGTGATACACTACGTGACTCCTGATCTGAAACTGATACCGTTCTGCTCGTACAACTCCGGACCGACGTTTAGAACGGAGACAGAGAAGAAGTTCTCCATATCGCTGGAAGAGTATCGAAAGAAGCACGGTAATGTTGTTGGAGTAGAGGGATAAATATGATGCGTGTTGACCCTGCAAAATGCAATTACTGTGGCGCATGCGTGGGCTCCTGCCCGGTAAACTGCATGTTCCTGAACGAGACGAGAGTGGAGATTGACGAGGATAAGTGCATAAAATGCGGATTCTGCATTCGCGTGTGCCCGGTGGGCGCCATTGAAGCAGACTGGTGGTCAAAATGAAGAGATACGAATATGATGTTCTGGTCATAGGTGCGGGCCCCGGCGGCAGCATGGCTGCAAGGTACGCGGCCCGGCATGGGCTGAAAGTGCTTCTAATAGAGAAAAGGCCGGAAATCGGAGTGCCCGTGCGCTGTGCAGAGGGCATATCCCGTGCGTGGATGGACGAGGTGGAGATTGAAGCGCAGGAGCACTGGATTGATGCGTACATGGACGGAGCGAAAATCTACTCGCCTGACGAGAAGAGCGTTCTTACTCTCTCTGCAGAGCAGGCGGGAAACGAAGTGGGCTTTGTGCTGAATCGCGAGTACTTTGATAAATATCTTGCCTCGCTTGCCGTGAAAGAGGGTGCGGAAATATGGTTGAAAAGTCCGGCAGTGCAAATAATAAAAGAAGATGGCTATGTCCGGGGCGCCATAGTACGAAGGTTCGGCGAGGAAGTGGACGTGCGTGCAAAAATAATCATTGCGGCGGACGGATTTGAGTCGCAGGTGGCGCGCTGGGCCGGAATGAATACCGTGGTGCGCGAGAAGGACATAGTTACCTGCATACAGTATCGTATGACCAACATAGACATAGATGAGAAGTTCACGCATTTCTACATCGGCTCCTGTGCCCCCGGCGGGTATCTGTGGATATTTCCAAAGGGTGAGAAAGAGGCGAATGTGGGCATAGGCGTGGCACTTAACAAGATAAAAGAGCCCGGAGAGGTGAAGAAGTATCTGGATAAGTTCATTGAAGAGCATCCGTGGCTCAGCAAGGGTGGTGTGATTCAGATAGTGACCGGTGCAGTGTCCACATGTCCCGTGCCCAAGCATCTTGTCTCTGACGGCCTGATGCTGGTGGGCGACGCGGCCCGGCTCATAGACCCGATAACTGGTGGTGGCATCGCCAACGCGTGCCGCTCTGGCAAATATGCCGGAGAGGTGGCGGCAAAGTGCATAGATAACCCCAGCAAAGAGTGTCTGAAAGAGTACGAGGACATGGTTCACAAGAAATGGGATAGAAAGCATCTGCGCAACTGGTACGTGAAAGAGAAGCTTGCTGCACTGGACGACGAAACGCTTAACAAGTTACTGGACGCCATTGCCGATGTGGAGATGTCGGATATATCCGTCATGGCCATACTGGAAGCTGTACAGAAAAAATATCCAGAGTTGATTGAGGAGTTTGAAGACCTCCTCTGATTTTTTTATATTTTTGCAGCATTGATTATCTCGTCGCCCTTATCCAGATTTATCAGTTTCACGCCTCTGGCGCTGCGTCCGTGCACCGACACATCTCTGACGGAGATGCGTATGCTCTTTCCGTTCTTTGTTAGAATCAGCACCTCATCTTCATCGTTTACCAGCATGCTTTTTGCCACCACACCGCTTCTTATGAGTATATTGCGCACACCGTAGCCACCGCGGTTTATGCGCCTGTACTCGGATATGGGCGTTCTTTTTCCGTATCCGGTGCTGAGTATTGCGAATACGTATTCACCTTCTCCCGTTATCCCTGCGGATATCACTTCGTCTCCCGGACGCAGGCGTATGCCTATCACGCCGCGGGCGGTGCGCCCCATGACGCGGACATCGTCTTCGCTGAACCGAATCGCCTGTCCAAATCGGGTGAACAGAAACACTTCATCTTCGCCGCTGGTGATTTTCACGTCCACGAGCTCGTCGTCTTCATCAAAGTGTATGGCGATTTTGCCGTTGGCATTGATGTTTCTGAACGCGTCCATGTACGTGCGCTTAACTATGCCCTTTCTGGTTACGAAGAAAAGTGTGCCTTTGAAATTTTCCACGTTTATGATGCGCAGCACCTTTCCCTCAATCTTTGGAATGACGTTCACTATCGCCCGGCCCCGGCTGCGCCGCGAGCCCTCGGGTATCTCGTAGGCTTTCTTCGCATACACCTTTCCGCGGGTGGTGAAGAACAGAATTGTATCGTGGGTGTTGGCGGTGGCCACGTCCTGCACCTCATCATCATCTCCGTAAGAAATCATAAGCCCCTTGCCACCACGATTCTGCACTCTGTATTCGTTGAGAGTGATGCGCTTTACGTACCCTCTCTGCGTGAGTATAATCACAACCTCTTCGCTGGGTATGAGCTCTTCGATGCTTCTTCGTGTAATTTCGCCACGAATGATTTCCGTGCGCCGTTCATCACCATAATTCTTTTTTATTTCCAGGAGCTCTTCTTTGATTACTCCGTATCTCATACTCTCATCGCTGAGCAGCTTTTCAAGATACTCGATTTCCTCTTCTAATTTTTTTGCCTCGTCCTGAAGCGCGGTGATTTCCATGTTCGTGAGCTTCTGCAGACGCATCTCCAGTATCGCCTTGGCCTGCTCGGCTGAGAACTCCATGGCCATGAGATTGGCCTGTGCTTCTTTCGTATCCTTCGAGGCCTTGATGGTTGCAATAACTTCGTCAATAATGCTCAGCGCGCGAATCAGTCCATCGACTATGTGCTTTCTCGCTCTGGCCCTCTTCAGCTTGTATTCGGACTTCCGAATCAGCACCTGCATGCGATGCTTTATGAACTCTTCCATCAGTTCTTTGAGGTTCAGAATCTTAGGCACACCGTCCACCAAAACCAGATTGATTATGCCGTAAGTGCTTTCCAGCTCGGTCTTCTCCAGCAGCTGATTTATCACGATGTTCGGGTCCGCATCGCGTTTCACTTTTATTATCACTCTTATTCCGTCTCTATCACTTTCGTCTTTTAGGTCCGAGATTCCTCTAATTTTATCGTTGTTTACCAGATGCGCAATTTTCTTGAGAAGATTTGCTTTGTTTACTCCGTACGGAATCTCGCGGATTATTATCTCCTTATCGTGCACCTCGTACTTGGCCACCACCTTTATTTTTCCGCGTCCGGTACGATACGCGTCCACTATGCCTTCGTACCCCACAACTTTCGCACCGGTTGGAAAATCGGGACCCTTGACAAATTGCAGAAGCTCGTCAACCTTTGCATCGGGATTGTCAATTAGATAAACAAGTGCATCAACCACTTCATTGAGATTGTGTGGCGGCATGTTGGTGGCCATGCCCACAGCTATACCGCTCGAGCCGTTTATGAGAAGATTTGGAATTTTTGAGGGTAGAACCACGGGCTCTTTCAGAGTGCCGTCAAAATTGGGCATGAAATCCACGGTTTCCATGTCTATGTCTTTGAGCATCTCTTCCGCGATTCTTGATAACCGTGCTTCTGTGTATCGCATTGCCGCGGGGGCGTCGCCGTCTATGGAGCCGAAGTTGCCCTGCCCGTCCACGAGAAGATAGCGAAGTGAGAAATCCTGAGCCATGCGGGCCAGCGTGTTGTAGATTGCCTGATCTCCATGCGGGTGATACTTACCCATCACCTCTCCCACAATTCTGGCGCTTTTCTTGTACGGTTTATTATGGTAAAGACCCAGCTGATACATTCCGTAAAGGATGCGCCTGTGCACGGGTTTGAGGCCGTCGCGCACATCTGGTATGGCGCGTGAAACTATAACGCTCATGGCATAATCCATATATGAGTTCTTCATCTCTTCGTCAATCGCTCTTTCGGTAATCTTCATATTCACCGAAATGCTGGATTTTATTTATTCCTTTTGTCTGTGTTCTGGGTTAAAAATAAATAGTTTGGTTGCATACGATTGCACGGTGAGTGTTATGATATGTGAACTCTGCGGCAAAGATGTTCCACGACTTCACAGAGTTGTTATCGAGGGCGTTATTTTGAATGTATGCAGCGACTGTGCAAAGTTCGGCAAGGAGATAAAAGGCAAAGAGATACCCAAGGAAGTTAAGTATCTTCCGCCGGAGGTTGTGCGTGAGAGAATTGAAAGAAAGAAGCGCAGATATCGCAACGATTTAGAAGAGGAGGAAGTGCTGGTGGAAGATTATGCGGAGCGCATAAGAAATGCCCGGCAGAAAATGGGCTGGACGCAGGACGAGCTTGCCAAGAAGATTCTGGAAAAGAAGACGGTAATATCTAAGCTGGAGCGGGGTGAGATGCACCCTGACGAGAAGCTGATAAAGAAGCTGGAAAAGACGCTGAACATAAAATTGAAAGAGAAGGTCACCACCACGTATCGCAAGGAATCGAAGAAGACAGGAGGTATGACGCTCGGTGATTTGCTGAGTGGTGCAATATGATACATTTTGAATCCGTCTGGCAGCTCATCGTGTTCGTGGTTGTTATTATCGTTCTTGCAATAATTTTGCAGAGGATATTCAATCCCAGAAAAAACTCGATAACCCGCAAATATCTGGAGATGGAAAACGAAGTGGAGCAGGAAAAAAGCGACCCGGAAAAGGAAAAAGAATTTTACGAACAGATATGGAACGCAAAAAAATCAAAGCGGTAATGCACGAATCAGCGCGCGCAGCGGCACACCTGCTACATCATCTTTGTTCGTCTTGTTGACGAGAACCATCACGAGTTTGGGGTCACCGCCCGCATTTTTTATGTCTTCTATGGCTTTCTTTATCGTTTCTCCGGTGCTTAGCACGTCGTCCACTATCACGACTTTTTTACCCTCGATGTGCGCGTAGTTGCTTGAAAATGCACCTTCTTCTCTGTTGGGATGCGGTCTGTACACTATGAGTTCAAGTCCCAGATTATCTGCGATAAATGTTGCGTACGGAATGCCGTTTATAAGCACGCCCACGATGGAATCCACATCAAATTCTCGTTTATCCATCTCTTCTACGATTATGTCGGTCATTATCTCTGCAATTTTGGAGATGCGATACGGGTATATGCCCACGCTTCTCCAGCCGATTTTCACGTCTCTCGGCGCCACTTCCTCCTCTATGCCCCTTGTGAGAAGCCATTCAACGGTATTGGTGGACAGATGCAGCTCTGTCGCAATTTCCTTTGTGTCGAAACCTTTCTCTCGCAGCTCTCGCGCTCTTCTGGCAAGTTCCTCTATGCTCTTCATAACATCACCTCAGCACTCATAGGGCTCATCATCAATCAGCGCCCTTTTATCATCACATGCGGACAATCAATTGAAAATATTTAATACTTGTCCCATTATTGCCGCGTATGGTTGAGTTTACGGTACCCTGTGAAGACAACGAAAAACTCAAAAAATTGGTGTCCCGAATAAACGATGATGTTGAATTAAAAACGCTGTGGAAAGCGTCGAATATAATTGCCATTGACCGGCTCGGATTCAACGACCACGGCCCGGTTCATGTGAAGATTGTGGCAAATTTGGCGTTAAGAATGCTGCGCATACTTGTGGGGCGTGGTATCCAGCCCAGCGTGGTGAAAAATTATGGATTGAGCAACGAGGATGCGGAGGTCATCGTCATTCTGGGTGCGGCACTGCACGATATAGGGCACGCGATTCATAGGGTCGAGCACGAGAATAACAGCATACCTCTTTCCATACCGATACTTGACCGCATTTTAGACGGCATTTACGAAGGCGAGGAAAAAGCGATAATTAAGGCGGAGACCCTGCACGCGGTGTTCTCGCATCGTGCCACCGTCAAACCGCTTACCATCGAAGGCGGAGTGCTGAAAATTGCAGATGCCCTTGACATGGAGGAGGGTCGTGCTCGCATACCGTTCGAATCCGGAAAAGTGAATATTCACTCGGTATCGGCGCTGGCGATAAAGGAGGTGCGCGTGGAAGAAGGCACGGACAAACCGCTGCGCATCGTGATAAAGATGAAAAACTCGGCGGGTATATTTCAGGTTGACGAATTGCTGAAGAACAAAATAAACACGTCCGGAATAAAAGAACTTGTGGAGGTGCGCGCCGAGGTGGTGGGCGAGAGCGAGGAGAGAATAGTGGACGAGGTGAGTTTTTGATGGAACTTGAAAAACACGTGCTGTTCAGAACGGTTATCGGCTCGCATATGTGGCGAATGCAGCACCCGGGCAGTGACCTTGACTATTTCGTGGGGTTTGCGTATCCCACCGAAATATTTCTGCGCGGGTATCACCCGAAAGAGTCGTTTTTCTATGCTTCGCCGGAGCGAGACGAGCATTATCACGAGATTGAGAAGATAATCGCGCAGTTGCTGAAAGGAAATCTGAATTTTGTTCTCGGAGTAATGAGCCCGGTGGTGGAAGACACTTCACCGGTGCATCAGCGGCTGAGAGAATTGCTTGAAGCAAATCCACCACGAAACATCTATCACTCTGTCCGGGGATTTGCAGAACACAATTTGAAGATTATGGGAGATAATATTTCAGAACACAAATTAAACAAGATTCTGCGGGTGCTGAATTTCGGAATAGGCGTGCTTCGTGATGGAAAATACCTTTTCGAGCCAGCCACCGGCGCCACCGTGGAGCTTGTGCGCGAGAAATTGAAAGAATTGGAAAAAGCATACGCGCAGAGCAAAAATGCAGAGACGGTGCCCGAGGAGGAACTGAGAGATTTACTGTTTGAGGTCAGAATGCAGTATTTGAGAAAAAAAGAGTGATTTTATTATTCCTCAGATTTCTCTTCGGATTCCTCATTCTGCTCTTCCGGGGCTTCCTTTTCCTCGGTCGTTTCTTCTTTTGATTCCTGGGCCTCCTCTTTGGGTTCTTCCTTCTTCTTGTACACTTCCACGAACTTGATATCCTTGTTGCCCACGTACTCGCGAATGTCGCTGACCACCATGTACTTGGCCATTGCCCAGGAAGAGTCGTACTTGCACGAGTCCGGGAGCTCGATGACTATCTCGTCATCGCGAATGTCGATTTTGAAATTGTCGAGCTCTTTGCCGTAGTCCATCTCCAGTATCGCGCGAACTTTGTCCACATCGCCCTCTATTTTCTCCACAATTTTGAACCTGTACTTGAGCGTCTTTCCAGCAAGGGGGTGATTGAAGTCAATGACCACACGGCCGGGAGTGACGGTCACGATTCTTCCGCGCTTATTGTCTATCACAACTTCTTTGCCTATTTCGGGTGTGATTTTCTGTCTGGCAAGTTCACGGTACGAATGAATCTTCACCAGTTTCGGGTCTCTCTCGCCGTATGCATTCTCCGGGGGTATTGTAACAATGTACTCTTTGCCGATTTCTGCCTGCTGAATTTCTTCTTCCATGCCCTTGATGAGGCGCCCGGCGCCCACCACGGAAACCATCGGGCCGTACTTGATGTTTGGATCATGAATGCCATTCTCTTTGGCCAGCTCTTCGTTTGTAGTGTCAAATAACTCTTCCTTTCCTTCTTCCACTATCCACGCATCGTATTCCCATCTGATTATGTCTCCTTTCTCCATAGTAATCCCCACTCCGTATTTGTATTGGGTATTTAATTCTTTGCTCAATACCACTGCAATTCTTCCTGCTTCATAAATTCCCGCATCAGAGAGGTGGCGTAGGTGCCCGGGTGCAGGGTGAACTCAAAAACGCAATCTTCACGATTGAAATTCATGTATCTTGCGATGATGTTTCTTCTGCGCCCGCGTGAGGAGAGCTCGGGCATGCCTCGAATGCGGAAATATTCTTTTTTTATGCCCTCTTCCCGAATTACGCGACGCTCAATCTCGCCCTGCACACCGCCGGAAAATTCCGAAGCGTAGCCAAAAAGAAGCGTGCTTACGTATGCTTTACCCTCCCTGGTTAGTTTTTTTATCTTATCAATGTTGAACGAATTCACTCTTACGAATTCCTGCACCGGCAATCCGCGAGCGTCGGTCTTCATAACGATATCGCCTTCTCTCACCTCTATGCCTTCCCTGAGCCGCTCACTTACCATTCTGTTGAACAGATATGACTGATAGCCGTGAACGAACATAATAAGCAGATTCTTCGGAAGAGAGCGAAGTGCACCCGCATAATCATCGGGGTGCGTGATTAGATGGTTGAGCATTGCGCGCTCGTACTCTGCTCGCGGGTCTATTTCCTTAATCGCGGCTCTTGGGTCCAGCGTGTCCCAGAATATCTTCCTTCCCGGGTCCTGTGCAAAGTCGCCCTGATAGCCGATGTAGTAGCGCACCGCCTCCTGCAGCTCGCCTGTGAGAATGTATCCGCCAACAATGTGCGTGGTGGGCCTTGCGGCTCCGAATCTCTGCACTCCGAAAAAGTTGGGGAAGAAGCCGCCGAGCTCCTCTTCTATCCGAGCGACTCTTTCATCGCATTTTGCATCGCTCACACGAATCACGAATCGATTACCTATCAAATCGCCCAGATTCAGACACGCGTCGGTGCGAAACGAGTCGAGGATCTCCACATCATGTAATCCGGTCTCGGGGATATCCGTGGCGCGCATTATGCAGAAGTACTGCACGCTCACACTTCTCTTATCCTTTGTGCCCGCAAAACGAATGCGGTTTCTGCTTATTCCCAACCGATGGCTCAGGAGCTTAACGAACCGGTTTGTCTCCCAGTTTCTGAGGCGTACTTTGATGATCAGGTTCTTGCCCTGCTCTTTTTTTGGAATATCCACAGGTATTTCTTCAACGTAAAAATCCTCAACCTCTTTTTTCAGCTTTCCGCCGATGCCGGGAGAAAAAGAAAGATATGAGTAGATTCCGATGTCGCGATGTGTGTGCATTATATCCAGCGCTCGTCCGCCATCTCGTATTCCACGATTTCTTCCGGACGGAAAAATATGCTCAGCTCGCGATGTGCCGATTCTTCCGAGTCCGAGCCATGCACCAGATTGTTCTGTATGCTCATCGAGTAATCACCGCGTATTGTGCCCGGCTCTGCCTCCTGTCCGTTGGTCTTGCCCATCATCTTGCGCACCACGGCTATTGCGTTGTCGCCTTCGATGGCCATTGCCACCACGGGCCCGGAGGTTATGTACTCTATAAGCGACTCGTAGAACGGCTTGCCGCGGTGCACCTCATAGTGTCTCTCTGCCATTTCTCGCGGAACTTTGAGCATCTTCATAGCCACTATTTTCAGGCCCTTCTTTTCAAATCGCGCGATGAGCTCCCCCATGAGCCGGCGGTTCACAGCATCGGGCTTAAGAAGAACCAGAGTTCTCTGCTTCATTCTCTTTCCTCCTGAGCATGTGCAGGCGTATTTCCTTTTCTCTGGCGTATGCTTTGGTCCATTCAACCTTTCTCGGCACGCGGCCCAGCTCTATCATGTTCTTGTAGCATTTGCTGCTGCAGAAATGGTAAACGCGCCCATCTCTCGTGACGTACATCTTCCCGGTGCCGGGCTCGATTTCCTTTCCGCAGAATGCACAAATATGCTTTGATGGCATTTAAATCACCTTGACTCCAGTTTCCGCGCCTCGCGGGCCGTTTCCCTTAGCATCAGTATATCGCCAACGCGTACCGGACCTTTGACGTTGCGGGTCAGAATGCGGCCCTTGTCGCGGCCCTCCAGCACGCGCACCTTAACCTGAGTCACCTCGCCGGACATTCCGGTTCTGCCCATTATTTCCAGAACCTCGGCGGGTGTTGCCTCATAATCAGCCATTGTGGGTCACCCTTTTACTTTTTGATGGAGCTTATGCCATCTTTGATTTCCTTGAAAAGGTCTTCTGCCTTGCCGAAGTCCATAACGCTCACAGACGCTGAGGACTTGATGCCCAGCCGCTTGCCCAGCTCTTCCTTGCTGGCTACGTAGCCGTAGGGTATTCCCTTCTCCTCGCAGAGCAGGGGCAGATGTGCCACCACTTCCGGAGGGTTCACGTCTTCGGCGATGACCACAAACTTTGCATCTCCTCTTTCCACAACCTTCGTGACTTCGTTGGTGCCTTTTCTCACTTTGCCGGTCTCTTTTGCGATCTCCACAGCGCTCAAAATCTTGTCCTGCAGCTCTTTCGGCACTTCGAATCTTACATATATCGGTTTTGCCATTTTCATTACCTCCTTCATTCAGTCAATCACAGGTAAGAAGCGAAATCGGTAAAGGTATAAAATATTTTTGTGCGGGGGCGTGGGTGGTGAAAATTTAAAATATGTGTTTTGTCCATGGAGTTGCATGAGCTTGGTTGTGTGTCTCTATGCGTCCTTCTCTTTGCTAGGGTTGTGATAAAATGAAATGTGATAAGTCTGAGTTAGGTAGTCTATTATACGAACAATCGTCAGAACAATTCAAAAGAGTTAAACGAAGTGG
Organism: Methanobacteriota archaeon; assembly: GCA_013154005.1. GTDB lineage: Archaea > Thermoplasmatota > Thermoplasmata > Thermoplasmatales > Aciduliprofundaceae > JAADDK01. The sequence goes on from JAADDK010000090.1 coordinate 24,600, forward strand.
ATTATGGAGTTGGATATTTATGCTGGGAATAATCCTTTTTTTACTTCTTT
>JAADDK010000047.1 GCA_013154005.1 Methanobacteriota archaeon
TGATGTGAGTGATGAAGAACTGAAAAGAATGGCCAGAGAGACCGTTAAACTGGGGCGAAAATATAGAGAGATGATAAAAGACACTGAAGTGTGGCTCAACGATGCCATACGCGCCGGAAAAAAATGTGCTTTTTGAGGGCTCACAGGGCTCGTATCTGGACATAGAGTTTGGCACGTACCCGTATGTGACTTCTTCCTCCACCACCGTGGGGGGCGTATTCACCGGCACCGGTGTGCCTCCCGGCGCTCTGCACAGGGTTGTGGGTGTGGCCAAAGCGTACACGACGCGCGTTGGCAACGGACCTTTTCCGACGGAACTGCACGGTGCAGAAGCAAAAGAGCTGAGAGAACGGGGGAACGAGTTTGGAGCTACCACAGGCAGGCCCCGCAGGGTCGGGCATCTGGACCTGGTGCTGCTCAGATACGCGGTCATGCTGAACGGAGTGAGTGAGATAATTCTCACCAAAGTTGATGTTCTTGCAGGTATGGATAAAGTGCGGGTTGCCGTGGCGTACAGGTGTGGTGAAAAAGAGTACCGGTATCCTCCTCCCACACTTGCTGACTGCGAGCCTGTGTACGTGGAGCTGAAGGGCTGGAAAGACCTGAAAGACCCGAATCTGGGGAGATTCCTCCAGTTTGTGGAGATGGAGACAAAAACAAGGATTTCCTATGTATCGTACGGTCCAAAAAGAGATGAAATGATTAAAAGATAATCACATATTCTCGATTTCCTCTATTTCTTCAATTATTTTGTTCGCGTCTGCAACTATTTTTTCCAGACATTCTTTGATGGCTTTGATTTCTTTTTTTGTTTTTTTGGTTGGCCTGGCTCCCTCTGGTGAGGGCTCAATGAGTTTTTCCTGTTCTAAAATCCTAAGGGAATATCTCACCTTGTGCTCGGGTATGCCCACTAACTGTGAGAGTTTTATAATTCCCACAGGCTGATTTTTCATGATTTCCTTCAGGATTTTGATGTGCCGACCTACCAGTTTGACTTCCGAATCCAGTTTTGAAGTTATTATCATTTTTTCTCACCCCCTTGTCACATGTTATCAATTCATGAGACGACATGAGATATATACCTTTCGCTGAGGCGCTCGTGGGAGAAATTATCGCCAAATCTGATAAAATCGGAATCTGAGCGGTGATGCGCCGGCTTGCGTTCCCCTGGGTGGACAGGTTTTTTAGCTTCTCCGCCAGATTTTTGAACACTTGGAGGGCGGGTTTCGGCTCCAGGTTGTACGTGTAAAGTCCAGAGTATTTGTACGGGTCGCTATCCGGTCTATCGTTGCCGTAATCGTGAAGCGCGGCCCAGAACACCACATCTGCACCTTCGTTCAGCTCTACAACGAGCGAATCGTGTATGTACTGTTCAAAACCTTTCTCGCCTCTGTAACATGGCAGAATTTGAAATCTCTCCACCGGAGTGTAGCTCGTCTCGGTAATCCAGAGCGGCCGGGTGAGGTTGTGCTCTTTCAAAATTGCCCGTGCCTGTTCAATCTGCTTTTTGATGTCTTCCGGGCTGCGGAAATTGGTGTGAATGTTGAGTATGTCGAAATTCTGCGCGGCGGGATATTTTTTGTTGTTCAGAATATTCTGCAAATAGTTTTTCTCGCATGTGGGCTCGGTGGGCGAATCTGCCAGCCCGCCCAGAAGCACCTTTGCCTGCGGTGCGCCTTCTTTGATGCCTCTGTAAAAATATGCGAGCATTTCCGCATAATTGTCAGCGGTGGAGCCGTCGCCGTCCGGGTCTTTCAAAAATCCGCGCATGTCGGGTTCGTTCCAGAATTCCCAGTGCGTTATTCTACCCTTAAAATGAGTGGCAATCACCTTTCCGAACTCTTCGAGGCACTCCGGGTTGGCGGGCGGATAGAGATAATAATCTTCCGCATTGGGCTTTGCAGATGCCCATTTAGGAGTGAGCATTACCACGGGCAGCACTGAGAGGCCACGCTGAAGCGCCGCGTTTATTATCCAGTCAAATTCTGTCAGATTGTATTTTCCCTGCGCGGGATTTGCTATGGCCCAGATAAAGCCAATGCGCACCCACGTCGCGCCGGAGTCCTTTGCGGCGTCAAATACCGCTTCCGCGCGTTTATGGTCTATACCCGGGTCCATGTACACTATGAGCACGCCAAGCGTGCCGTTCACGTTTTTATTCAGAGTGTATTCAATATGCGAATTGCATACCGGGGCTTCGTTATAAATAAATACGGCCAGAATGAGAATGCAGGCCATACCCACCGCCACAGGAATCAGAACCTTTTTTCTCATGCATGTTTCACCCTGTTTATATGGGTCGGGGTGGTACTAATATTTTCGGGAAGATTGTTCTCGGAAATTATATGCGAGTTATTACGTAGTATGCGATAAATTATCACGCCTGAAAGTTAATATAAATCAATGTCATGCGGGCATGAGGTGATTAAAAATGGAGAAAAAGAGAGTGCTTATACTGGGAGCAGCAGGTAGGGATTTCCACAACTTTAACACGTTTTTCAGAAACAACCCTGACTACGAGGTAGTGGCTTTCACAGCAACACAGATACCGGACATTGAGGGACGTGTGTATCCACCGGAACTGGCAGGCGAACTGTACCCTGAGGGCATACCTATTCTGGCGGAGGAGGATATGGAGAAAATAATCAAGGAGAAGAATGTGGATGTGGTTGTATTCGCTTATAGCGATGTTCCTCACGAGCATGTGATGGACCTTGCGTCCAGAGCTCACGCAGCGGGTGCGGATTTCTGGCTGCTGGGCCCGAACAGCACCATGATTAAGAGCACCAAGCCCGTGATTGCCGTGACTGCGGTGCGTACCGGCAGCGGTAAGAGCCAGACTTCGCGCAAAGTGTTCAAGCTTCTGCGTGATAAGGGCCTGAAAGTGGTGTCCATACGCCATCCGATGCCCTACGGAGACCTTGTGAAGCAGAGAGTGCAGAGATTTGCATCTTACGAAGACCTGGACAAGCATGAGTGCACGATAGAAGAGAGAGAAGAATACGAGCCGTACATCGATATGGGCGGAGTTGTGTACGCGGGCGTGGATTACGAAGCAATTCTGCGCGAGGCCGAGAAGGAGGCTGATGTGATTATCTGGGACGGCGGAAACAACGACTTCCCTTTCTACAAGCCTGATCTGTGGATTGTCGTGGCGGATCCGCATCGCCCCGGCCACGAGATGAAGTATCACCCCGGTGAGACCAACTTCCGCGCGGCAGACGTGATTATTATCAACAAGATGGAGACTGCGAACCGCGACGATATTCAGGTGGTTATAGATAACATCGAGAAGGCGAATCCGAATGCCACGGTGATTGAAGCCGCATCTCCGCTGTTTGTGGACCACCCTGAGATGATTAAGGGCAAGCGCGTGCTGGTTGTGGAAGACGGCCCGACTCTGACGCACGGCGGAATGAAGTACGGCGCCGGCTACGTGGCAGCGAAGAAGTTTGGCGCGAAGGAAATAATCGACCCGCGGCCCTATGCGGTTGGCTCGATAGTGGATACGTATAAGAAATACAACCATCTTGATGTTATCCTTCCAGCTATGGGCTACGGCGAAAAGCAGATGAAGGAACTCGAAGAGACGATAAACAACGCCGATGTGGACGTCGTGGTCAGCGGCACGCCAATAGACCTGAACCGCGTGGTGAAGGTTAACAAACCCATCGTGCGCGTGCGCTACGAGCTGGACGAAATCGGGACCCCTGATCTCGATGGCATAATTGGCGAGTTCCTGAAAAAACACAATCTCGCATAATTTTTTATATTTTTAATTTCCATATTTTATTTTTCAATTTGCCATGCACTATTTCCAGAGAATCGAGTACCGTAAAATAATGTTCGAGCTTGCTTACGGGTGTGATAACAACTAAAATTGAGCCGGAGAAATGCTCTTCCAGCTCCTCTGCGAATTTCTCGTACAGGGTGTAGATTTTCTTTCTGTTTCCCATTCTCAGCCCGTACGGCGGGTTGGTGATTATATACTTCGATTCGCCGTATTTATGCAGCTCCTGCGCATCGCCACGCAGAAATCTTATGTTCACTCCCGCAGCCGCGGCGTTTTTTCTGGCGCCTGCAACGTATTCTTTGCGAATATCCACTCCGAACCCGGTTATTTTGCCGTGATGCAGTGCGGCTTCTATCAAAATCGTGCCCGAGCCGCAGAACGGGTCTGCGATGCTTTCGCCGTGCCAGCCCGCAACTCTGAGCATCAGATGCGCCAGCACCGGATTCAGAGCGGCCGGGTGCCTGAATTTCAGATACGGGCGTGCGTGCAGTGCATTCAGGCCGAGGTCTCGAAGAATCAGAATATACTCGCCGGTGGCCCATATGACCCGGTCGTTCGGATTGGTGGAGTCGAGCTCTTGCTCGACCATTGCACGCAGTTCTCTGTACGGGTGCGCGTTGCTATGCACAGTAATTTTTGCCTCTTCTAATCTGAAGCTGGAAATTGAGCGGTGCATTTCAAGAAACTCGTATATTGCCATCACTCCCCGGGGAATGCGGCGCTTCCAGAACTGCTCAGGAGCGCTATAGATGACAAATTCGGGTACGATATCCACAATTTCAAATTCGTATTCTTTTAGCTCCTGCGCTGCGTATCGTTCCAGTCCGGGCACGGTGGGCGACGCGAATTTCACGGTGAATAATCGCTCACAGCATTAATAATTAGTGGTGCTCAGCAGTTTCTCACAGACGGAGAAATAAGCCATCAAAAACACGTCGAACGGTATCTTGTGCCATCGGTATCGGTTAAACGCATCACGAATCTCTTTCCAGCCCGCCAGAGCGAGATAATACGAATCGTAGTACACGAATAATTTATCCACCTGGCTTTTCACGCCGTTGTTGTACAGGCCCCGGCGCCATGCCATGCGCGTTTTCTCGTCGAGCATGGTATATATTTTTGCCATATTATCGCCGGGATAGCGTGAGCCCAGAATAGAGCGAAGCGTGGCCCAGCTCACGTTTACCAGCTCCGGCCCGCTGAATTTCTTTTGTGTTTTTTCTTCTTTCTTTTCCTGGGGTTTGGCGGCTTGAGTGAGTATCTTTTCGATTTCCGAGCTCTTTTTTTCCGGCTCGGCGGCGGGCTTTTCCACGCGGGGTTCGGGGGTTTTTGACACGCCGTCCATAATCGGAATCTCATCTTTTAAAAGATATGCAGCGGCCGCGCCCAGCGCAACGAGAGAAATTACGGCAACCCTCCTCTTTTCCTCATCGTCGTCCATATCTGGAAATGGTATTATGCCATTTAAGTTTTTCATTAACATTTTTTATACTCCTTGCGCATTCTCTCATCATGCATGGCTGGACCGGAAAACTGCTGCGTGTAAATCTCAGCGATGAAACGATAAAAGAAGAAAAAATAGATGAAGATGTGCTCCGGAATTATCTCGGCGGACGCGGGTTAGGTGTGAAACTTTACTACGACTCGGTCTCTCCCGACATAGAGCCGCTCAGCGCCTCGAATCCTTTAATTTTCACAGTTGGCCCTCTTACCGGCATTGCGCCCATGTCAGGCAGGCATGCCGCGGTGTCGCGCTCACCGCTCACGGGCACGATTTTAGACTCAAACTCCGGCGGCGAGTGGGGCAAGGAGCTGAAATATGCGGGCTACGATGCGCTTGTAATTGAAGGTCGCGCGGAGAAGCCGGTGATTTTGAAGATAAATGACGATGACGTGCAGATTGAACACACCGGGCTGTGGGGCGCAGAGGTGCCGGAAATAACTGCAAAGCTGGAAAAATACGGAAGTGTAGCCACAATCGGTCCGGCAGGAGAGCGGGGGGTGCTGTACGCTGCCATAATGAATGACCTGACCCACGCGCTGGGCCGTGGCGGGCTGGGCGCGGTGATGGGCTCGAAGGCACTCAAAGCGATAGTGGTGCATGGCACGAAAAAACCGCGCGTGGCGGACGTGGAAAAATACAAAGAAGCGATGAAAGAGATGGTTCGCCTTCTTGACGCTTCACCTCCCATTAACAAAGGATTGCGCGTGTTCGGCACTGCCATGCTCTACGACATTGTGAATTATTTAGATGTCATGCCCACCAACAATTTCAAAGATGTGCATTTTGAAGATGGAGAAAAATTATCCGGAGATTATATTGTATCGCATTACTCGCTCAGGCACGAGGGCTGCTGGGGCTGTCCCATCAAATGCAAAAAATGGGACGGAAAGCGCAATATCGAGTTGCCCGAGTACGAGACCATCTGGGCGTTTGGCCCGAATCTGGAAAATGGCGATTATGAGAAAATTGTGAGCGCAAATCACAGGTGTAACGCACTGGGTATGGATACCATCAGC
>JAADDK010000039.1 GCA_013154005.1 Methanobacteriota archaeon
ATTATTCTCTGAAAGCGGGTGTGTGGTACATGGCCACGCTGGTTTATGATGGCGAATATGTGAAAGCGTACATCAACGACACGCTGGTGGGCGAGGCAGCGTTTGCGGGAGGTGCGATAAACGCCTCCGGCTACGATGTGATGCTTGGTAGAGACCCTGCGTACAGCAACGCAGATTTCTTCAACGGCAGCATAGATGAAGTGCATATTTATTCGCAGGCTCTGAGTGATAGTGAGATAAAAACTCTGTACTACAATGAAGGAGGCGTGCTCGTTGGAGCAAGCATCGAAAACAATACCCTGAGCAATGCCACAGTGGGCATGGCATTTGAGAACGTTAAAGGCGCCACGGTTGATGGCAACGTGCTTCGACTTTCCGGATACTCTGGAACCGGCACACCGGTGGGCGTGTTTATGAAAGACAGCAGCAACATACAGACGTTCAATAGCAGCGTGGACGGGTATTACTACGATATGCAGTATCAGGATGTCGCGTTCAGCACCATGCACAACGTGAAAATTGGCAATGCAACCTCATACGGAGTTTATGTAGACGCGCAGAGCCATGGCAACCTGTTCTACAACAACTCGTTCTACTTCAACAACGGAAGCAACGAAACGTACAATTCCTCGCATGTGCAGGCGTATGATGCTGGAACCGCTGAGCGGTGGAACACCACCGGACTGAACAGCGGGGCAGGATATGGCAATTACTGGTACGACTGGAACTCTACCAACCCGTACTATCTCGATGGTGGTGCTGTGGACTATTATCCGCTGGCCACACCCGCGCCGGTGCCTGTGCCGGAATTCTCGAGCATGCTACTGCCCCTGCTGATGCTGCTGGGCATAGTAGTTTTGCTGCGCAGGAGAAAATAATCTATTTTTTCACATTTTTTATCTGAGCCTGATACATTTCCACGATTTCGTGCGTTGTGGTGGCATCTTCCGGTTTCTTATCGTCTCTCCAGCGCCCCGTGAATCTGGGAAAACGAACCGCCAGCCCCGCGCCTTTTTCGAGCACGTCTCTTGCACAGGTATGGGTCGGGCTCAGGGTAATCTCCGCGCCGATGATTTCCAGCACCTTAACCGGTTCAAACCAGTAATCGGCTTTTAACTCTGACCAAACCCGTGGATGCGGCGTATCCCGTTTTATATCCTCAAACATTCGAGGCAGCGCCGCCAGCTGCTCGTCTGTGAACCCGCTACCCAGCTTGCACACAGTTTCAAATCTGTCTGCGTCGGGGTTATACGCTGCCATCAGCAGTGCACCGTACGTTCCTTTTCTCCGTCCTTTGCCCGCAAACGCGCCCACCACCACGAGGTCAATGGTATCCGCCAGCTCTGCCCGGTAATCTTTCTTGTACTTAATCCACAGAAACTCTCTTGCACCGGCACGGTAAATGCTCTCTTCACCGATGTTCTTTGCCACCACGCCCTCACAACCGTCCTCTATGGCTCGATTGAAAAACTTCTTTATCTCATCAATATCTCCGGAAACAATGCGATGTGCAAGGCGCACATTACCCGTGTCTTTAATCCATTTTTCCAGTGCAGTGCGCCGTTCTGGATAGGGGACCTGAGTCATGTCCTTTCCATTCAAATACAGCACATCGAACACGAACAGCACTACGGGAATCTCCTCCATGATTCGCTCTATACCGTACTTTCTCCCGCGCCGGTGTGAGACCATCTGAAACGGTAAAAGCTCTCCGGTATTGATGTCCACCGGCACCGCCTCGCCGTCGAATATGCCCTCCTCACCCTCAAAAGCATGACTTATAGCCTCCACAATATCCGGGAACTGGGAGGTAACGTTTTCGAGGCGTCGCGAATAAAGCAGTGTCTTATTTTTGCCCACATGCGCCTGTATCCGCATTCCATCATACTTGTACTCAAATGCCGCCTCGCCGCCCATCTTCTCCAGAATCTCTTCCAGTGATGGCAGGCGCTCGGCCAGCATAGCTCGAATAGGCACACCGAGTGTGAGCTTTATACTTTTGATTCCGTTTATGCCTTCCTCTGCCAGCTTTTTTGCAATGTATCCCAGATCAGGGTGCACATTGTATGCGCGCTCCACCTCCTTCCTCATCTCTTTATCACCGCCAAAGGCGATGGATAGCGCGTCCAGAATTGTCATATCCGCCATGCCCAGCCGCAACTTGCCCACTACGGTGCGCACTATGTACCGGGCTTCAAGTGGTGTGGCAATATTCAAAAGCTCGATTAAGAGGTTTATTTTTCTATCCTGACTTCCCGCACCAGTGGCCCGGGCAATCTTCTCAAAATTGCCGTACACTTTCTCCACGGTGAGTTTCTCGCTCTCGAACGTGAATAAGCTCATCTGCCTTTTATTGTTAAGCGCCGCCTCGGCAGCAGTGCCCAGGTCGCCATGCCGGTGTAGCAGCGCTTCCACTTCCTTTTCAGAGAGTCCGGAAACCCGGGATATGGCGCGAATAGCCATCTTATCGGCCAGCCCCAGCTCTATGCCCACATAATCCGGGTAAAGCTTGCCCTGAGTGAGGTAAATGACCTTATCAATGATGTCCGGCGGTGTGCTTTTCAGCAGCGCGACCAGATGGTCGGTCATCTCCAATCGCTTGGACGTGTTTTCAATCTTCTCATAAGTTTCTGCGACAACAGAATACAGCATGTTTAAACATCGCTTCCACATATTTAAAATCTATCACGCATTCATTTCAACACCTGTCCGGTTTTCAGGTACCACAGGTACAGGTCAAGCTCGGCCAGGCTCATGCCCGCTTCTTTTGCCAGCCCGCGCTCGGCATCTTCCACCTCAAGATAGCGTCTTACTGTCAGAGTTTTTGGCATTGTTATAATCTCATGCTCGCTCAAAACTCTCAGAATGTGCCGGTCCACAATTGCCAAGTTTTTCGCACCCGTGTTGCGCAGAAAATGTGACGCTTCTTTCATACCCAATCCCTTAACGTTGCGAACAAGGAACATTCGCGCTTCGTGCTCGTCCATACTCAGAATTTCCCTCAATCTGGGAATGACCCACCGGGCTTCCACTATATACGAAGCGCGCACGCGCCAGAATCTATAGCCGAGGCGATGCAGCGCATTGCGAAGTTCCTGCTCTGTGTAGCTGACAAATCCGCCTCCAATCTCGCTCTGCGCTTTCAATCCCATTCTGGCAGATGAATTGGCGGTGAGTATGCAGAACGCCAGCTCCTGAAATATGCGCTCGTTGCTCTCTCGCCGCACAGATTCGAATTCTTTCAATCTCCGCTCCACCTTATTGCCTATCTCATTTTTAGCACTTTTGACTTTTACCGTTAATATGCTATCTCCTATAGGTTTTCGATAAAGATTCATATATGAGCATGCAACCTGAGATTTTAATTTTTTATTTCTGCGCATATTTCATTTGTTTGAAAATATTTCGTAGAAGCTTCGTAGAAAAGTATTAATAATATTAGTTTTTTAGATAAATTAGGGATTTATATGGTGAACTGTGAGGTAAGGAATACACAATTCGACCTTGGTAGTAGAACTTTCCGATTTGAACTTATATGTGAAAACAACAGAATAATTAAAGTCTCCCTTTCGTATAACGAGGCAGAGAAACTATATGGCGCTTTAGGAGATATGGAAATGAGGATATATGCATACAAAACAGGAGGTTATGTAGATGATTACTAAAGAGGTGATAGTATGAAGCCCGAAGATAGGATTCCTGAAGAGGATTGTAGAGCCCGTTTATATACCTTCTTAGACACAATTAAAAAGGATCTCTCCTTTGAACCCGAGATACAGTATCCTATAAAAGACGGAAATAAAAATATATTTGCGGATTTGGTTCTCTGGGACTGTGAGAAAGAAAAACCTTTTTTAGTAATTGAAGTAAAAAAACCCAAACTTGGAAGAAGCAATTTATTGAATGAGAAATCCTTCGACCAAGTACTGAAATATGCCAAACTATTAGATGTACCCTATTTTATGCTTAGTGATTGCACCTTCACGATAATATTTAAGCGAGATGGAACCTCAGCAAAGCCACTAAGACAATATTTTAGAAAGGATACATTAAACTATAGTCTGTGGAAAAACATAATTAAGTCACTACTCAGCGGGGATATTTCAAGCTTACCAGAAAGTGATGAGCTGGCTCCAGAGGCAGAAAAAAACCTTATAGGAATTGCAAGACATATAGCGTGGAAAATGCTTGCTCCTGAGAATAAGAGTATAAAAGTAGACAATGAACTTTTAAATAGAAAAAGCGGAGAGATTTACGAAATGTGGATGAAAGAAATGTTTGGAAGAAATATTGTAAAAAAAATGAGAATGAAAAACTAAATGGTGAGATATTTATAATAGGTACGGTATCTCTTGCCATATGCGGTAAGAACAATACCTTAAAAAACATAATTAATGAACTCAAAAAGAAGGTAGAGAGAAACTATCCAGACTTCAAAATTGTAGAGGAACATACCATAGGTATTGCTGAACAGGATAACATAGGCGAACATAAAATATTATCCAATATTTTTAAAGGGAAATGCGTAGTTTTGGTAAAAGGCATATGCGAAGATTTAGATCTAAGCGTATTTTTTAGATTAGCTCCCAAACACTAATCATCTTCATTTGTTTTATTTATTCTGTTTCAAATACTCAAGAAATTCACCCAGGTCCCGAAACACAAAATCTTCCAGCCCTTCGGGTTTGGCGGCCACGCCGGTAAGGAGAAGAACGTTCTTCGCGCCGATTTTTCTTCCGAGAATCATGTCCGTGTCGGTGCGGTCTCCCACCATGTAGTATTCGCCTTCGCCCAGCACTTTCCTGATTATTTCGATGTACGGGTCGTTGGGCTTGCCAATAACCAGCGCTTTCTTTCCGCTGGCCGCTTCCAGTGCCGCCACCATGCTTCCGGCTCCGGGAATCAGCCCTTCCTCCGAGGGAAAATTCACATCGCCGTTGGTTGCCACAAACCGCGCTCCGTTGTTGAGCGCCAGCGTCGCGAATTTCAATTTCTCGTAAGTCAGCGTGCGGTCCATGCCCACCAGCACGTGCGTGGCTCTGCGCCATTCGTCCAGCGGCAAAATCTCCCAGCCCGCGCGCCGCGCTTCTGCTTCCACACCCATCTCGCCCACGATTATAGCCGCACCCGGCTCGTCGTGCGCTTTCAGGTACTCGGCGGTGGCATACGATGACGTTATGATTCGCTCTGGAGAAACGTGTATGCCCATACGCGCAAGCTTTTCGGCAAATTTCTCACGGGTGAGCGTCGAGTTGTTTGTGGCAAACACAAATTCTATGTCATTATCCTGCAAATAGCGAATGAATTCCGAGGCATAAGGAAGCGGTTTTGAGCCGCGATACACCACTCCGTCCATATCTATTATGAATTTCATACGCAGGGATATAAGAACGCGCATAAATATTTGGCGTGAAGTGGTATTTAAAATCTGCATCTAAGTTTCGAAGCAACCGATTTATTCAATCCCGGGAATGCTTGAGCGGTGAGCAACATGCCGGAACTTGACTGGATTGTGGAAGAATTCAAAAATTCGGACGCGGCGGAGCGAAAGAAAATAGTACAGATGCTTCACGATATAATATCAAAAAGCGAGGCGGAGGGCGCTGGCGTGGCTGCCTAAATTTTCCCTCGTTTTTCGGAAGGTTTTTATGCTATTTTTATATATGCTTTAATAATGCGAATTTCGTGCATCTTGCATATTATATCCGGGGTGTCCAATTATGAATGAGCAATTATTGAAACTCATAAAATCACTCAAAAATGACAGGCAAATGCTCAGCTACAGTGAAGAAGCTACAAAACAGGCAGTAGTCCTACCAATTTTATCCACACTTGGCTGGAACCCATTCAACATCAATGAAGTTTATCCCGAATTTTCTGTGTCAGGTCGCAGAGTAGATTACGCACTCAGACACAACGGCAGAAACAAGGTGTTTATTGAAGTCAAGAAAATTAACGAAGATTTGGAAAAACATCAAAATCAACTTTTAGATTATTCGTTTCGTGAAGGTGTTAAATTAGCAATTCTTACTAACGGAATAAGCTGGTGGTTTTATCTTCCGCTTCGTGAGGGAAACTGGGAACAGAGAAAGTTTTACACCATCGAAATATATGAACAGGATGCCGAGGACATCGCAGAAAATTTTGAAAAATTTCTGTCAAAAGATAATGTAATCACCGACAGGGCCATTGAAAATGCAGAAAGCATATATCGGAGCA
>JAADDK010000036.1 GCA_013154005.1 Methanobacteriota archaeon
GACGATAATCCAAATACTCTAATCACCTCGCGTTTCAACTAACGTTACCTCCCTTACTTCCCCATAAAACACAGGAGCACGCGTTTATATAATCTCCGCAAACCCTTTTTATCCCCGCGCGCATTCCCGCCCATGCGCCGGGAAGATTACCTTACCGCAGAATTCGTGGAAAAAATGCGCTTCTCGTATTATCGTGAGAGAAAGATTATGGACATCGAGCCAAAACATCTCGCGCTCCTCGGCATAGACCTGCAACGCTATTTTCTGGAGCCGGGCAGGAAAGCGTATCTCCCATCTTCACCTGAATTAATTAACAGATTGCGCAATTTCTACACATACGCAAAAGAAATGGGAATAAGAATAATCCTCACCCGGCACTGCCACGAGGGCGGAAAAATGGCCCGCTGGTGGGGCGCCGAGATGCGCTGCGCCTCTGCAGACACGGAAATTCACCCCCTGCTGCAGAGCTTTGCGGATTATATCGTGGAGAAAAGAACTTACGATGCGTTTTATCGTACCACACTGGAGGAACTCCTTAAAAATCTGGAAATCGAGACGCTCATAATCACAGGCGTGATGACGCATCTGTGCTGTGAGACCACCGCCCGAAACGCGTTCGTGCGCGGCTACAACATCATATTTCCAATCGACGGCACGCTGACTCAGAACGCAGAGCTGCATGAAGGCACAATTCGTGCAATTGCGCACGGATTCGCACCCACGCCCACGCTGGAGGACGTGATACAATGGACGCGAAGGTGGGAATAATCGGCGCGGGTCCGGCGGGCGTGGCGGCCGCGGTGCAGCTGAAAAGATTCGATATTTCGAGCACCATTTTTGAAAAAGACCGTATCGGCGGGCTGATTCGCAACGCGCATCGGGTGGATAACACAATGCTGTTCCCGAACGGCATATCCGGGAAGAATTTCGCCGCTTTGCTCGAAGAGTACGTAAAAAAGTATCGCATCTCCGTGGTGCATCGGGAAGTGCAGAGCGCCAGAGTTCGGGATTCCATTATACTCACCACCGATATTGGAGAATTTGAGTTTGAGTATCTCGTGGTGGCCACCGGCACGCGCCCCAACCGGCTTCCGTACCCCGGTGTGCATTATCATATCACCGAGTTGGATTCTCAATATGACAGCATTATGATTATCGGTGGTGGCGATATTGCACTGGATTACGCGCTCTCAGCAGCCCAAATAGCCAGTGAGGTTATAGTGCTGCATCGCAGCGAATTAAAAGCGCTGCCCGCTCTGCAGGAAGAAGTTGGTAATGAAAGAAAAATACGTTTACTTCGTGGAGCTGTACTGGATATTGCTGAAAACGTTGTGCGCACGACCTGCGGAGCGTTTAAAGTTGATAAAATAATTGGTGCCATAGGCCGCGTGCCAAACGTTGAAATCGTGGAGCGCATAACCCATCCCAACGTGTTTCTGGCGGGTGATGTCAAAAACGGCATATACCGCCAGAGCTCGCTGGCAATAGCTGATGGAATAAGAGCAGCAATGGATATATGGAGGCGTGAGAGATATGGAGCTCCTGCAGGAAATCGGTGATGAAAAAATCGCCAGGGTGTATATCGGCAAAACTTACAGAGGAAATATAGTCGAGTTTGTTGAGTCTGTACCCACCTACAATATCACAGAAAAATGGGTGCTCATCGTCTCATCTCTAAACGGCTGTCCGGTGGGTTGCAAGATGTGCGATGCTGGATTTTTCTATAAGGGTAAGCTCACAAAACAGGAGATTCTGGAGCAGGTTGAGTATCCGATTATGCGCAGATTCGGAGGCACGCCACGAACCAAGAAATTCAAGGTGCAGTTTGCGAGAATGGGCGAGCCGAGTTTCAACCCCGCCGTGCTGGACGCCATCGAAGAGCTGGGCAGCTATCCGAATTTCTATCCTTCGCTTTCCACCGTTGCGCCGATGGGCGTAGATGCGTTTTTTGAGAGATTAAAGCACATAAAAAAGAAAAAATATCCGCACAAATTTCAGTTGCAGTTTTCCATTCATACAACAGATGACGAGATGCGAGATAAACTCATTCCCGTGAAAAAATGGGATTTTGAAAGAATTGCAAAATACGGAGAGGAATTTTACGATGCTGGCGGTCTGAAAATCACGCTCAATTTCGCGCTGGCCAAGGAGAACAAGGTTGAGGCTGATGTACTGCGCGAGCATTTTTCTCCTGACCTCTTTCTGGTGAAAATCACACCCATAAATCCCACGGTGAGCTCGACGATGAACGGAATAACCAATGACGTGGACCTCCGCTCCGGATTGCCGCAGAAACACAGAGAATTTATAGACAAACTGAAAAAATATGGCTACAGAGTGATAATTTCTATCGGCGACACCCGCGAAAATGAAATAGGCTCAAACTGCGGCATGTTCATTCTCAAGTACCTGAAAGAAAAACCCGAGCTGCTAAGCGCATACACATTCGCAAAAAATTTGCAAATAAAAATTTAAAACGTCTTTCCCATTTTTCTGGCAACTTTTTTCAGATTTTCGATTCTCTTCTCCGTGGGCGGATGCGTAGAGAACAAGTTCATTATAAATGAGCCACGAAACGGATTGACTATGAACATATGCGCAGTGGCCGGACTGCCCATGTTCATGGGCCTTCTTCTCACTCCGTTTTCTATTTTCCTGAGCGCCCGGGCCAGCGCCGCCGGCTCGCCAGACAGCATTGCACCGCCCTCATCTGCCAGATACTCTCTGCTCCGGGAAATGGCCATCTGCACCATCAGCGCCGCGATTGGTGCCACCACCGCGACCAGAATCAATCCCAATATGCTATCATCATCGTCGCCACCCGCAAAAATGAGCGCCCAGCGCCCCCAGTATCCCAGCTGCATTATTGCTCCGGCAAGGGCGGCGGCCAGTGTGCCAATCAGCATGTCTCTGTGCTTGATATGCGTCATCTCGTGCCCCAGCACCGCCTTCAATTCTTCGCGACTCAAAAGATGAATTATACCTTCCGTGACTGCCACCACCGCATGCTCCGGATTTCGCCCGGTGGCAAATGCGTTTGGTGTGGGAGACGGCACAATAGCCACCTTCGGTACGGGTAAATTGGCCTTTTGAGCCAGTTCCTGCACGAGCGAGTACAGATAGGGTGCTTCTTCTGGCGCCACTATCCTTGCCCTGTACCATTTAAGCACCAGGGAATCGCTGAACCAGTACGTTATGAAATTAATGAGCATGGATATAGCAAACATAAACAGTCCCACTGTGGGACCGCCAATCAGATACCCTATGCCCACCAAAATTGCAGTTAAAACGGCCATCAACGCTCCGGTGCGCAGCCACATCAAAAGCACAGGGCATCGCCTTCTTAAAAAAGAAAAAAAGGGATTTACATCATACCGGGCATTCCGCCCATACCTCCCATGCCACCCATACCGCCGGGCATGCCACCTTCTGGGCCTGCGCCTTTACCTTTGTCAGAGCCCTTGGCGGCGATGACGTCGTCGATACGGAGTATCATGGTGGCCACTTCGGTTGCGCTCTGCAGCGCCTGCTTCTTCACGCGCAGAGGCTCAATTACTTTCTTCTCCACCATATCCGCTATGGTGCCCTCGAACACATCGACGCCCGCATGATTGTTTCCTTTCTGATGCTCCGCTTTCAGTTTCATCATTATGTCTATGGCGTCCAGACCCGCATTCTCCGCAAGAGTGCGAGGTATAATCTCCAGAGCATCTGCGAATTTCTCAATAGCAAGCTGCTCTCTGCCGCCCACGCTGGGCGCGTATTCGCGCAGCTTCATTGCGAGTTTTACCTCAGTTGCACCGCCACCGGGCACGGCAACGCCGTCTTCCAGTGCCACAGCCACTACTTTCAGCGCGTCATGCAGTGCACGCTCCACCTCATCCACCACATGCTCGGTGCCCGCACGAACAAGTATGCTCACGCTCTTGGGATTCTTGCATCCGGTCACGAAGGTCATATGGTCATCACCGATTTTGCGCTCTTCCACAACCTTTGCATACCCGAGGTCCTCCGGACTCAGATCATCGAGGTTGGTGACAATCTTCGCGCCGGTGGCTTTGGCGAGTTTCTCCATATCGCTCTTCTTCACCCTGCGCACCGCGTAGATGCCGTACTTGGCAAGATAATGCTGTGCAAGGTCATCGATTGCTTTCTGGCAGAACACAACGGTTGCGCCACTCTCTTTGACTTTGTCAACCATCTTCTTAATCTCCTCAGCCTCCTGATCAAGGAACGCCTGTATCTGGCTCGGATCGTTAATCTGAATCTTTGCACCAATCTCCGTCTTCTTCACTTCAAATCCGGTGTTGATGAGCGCAATCTTTGCCTCTTCCACGCGCTTGGGCATGCGCGGATGCACCTTCTCTTTGTCGAGCACTACACCGTCAATAAGCTCGGTATCCGCAATGCCGCCGCCCTGCTTCTTCTCGACCTTGATGTTATCAATATCCACCTCGTACTTCTCGCCGTTCTTCTCCGCCACGGATTTTACAGCCTTGACGGCAATCTCAGCAAGATACTCCTTCGAGTCGC
The DNA here is from genome assembly GCA_013154005.1 of Methanobacteriota archaeon. Classification (GTDB taxonomy): domain Archaea; phylum Thermoplasmatota; class Thermoplasmata; order Thermoplasmatales; family Aciduliprofundaceae; genus JAADDK01. The sequence goes on from JAADDK010000036.1 coordinate 4,534, forward strand.
CCACATTCTTGCCGGTCATGGCGGTCATGGCGATTTCGCGAAGCAATTCATCGTTATCCACTTTGATTCCCAGCTCTGGCAGAATCTCCAGTGCCTTCTCCGCCGCAAGGCGATATCCGTTGGTTATCACCGTGGGGTGCACGTTCTGGTCCAGCAGCTCCTCTGCCACCTTCAGCAATTCGCCAGACAGTACCACTGCACTCGTGGTACCATCACCCACCTCAGTGTCCTGGCTCTTGGCAACTTCAACCATCATCTTGCCGGCAGGGTGAGCCACATCAATCTCTTTGAGAATAGTTGCACCATCATTGGTGATTACAATATCACCGAGGGAATCCACAAGCATTTTATCCATGCCCTTGGGTCCCAGTGTGGTGCGCACTGCATCCGCTATCGCCTTTGCAACTTCAATGTTCTTTTTCTGCGCTGTTCTTCCGGTCTCTCTCTCGGTTCCCTCTTTGAGAACCAGTATAGGAACTTGTCCTCCCATCATGTTTATCACCTCGGAAGGTGTAAGTTAGTTCTTCTATATAAAACTATCGCAAACCTTTCGGGTTTATTTGAGAATTTACTGTGAATTTTACCCGATAAACCTTAAATAGTTAGAAAATAATCTGCAGTATATGGATTTACTTGTGTTCCACTCCAACAAGGAGATACGCGAGGAAATAGGGGGGTATCTTGAAGAACTGGAATTTGATTATGAAATTCATCCCATATTATCCGAAGATGAAATAATCAATATGGTGAAGGAAAAAGACCCCGAAATAATTATAATGGAAGTATCGAGACCTCTCCTGAAGCTGTTCGCACAGCTTAGCACCCTGAAATTTGTAATACCGATTATAAAATCCATAGACAGAGAGATTGCCATTAATCTGGAAGAGCTGCAGGCAGACTATTTGCTGTCAGATTCGCTTTCGACATTCAAAGAGAGTTTTATGAAGATTTTGATTAAGAACGAAAGTAGAATCAGAGACTTTATAGAACAGGACAGAATTTTTAAAAATCTCATCTACGGTTACGGATTCTCATGGGGCAAGACATACATAGTAAATGTGGAGCAACGAGAGTACATATATGAATTCATTCCCATTTTCTCGAGAAAGATACCGATATTTATGGCCATGCGTGATAATCCGCGAAGGTTCAAGGGCATGAAAAATCTTAAAGTGATATGGCTAACAGATGTGGTGGGTAAAGACCGGATAAAACCGCATAATTTAACCATTCTGACAGACAACATAATAAAATTCATAGAGGAGGAAAAAAAGAGAATCGTGATTATGGACTGTGTGGAGTACCTACTTCTTTACAACGATTTCATAAACGTCATAAGAAATATAGAGTTAATAAACAGTTATGCTATGGATTACGATGCCCTGGTGATAATCATCGTTGATAATAACTCTTATACATCAAAAGAGTATTCTTTATTAAAGAGATACTCTATCGTATGGAAAGGAGTGTGATGTGATGATACCTGAGGAGATTATGAAGTTCTTCAGAAACGAGGGCGGGCATTCCCTTCTCGTGAAAGGTGAGCCGGGTAGCGGAAAAACCACGTTTGCACTGGAACTTTTAAACGCGTTTCGCGATGAATGCAGCGTTCTGTACATATCTTCCAGAGTCGCAGATTCAGCAATAGTGCAGCAATTTCCGTGGGTTAAGGATATCATAAAACATGAGGGAAACAGTGTGAAAAAATTAAATCGTAAAAACCTTAACCGGCTTGAAGGACTCATAGAAGAGGGTTTCATAAAGGAGAGTATTCGCATAGGTGATGATGAGGCAATTATAGAAGTTGGTGAATTACTTCCTGAGCTTGAAACAATTTACGAATTTGTGGAGAAAAATCCAGGTAAGCCCATGATTTGCATAGATTCAATAGATGGACTTAGCGAAAAGTATGGCATACCGCCAGATAAGATACTTTTTACCATACAGAAGGACCTGGTTGAGCCGGGGTTTGCAAACGTGGTGTTCGTACTTGAAGAGGCCACAACCGCACAGATTGATTATCTGGGAGATGGAATAGTGCATCTGGTGCATGAGCCTCAGAACGGTTTCTGGCACAGGGTAATGATAGTTAAAAAATTGCGTGGTGCGGCGGTGGATCGTCCCAGGTATCTTTATACACTCTATGATGGAAGATTTAAATCAATAACGTATCGTCGTTTTTCCATGGACAAGGACCCGGTGAACGTAGAGGAGCTTTCTAAATTTGTAAGGGAAATCTGGACTTCAGGGGTGATTAACATAACCGTGTCTCAGGATTTCCCGGTAGAGTTACTGCAGTCACTGATTCTGTCATTCATAAAAGAGAGCAAGGATAATGTGCTCGTGCTTCCCCCAGCGTTTTATCCGGGGGATACACTGATTGCGCATGCAAAGAAATTTGCCAATAAAGACACAATAGTAATAGGATATGGAAACGATAGAAGAGAAATTTATCTGGAAGGCAGAGACATGCTCGTGGAACTCAGTTCCGACATAGTGCAGTATCATGGGGGTGAGCATGCCACACTAATTTTGGGCGTGGATTCCATGGCCAACATATACGGAGAACTGCGAGATTTACCCTCTTTGATAAAGAACCTCAAGTTCAATAATAACATCATTCTTTTTACGCCAGAAGAGCATCGTATTACCGGTGGCATTGACACTGTGATGCATCTGGTTACTATTGAAGATATACCTGTTATGATGGGTGAAAAGGCGTGCGGCGTATACACGCATGAAAATAAAGGAGTGGTGGAACTAAAGCTTGCACCGCTTCTGTGAGGGGTGATTCGCATAGACAAAAAGTATGCATGGGACGTGCTTCAGCACATTTCGGACCCGTATTCAATACGCATATTGAGAGCAACACTGCACCGCGCACTGGATGCGATAACGCTTAGCAACCAGCTCGGCATACCGATCGCTGTATGTTACCGGAGAATAAGAGAGCTCGAAAAACTGGGGCTGCTGCAAAAGGAAGGACGAAGATTAACAAGCAAGGGTAAATGGGTAAATCTTTACAAAGCCTCAATAAAAGACGCGGAGGTGAAAATGATAGACGGAAAAATAGTTATGAAAATCACCTTCCGTTATGGAAGAGAGGAGGAAATTGAAGTGGAGTAGAGTTTTTGAATGCTATCATCGTAAGTTTCATCGCCATAATGATACCAATCCACGCGGTAAGTCCTCCGAGTATTTTGCTTCCCAACACGGTAAAATCCCATGAATACACCCCCGAATATACTGGATAATATAGCGCCAGCGTACCGCCCTCTATGGCAGCATCCATAATCAGATGCGTGATATTCGCAGCCAGCATGAGAAGAGATATGCTCTCCAGCCATCCCTTGTTTGTTATGTATCCTGCAAGCATAATCATTAGAGGAAGTTCGATAAAGAAAAATATGTTATGCGTGTAATTCTTATTAACTATATGCGCCCCATCAGTTATAACCTCCATAATTATTGAAATTAGAAGAATAGTAAAAGGAGACGTTTTTTTATGAAACAGGATAGTCATGGCTATAGCTGCTAAAACAACATGCATGATTGCGTCCAGAAGTCCGGGAAGAGCTATATTTATCATCATGTATAATTTTTGCAGGAGAGTTTAAAAGCGTTTTCCCGCAGTAATCTCAAAAGATATTCACAGATTTTATTTTCATTTGCGATAATCACGATGCAAAATATATAAAACCCCCCCTGAATATGTGAATCATGGACCACAGAATGGAAAAGCTAATGCGTATTCTCACGGATGGGTACGCAGTAAAGATTCTAACGATGAGCTACGGTAAGGAAAAAAGCGCCATCGAGCTCAGTCAGGAACTCAATGTACCCATTGCCGCGTGTTACAGGCGCTTGCACACTCTGGAGGAGCTGGGACTGGTATCGGAGCAGGAACGCATCTCAGACAGGGGTAAGCGAATTAAATATTATCATTCGAATATCCAGAAGGCTGTTATAAGCATTGAAGATAATCGCATCACGGTGGAACTCGTTATGAGGGATGGAAAAAGTAAAAAGTATCACAGTAAAATAGTAGCGGGGTATGGAAAATGATGCCCGAATCTTTTGGCCGGAACTCGGTTATAGGGATTTACTCCAGCAAAAGCACTCTTGCAAAGCTCAACTTTACAATTTTGCGAAGAATCCTGGAAAACAGCGACGACAAAATTATGTTTTTCTCCGTGGAAAAGCCACACCATTATATGACTCACCTGCTGGGAATAAACGGAGTATCCCAGAGAAATGTAACATATGTGGACATTCTCTCACCCGGTGCCGCGGAAATATCATTTCCAGTACGGGTGGGTGAGGGACATGGTATAATGGTATCTGGTTTTATCACCCGAGACATGGTGCTGCTGGAAGAATACAGATATTTAATTGTGGACAATATCGAATTTTTAACGCATATGTGGAGTGAGGAGACCCTCAGGAGATTTGTTAGCAATCTGGTTAAAGAAGGTAAGAAAGCGAATATAACGGTTATTTTTCCGGTAAAAAAGCCTGAGAAAATAAAAAAGATTATTGGTAAATCTATTGATAATATAGTTGAATTTGACGAGGTGATGAAATGAGATTAAAATCTGGCATACCCGGCTTTGATGAGCTGATTGAAGGCGGTTTCCCTGATCCATCGATTACGTTAATTTACGGTGAGCCCGGCTCCGGCAAAAGCGTATTTTCGTTGCAGTATCTGATGTACGGCGCGGCACAGGGTGAAAAAGGAGTGTATATCACCACGCTAAGTGAAAAATTCAGGTGGATGGTTAAGTTCATGTCCGGATTTGAGTTTTTCAATCCTGAATATTTCGAAAAAGGAGTGCTTGTGTACGATGACATGCAATCCAAAATTGGAGGTGACGAAACCGCTATGCTGGGCTATGTTCGTGAGCTTATTGCGAGAGAGATGCCCCGCCGGCTGGTGATCGACTCCATTACGCCTCTTGCAGGATATGTAGGCAACTATCGTGAGTTTCTGTTCAATCTTGTGGACATGCTTAAAAAATGGGATATTTCAGTGATATTCACCGCCGAGATGAAAAATTCGGTGCACGAGGAAGAGATGTACATGGCCGATGGCATCGTGGAGCTGCTACTCAGAGATGAAGGCGATTACATGCGCAGATACATAAAAATTAGAAAAATGAGAGGCACAAATCACAGTCTCTCGGTGCACCCGCTCGCCATAGATTCTCGAGGAATATCGGTTCTGAAAGCCAATTACTGATATTTTCTTCCCGTTATTCTTTCGTACATACTCACGTACAATTCGGTGACTTTTTTCACCATATCTTCCGGAAGCGGCGGTATTGGCGGCTCTTCCTCTCCGGCTTCTCGTGCCTTCATCAACTGCTCGTGATACCCGATTTCCCGGTAATACTGCCTGACGAACTCCTTGCTCAACTGCACGATTTTCCCCGACTCATAGGCGTTCAGGTCCCACCACCGGTCCTCGTCCAGAGTGCCGAACGTGTCCACAATTACTATTTCCCGACCCGCACCAAGCGCGAGCTCTTTTTTTCCGTCAACGTGTATGAGCCCTCTTTTTCGCACCTCTTTTTCGATGATGGCATCGATTTTCAGGATGGTATCTCGGATATCTTCAATTTCGTTCTTTCTCAATCCGCCAATCTCCATGGCTTCATTCAGGTCAACCTTTCTGTCATACGCTTCAAACTTCGTGGTTATCTCAAAAATCGGCTCTGGAAGCCGTGCACCGTACTCTGGCATGCTGTCAAATCCCAGTTCTTTGTAATCCTGCTTGCCCCTGCGAATGCGATCGTACAGCGAACCCGCCACATAGTAGCGAGTTATGAATTCAAGAGGCACGAGGTAGTTTTCGTCCTCAACCGTGGGCTTTGACAGTATATTGAATTTCTGCACTCGCATCTTCGTGCCCGCGCAGGAGATAAAATGGTTTTTAATGCCCGTCTCACGCAGCATCTCGAACCAGAATGCGGAGGTCAGGCACAGGCTCCTGCCCTTCTCTGGAATCTGCGTGGGTATAATTTTATCAAATACCGAGATATTGTTTGTGAACTCAAACACAAGTTCGGTGCCCGCATCATACACTTTTTTTACCTTTCCCTCACGAATCAGTTTCATGGGTGGAAAAAGGTATGAGAGGATAAAAAGTTAGCGATTTTTCATTACATTGGCGGCGGAGGCGGCGGCACGTAGTTTGTTGCAGGCGGTTTCCACACATATGCCAGTATGGCCCCGATTAGCGAGATTATATTAAGCCCCAGAATCGATGCCACGATTCCCAGAACTGCACCGCTGTGCACAGCCTCTGGATTTCCAGTTCTCACTCTCTTGGCTGCTATAATCGATGCCACTCCCATACCCAGAACCCATATTGCCTGGGCTATTACGCACGTGAGTCCGAAAAACAGTGGGAACGGCTCTGGCCCGGGCCCTGGACCTGCTGATGAAACCATGGTAAACACCAGTCCCGCCGCTAAAATGCTTATTCCACCCAGAATTTCAAGAATGCCACCCACAAGCAGAAGTATGTAACCTCCAGCTGGATATTCATCACCCATTTTACTCACCGATATGGTATGGAGGCATATAATTTAAACTTTTTTAATAATGTGCGCTTTAAATCAATCCGGATTGGAAAACGAAAAAGAAATTACTCAGTATTCCCTTTACCTCATTATGAAAATTATCACCACCGTTTGCGAGCCTCCCGGGCTGGAGATTCTCAGAGAGTGTTTTGGTGCGGATAACGTTAGATGCGCCGGCGAAGCTGAGCCCGAATTTTTGCGCGATGCCGAGGTGCTCGTGTTTCTGCAATGGAAACCTGCAAAGGCAATAATTAAAAAGATGCCGAAGCTGCGTATTCTTCAAGCGCTAAGCGCGGGTGTGGACCACGTTCCCCCGGCAGATGTGCCGGAAGGTGTGCTTCTGAGCTCCAATTCCGGCTCCAACGCGTGGGCGGTGGCAGAGCATGCCTTCACGCTAATTATGGCCGCGCTGAAAAAGTTGCCATGGCGGGACCGGGCAATGCGCCGGGGCGAGTTTCCACAGCTCATACCGTCGCGATTGCTGAGCGGGAAGACGGTGGCCATTCTGGGGTTCGGACACATAGGGCAGGCACTGGCCGAGATGCTTCAGCCGTTCAATGTGCGCATACTCGCCATAAACCGCTCCGGAAAATACGAAGGCCCGCTGCACATCGAGTTCATCGGCACTCTGGACTCTCTGGCTCATGTTCTTGCGCAGGCGGACATAGTGGTGCTCACCCTGCCCTTAACCGAAGAAACCAAGGGATTAATTGACAGAAACGCGCTGAATGTCATGAAAAAGAACGCTATACTTGTCAACGTTGCCCGGGGCAAGATAATCAATCAGAGTGCGCTTTACGAGTTTCTGAAAGAGAATGAAGAGTTCACCGCCGCACTGGATACGTGGTGGCATTACGGCGCTGGATTCAGACAGGATTATCCGTTCGAGACGCTTGAAAATGTGATTTTGAGTCCTCACTGTGGGGGCGTGTACGAGACATGGCTTGAAGATGCAATGCGCAGCGCGTGCGAGAAGATAAAAATGCGAAATGATTTAATACGGAAGGGGGTATAACTTCCTATGCTCAGTGTTTCTGTAAATGGCATACAGTTCCGAAATCCGCTGATTCTTGCGTCCGGCATTCTCGACGAATCGGGCGCAACGATGCTTCGCATTGCCCGGGCCGGCGCAGGCGGCATAGTCACAAAATCCGTGGGGGCAAAAGAGCGAGCCGGGTACGGTAATCCGGTGGTTTACGAGTTGCCTCATGAGAGAGGAATAATAAACGCCATAGGGCTGGCCAATCCCGGCATAGACGCGTACGGTGAAGAGCTCCGCATCGCGTTGCAGGGCGGTGTGCCCATAATCGGAAGTGTATTTGGCTCCACGGCGGAGGAATTTGCAGCACTGGCGAAAAAAATGGAAGAGTACGGAGTGCACGCGGTGGAACTGAACCTTTCGTGTCCGCATGCCAGCGGCTACGGCATGGAGGTTGGCGTGGATAAGAAACTTGTCAGAGAGATTGTAAGTGCGGTTAAGAGCGAGGTTCAAGTTCCCGTCTGGGCCAAGTTGACTCCCAACACCCACGACCTGCGGGGCATCGCCGCGGCCGCAGAGGACGCGGATGCGTTTGTTCTCATAAATACGGTAAGAGGTATGGCCATCGACATAAACGCCCGCAGGCCGGTGCTCAGTAATGCGTATGGCGGGCTATCTGGGCCGTGCATCAAGCCCGTGGGTGTGCGTGCAGTTTACGAGATTGCCAGAGAATTCGACACGCCCATAATCGGCGTGGGCGGCATAACCACCGGTGAAGATGCCATAGAGTACATGATGGCGGGAGCCAGCGCGGTGCAGATTGGCACGGCGATACTGTATCGAGGCATAAACGCGTTTCGCGAAATTGCCGGTGAGATTGAAAGCTGGCTTATTGAAAACGGCATTGAAAAAGTATCTGAGCTTGTGGGCATGGCGCAGGTGAGGTAAAATGTACAGAGTGGTGAAAATTGAGGAAATTATTGATGAGGCAAAGGATATCAAGACATTTAAATTCAGAGATTCTTCCTCTCCGCTTCCGGGGCAATTTTACATGGTCTGGCTTCCGGGCATAGATGAGTTTCCCATGAGCATCTCGCATATTGGGGTGATGAAAGGATTCACTGTGAAGAAGATAGGCGCGGGCACTTCGGCCATGCATGCATTGAACCCCGGAGATAAGCTCTGGATCAGAGGCCCATACGGCCGCGGATTTGAAATTGTAGATGGCACGGCCCTGGTGGTGGGCGGCGGCTCCGGCATGGCCACGCTTGCACCGCTGATAGAATCTTTACCAGAACCCGATGTGATTATAGCCGCCAGAACGGCCGACGAGCTACTGTTCACGAACCGCTTCAAAAATGCAAATGTTCATCTGGCCACCGATGACGGCAGTGCGGGGTTCAAGGGCTTTGCCACGCAGCTGGCAGCGAAGATGCTGGACGAAAAGAAATACGAGATGATTTACACCTGTGGTCCAGAGCCCATGCTTCTTGGCATGGTGGAGCTCGCGCGGAGATACGATGTAAAAATCCAGGCCTCACTCGAGCGCCTTATGAAATGTGGCATAGGCATATGCGACTCGTGCAGCATCAACGGATACAGAGTGTGCGTGGACGGACCAGTGTTCTCTGAAGAACTCTTTTCAATGGACGAACTGGGCCGGGTTCGGCGCGGGCCTTCCGGAAAGAAGATGTGAGGTCATAATCATGATGATTCGTGTTAAGAACCTGCATAAGTGGTACGGCAAGAAACACGTGCTCAGAGGTCTGAACCTTAAAGTAGATGAGGGGGAGATATTCGGGTTGCTGGGCCCCAACGGTGCCGGTAAGACCACGTTGATTAAGATTCTAACCGGTCAGACCGACGCCCGGGGCACGGTCCGCGTGGCGGGTGTGAATCCGCTCAAGAACCCGATAGAGGTGCGCAAAAAGGTGGGCATAGTGCCTGAGAGCGAGAGCGTGCCAAACTATCTCACCGTGGAAGAGTACCTCTATTTTGTTACGAAAGTGCGCAATATTCCGGCCGAGAAAGCGGAAGAGAGCATCAAAAAATACGACCTTGAAGAGTACCGCGAGGTGGTGTGCAAGGACCTGTCCAAAGGCACCAAGCAGCGATTGATTTTCTCCGCCGCCATGATACACGACCCAAAACTTCTGTTTTTGGACGAGCCGTTCATCAATTTAGACCCTATTTATCAGCGCAAAATCACCGCGGTGCTCAGAGAGCACGTTGAGCAGGGCAACACGATATTCATGGCCACGCATATTATGGAGATTGCCGTGAAACTGTGCAATCGGGTTGGCATAATTAAAGATGGCAAGATTGTAAAAATCGTGGAAGACCTCGAGGACCTGGAAAGCACGTTTTTAGAAGTGGTGGGCTATGCTGAAGTACTTCCTGATTGAGGAATATCGGCGCCATGTGGCTATGACGAAAAAATATTCGCTGTTTGTATTTCCGCTCTACATCATATTTTTCACCGCCATTGGCGCGGTGTTCATACAGGACGTGCTTGCAATCTTTCCGTACCGGAAGTTCATACTTATGAACATGCTCAGCGTGTTCATATACGGCTTCGGCGTGGGCTCATTCGAGTTTCTGGGCCGTGCGGTGGAGGGATTTAATCTCTCCAACACGTATTCCATACTTCCCATATCCAGCAAAAAAATCTATCTTTATTCGTATTACCGAGATGCAATCTATTACACGCTTCTTTTTCTCGCCCCCGCATTTGCCGGGCTGCTGCTCTCCTCGCCGCTCTCGCATCTCACACCTCTGCAAATTTCCATATTCTCGCTGTCGCTGCTGCTCAGCATGTTTTTAGGATACTCTGCATCGTATCTTGCATTTTCCATTTATCATCGCAGTAGAGTAGGGTACATCGCATTCGTGCTCGTTGTGTTCGCGTATCTTGTGCTCTCGTATCTTTCCTATGTGCCGTTTGTGGTGGCAGAGTTTCAGATTACAAAGAACCCGGTTTATCTCGCGGTATCGGTTCTTGCCATAGCAGGCATGGCGGGTGTGGCGTACATGCTCACACCCACCGAACTCTACGAAAAGCGCCGGTTCAGGCATGGCAAGCTTGCTCAGTATCACCGCAGATTTAAAGACATACTTTTCGCCAAGGAGCTTGTTGACGTGCTCCGCGGCGGTATAATCATCAAGTCCACGCTCACCTATTTTCTGCCCATGCTGCTTCTGTTTATCTTCGTGCGTGTTCTGAACCGTGTTTCTTCCCGCAACGTTTACAATTCTCTTTCGCTCACAGTGATGCTCTCGATTTTCTCCACCGTGGTGTACAGCTGGCTCACCATCATGGACGATTATCGATACATTGCAGAGTTGCCGCTGCAGCCTTGGGACCTCATCAAGACGCACATAAAGATTCATGTGCTCATCGTGTCCATCATCTCCGTGCCGATTATAATCTGGCTTAACATGGGCACTCCAGAATACCTTCCGTTCGCGTTTGGACTGTTCTACCTCAACGTTTTTTATCTGCTCACAATAACCGCGTATCTGGCCGGGTACAGGGTTACGAGCATGCTCTTTGACCCGGGTGTGGTGATGAAGTTCAGCGTTTACAGCGTGGTTCCGGGAATTATACTCACGATATCCAGCATAAACATCGGACTTATGGGCACTGTTATTATTATCATCACCGCGATAATGATGATGGTGCTGGCATTTATAAGCATTAAAAGAGCAAAGAAAAAATGGAAGTATTTTGATTAATCTTTTTCGCGATTGAACACAAAGTACAGAACAAATATGGACGCGATAATCGATATAAGCACTATGTATCCCTGGTACTCTTCCCAGAACTGCTCTTCATTGCTTTTGGGGTACGAATTTGGATTGCCCGGATACGTGCCCGCCTCCAACTCTGCCTGATTGGTATAGCCATCGCCGTCAGAATCGGTATCGTTTGTCTCTGCAAGTGCCTGACCAATAAGACGATAGAAATTGTTTTCAAACTCGCTGTACGGGTGCTTTTCCATAGCTCTGACAAATGCAAGACCGTACGGGTTAAGACCCTTCAGTGACTGGTCGAAAAACAGATATTTTATCTTATCGGCCCAGTTATACTGTGGAATCAGACCCTCCACCACAGGAAACACCGTGCCAGCCCAGACCTTGCCGGTGATGGCAGCCCTATGACCATCTGAAAAATAAAGCGTTATAGTGGGATACGGACTCGTCTCTTTGTTCACGTCGCCTGCCGCGTGCACGCTTGTAAGTGGCACTAATAGCAGAGCCATCACAAGTATCATGGCCAGAAATGCTTCTCTCATCTCTTGGAGAGAATAGAAAACACTATTTAAATTTTGTGAAAACGAAAAATTCGTCGTATCATTGCATAATACCACATATAGCACTGGATACGGTGAAATCTGCATGAAAAAATTTAAATACGCATCTCTGTATTGATTGTCAATGAAATTACCCATTGCGTTATTTACATTACTCATACTGCTTTCATTTGCTGGGGCGGGTGCAGTTGTCCATGCCGAAACCATTCGGGCATCTTCCACCACTCCCACATGGACTTTTATGGTGTATTTAGATGCCGATAACTCATTATCACCCTACGCCGCAGATAACCTTGCGTCAATGATGAGTTATGGCTCCAATGCAAATCTTCACATAGTGGTGCTCTACGATTCCACACAGGACGGCGATTCTGCGCTTTATCTTATAGAAAAGGGAAAGAAAGAGCTTTTGGAGTCGCTGGGCGAGGTGGATATGGGCTCTGAAAAAACGCTGCAGTTTTTCCTGAACTGGACCGCGGCCAATTATCCGGCTCAGCACTATTTCCTGGATTTATGGGACCATGGCAGTTATTATCACGGTGTGTGTATGGACCACGGAGACTGGCTCACGCTTAACGAGATTAACGAGGCACTGCGATTTTTCGACGAAAAAATCGGACATAAGTTAGATGTGATAGGGTTCGATGCGTGCAGAATGGGCGGCATTGAAATATATTATTCACTTGCCCCGTACGCGCAGTACGCGGTTGCCTCCGAGAAGGACGAGCCTGCAAGCGGCTGGCCGTATTATGATGTGTTATCCGGAATATATGGTAAGAGTCCCGAGCAGGCGGCACGCGCCACCGCCGATGCCATGTACAACTGGGCAAAGAAGTTTTACGCGCAGAACGGGTTATCTGTGACCATGGCCGCGGTGAATCTCACGCGCATTCCTGAGTTTGTGCACAATTTCAATGAAGCGCTGAAAGAAGCGATGCCGGTGGTGCCGTATTACGCGCCGCAGCTTAAAGAGGCGTTTCAAAGAGCGGAGCGGTACGAGCTATCAAGCGTGGCAGACCTGTATAATCTAATGGAAAAAATCAGAGAGATTCACGATTACAAACTTGACCATCTTGCTTACGTGACAATGAACGGTATTCTGAATACCACATATTCCCGGGCATGGGATTGTCCAAATCCTGCAAACGGGGTGCATGCAAAGCATGCCCACGGTATGGGCATATACACACCCAGATTTTTCATATCTGGAGATTATTACAGCACGGCTTTTGCACAGGCAACGCTCTGGCCAGAATTTCTGAACTATGTGCTCTCTCCGCCCCCGCTGAACGGCACCGGACAGGCTAGCATGGTACTGCACAATGGAACGATATATGTAAACTACACCACCAGCGCGAGCTATGTCGAAATATTCGTGGAGAATTCCACTCCTCCAGGAAGTGGTGTGCTTCCCGCCGCAGGGAACTACACGGTGAATGTTGGATATGGCACATATTCCGTATATCTGTACGCATACAACTCCAGCGGTATGGTCATATGGATTTACAGAACCGTGCTGAATTATATGAAAATTATAGTGTTAAATGGTAAATTCTACCTTGATGGCCATATACTCAGTGGTGCGATTGTAAACCTCAAAATAGGAAATCGTACCTTCTCCACTGTACAAAATTCCACAGGATTCAGACTAAAGCTATTGTATCCATCTGAAATACGCAGCAACGTAACCATCAGGATGAACATAAGATATGGCATGTTCATATGGCATTACACGTATCATCTGGAAAACATGCGCGGAAATTCTACATTGCCAGTGGTTATAAGAGCATACATGTTTCCATCCGTGCTGATGGATATGTGTATGGCAATATTTGCCGCAATAATTTCAGCATATTTTATCAGTAGCTGGAAAAAAATCAATCAATGATGTTTTGTATTTTTCTCAGATATCTTGACGTCTTCACCGCATCCTGTGAGATTTCCACCAGCTTCCCGTTATGCAGGACAAAATGCCGTACTGGAAAGTTGGTGCGGGAGTATCTCTGCACCTCGTCTGCAATGTAATGCAGCTGAACGCAGTGTGGTGAGCCGTCAACGGTTAATACAGTCAGCGACCGCGCAACGGACATCATTGCCGTGAGCTTGTAAAACGCCATGTTGATATGCTCCTGCTCCGGGCAGAACTCAAGAACCGTGTATCCCTCAAAGTTTTTGAGCAACTCCGGGTGCTCTTTTGCAACGCATGTGCCCACCAAGAGCAGCTCTCTATCCCGAATTAACGAACCCTTTGCATTGGTGCTCATCAGCTCCACAGCTCACGCCTCCCTGGTCGCCACGATATCCACGTTCAGACCCAGCGGGTTGTGAAGTATCACATCGCCCACGTGCACCGGGGCTTCCACCTCCACTCTGGCCAGAATCTGCAGAAGCTCGGGAATGCGGTCTTTGGGCACCGGCTTCGAGCTTTTCACGCTCACAGTGTCGAATTTGCCGTTCTTAACGGGCAGCACGGTGAGCAGCGTGCGCTTTGGCGCTTTAATCTCCTCTCTGATCCATTTCTCGCCCACCGGGCACTGGTTGCCGGATACGGACAGCACTTCTTTGCCCTCTATTTCCACTTCGAGAACGCACCCGAGTGGGCAGCCGATGCAGATGTACTGCTTTTTCATTTGCGCACCTCCACGGTTATCTCATCTACATCTTTAATCTGAGCCTGCCTGAGCCGAATCCTGAGCATCTCCGAGGGCTTTACTGCGAGCTTCTTTATTTTTCTGCCAATCTCTGGAAGGTGGACGTACACGTTATCCATCGGCTTCTGCACGCGCAGGTTCAAAAACACGTCTCTTTCACCACTTATGTAGTGAGGCACCACGAACCGCACGCCCTCCCCGGCACTGATTTTGATCCACCTGCGCGAGCTTATGCCCTCTTTCACGAACTTTGCCGCGCCCTCGGCGGCCAGCTCGCCCTGCTCCACGACGTGGTCCACAAGGTCGTTAATTACCAGCGAGTTGCCCACTGCAAATACACCGGGTACGGAGGTTTCAAAGTACTCGTTCACCACGGGGCCGCCGGTACGCGGGTCTATGCGCACACCTATATTTCTCAGCGGCTTTACTTTCGGCACGAGCCCGGCAGAGATGAGCACGGTATCACAGTCCACCCAGAACTCCGAGCCGGGTATCTCTTTGAAATTCTCGTCTATTTTCACTATTTTTGCACGCTCGACGCGGCCTCTGCCGCGCACTTCCAGAACCTTGTGAGACAGGTACAGCGGGATATCAAAGTCGTTCAGGCACTGCATGATGTTGCGCGCCAGCCCGCCGGGGTAGGGCATCATCTCCACCACCATCTTCACGGTGGCGCCTTCCAGCGCAAAGCGCCGGGCCATAATCAGGCCCACATCTCCAGAGCCCACAATAAGCACGTTTTTGCCCGGCAGCATGCCGTAGAGGTCCATGTACGTCTGCGCCTCGCCCGCGGTGAGCACTCCGCTCACACGGTCCCCGGTAATGCCTATCTCGAATTGATGCCGCTCTCTTGCACCAGCCGCGTATATCACTGTACGGGTCCATACCTCTCTGACACCTTCCGGGGAGGTATAAACCACAATCTTCTCCATATCCGAGTAATTGCGAATCTCGAGCACGTGCGCGTTGAGTTTGTAAGGTATTTTGTGCTCTATGATTTTGTGTATGAAAATGCTTGCAAACTCGGGCCCGGTATAGTCCTTTTTGAATATTACCGTGCCGAACCCGGGGTGTATGCACTGGGGCAGTATACCACCCAGAAACTCGTTTTCGTCTAATAGCAGAACCTTCAGACCCAGCTCATGCGCGCGCAGCGCCGCTGCGAGTCCGCCGGGACCGCCGCCTATGACCACCACATCGTAGTTCATTGCGCATCACCTCTGAGCAGAACCTTTATGTCTCCCACTCCCATCTCGCTTCCGGGGCCCTTTAGCGTGATCTGCCAGGGCTGTAAATTATACGCTTCGGCGAGCAACTTGACTATTCTGGGTCTGCAAAAAGATCCCTGACACGTGCCAGTCGTCGCCTTGGTTCTGAATTTTACCGAGTCCACGCAGGGGGTTTTCACACCTATGAACTTCATTCGCTCGATGGCTTCCAGCACATCGCCCTCGCTCACCTTGTTGCACCTGCACACTATTTTTCCGTATGCAGGGGATTTGGCGACCATATCGTTGACCATCTGTGGAGTCATCATGAAAAAGTGCGATATTTCCTGACGCATCGGGTTCCAATCATTCTTGATTTTCAGTTCCACACCAAGTCCCGCAATAATATTAGCCACCTCTTCGGCTATGGCGGGAGCGCTGGTCAGGCCCGGTGAGCGAATGCCCGCAGCATTGATGAATCCTGCGTCCTCGTGCCGAATTATGAAGTCGCCCTCCGGGGGCTCCGGGCGCAGCCCTGCAAACGTGCGTATCACTTTGCTTCTTGGAGGCATGGCAGGCCAGATTTCCTGCGCTTTGTGCCATACTTCGTCTAAGCCCTCTCTGGTATTGGCCAGATTTTCCTTCTCCTCCGCAGGTAAGTTCTGTGCATTTGGACCTATCATAAGATGCCCGCTTATCTCGGTGGTGACAACCACGCCTTTGCTTATCTTTGTGGGTGTGGGAAACAGCACATGCGCGGGTTTTGGTGCAACGTCGTCGTCAAACAGCCAGTATTCACCTTTTCTGGGAGTGATACTGAAATTTTCAAATCCTGCCATACGCGCGATTTTATCAGCGTACAGCCCGGCGGCGTTTATCACGTAATCTGCCCGTATGCTCTCCTGAGGGGTTTTTATGATCCAATCTTTTTCCGTGTGCTCAATGTCCAGCACCTCTGAATCCAGATGCAGTTTCGCGCCGTTGGCCACAGCATTTTCAGCGATGGCAATCACCGCGGGTATGGGGCCAATCTGACCCACCACAGGTACCCACAGTGCGCCCAGTGCATCTTTGACCACATGCGGCTCCATGGCAAACAGCTCTTCACGCTCGATTATT
Organism: Methanobacteriota archaeon; assembly: GCA_013154005.1. Taxonomy (GTDB): domain Archaea; phylum Thermoplasmatota; class Thermoplasmata; order Thermoplasmatales; family Aciduliprofundaceae; genus JAADDK01. The sequence continues at coordinate 21,388 of JAADDK010000036.1, forward strand.
CGCATCTCAGGCACACCGTTTTTTCTTCCACGCTCCAGCAGGATTTCCAGCTCTTTGAAATCTTCATCTTTTTTCGCCACAATCAATGCACCGTTCCATATATGCGGAATTTGAAGCTCTTTTACCCACCGGTGCCAGAGCCGGTTCCCGCGAATGCACAATTTAGCACGAACGGGAAAGCGCTCTGGGTCATCGTCATAGCCACCATGAATCAGCGCGGTGTTGGCTTTGCTCACACCCCAGCCCACGTCGGACTGTTTTTCTATTACATGTACCTCGATATTCTGGTACCGGGTGAGTTCTCTAACAATGCTCATCCCTGTAACGCCTGCACCGATAACTGCGACCTTTACCATGATTTCACCTTCAGGAGTTAGGAATACGCACCTGCAATATATTAATTTCCGATGTGCGTACATACCTTTAAAGCAATAATTTTCTGTGCGCGCTGGGGAAAAATTATATATGGCAAATCTTTTATACCCCTGCACTTTAAGGTGATGAATATGAAGATGTCGCACGGTTCAAGAGCAAGATCCCGTAAAAAAATGACGAAAAAGGTTAGAGAGAAAGGTATGCCACCAATCCGCAGATATCTTGCAAAATTCGAAGAGGGCGAGTATGCAGCGGTAGCCATCAACCCTTCTGAGCATTATGGATTCCCTCACCACAGATTTCAGGGGCGCACAGGTGTTATTGTGGGTATGCAGGGTGATTGCTACAAGCTCAGGATAAGAGATGGAGGTATGTATAAAACACTGATCGTGCATCCTGTACACCTGAAAAAAATCAAGGTGGAGAAGGTGCAGTAAATGAAGTATCTCACCCTTGCGGAGGTTAAAGCAATACTTCTTGAAGAAAACGAGAAGAGGGAGCTTAACCCTCTGCAAAAAGCGGCACTCTCCCACGCTGAAGAGTTTGTTAAATTAACCGCGGAGGATTCAAGAAAGTTAGTGGAGGAGCTGATGGGTCTGGATTTTATGGACGAGCGTCATGCGGTGAAAATCGCAGATATCTTGCCCATTCATCCTGATCAGGTACGCACGATATACAGCAAGGAGAAAATTGTACTTCCTCCGGAGGATATAAAAAAGGTACTTGACACAGTTGCCAAGTACATATAAGGGGGCGCTGAAATTGGAAGATTATGCATATATTCTGGATTATTTACCACAGGGTAGAATCGAGGAAAAAAGTTTTAAGAGAACACCGCTGGCAATAGCGGTGGGCGAGTCGGAGTTTAAGCTGTTCGAGCTCATACCAAAGTACAACGTGAGTTTGATTATCGGTGAGCGGGTTTATATCGGCAAGGATAAAAATAAACGCGATAAAATACAGCATGTAAAGCGAAGAATCGCGTACGCGGAGCTCACCAACGCGGCTAAGTCAGAGCTGCCGTACGTTCTGGAGGACATAATCAAAAAGCGTGAGCCGGATTTTGTCAAGTTCTTCAACGAGGCAGGGCCAATCACCACGCGCCTGCACATGCTTGAGCTGCTACCCGGGCTGGGAAAGAAAACCATGTGGGCGATTCTGGAAGAGCGGAAAAAAGGGCCGTTTAAGTCCTTCGAGGATCTCAAAGAGCGGGTGAAGTTACCGCATCACCCTGAGAAACTGATAGCGAATCGCATAGTGTACGAGCTGCAGAATCGCTACGAAAAGTACAAGATTTTCGTGGCAAAGTGAGCTTTTCATCTTTATTTTATATGTGAAGCCGTGTTAAATTGGTGTTTGATAAACAAATGGTGCTGGGAAAAATATATATGCTTTTTATTGCATATTCATGCTTGAATGAGAGGGTATAATGATGCTGGAATAGTGGGTCTAAATGCAGCAGAATTACTAGCGAATTTTTAAGGTGATAAAGATGATAACTCCAGAGGAAATGGAAAAGATTAATATTGCCCTTAGAAAAAGTAAGAAGATAGACATAATTTGGAGTGCGGTGGTGTTGGGTTTGGGTGTATTTTTCACATATTATTTATTTCAATTTTTTCCACAATTATTACCGACAATGGGAATTCTCACAGCCCTGTCTTTAGTTTTTATAAGTTTGTATGGATTTTTGCTAAACACTCACGCTAAAATTAGTATCTTTCCAAAAGATGAGGGTTTAGAAATACCCAAATCAAAAAAAGATTATTTAATATGATAAAATATGAATGGATTGAAATGGTTGTATTAAACGAAATGGGTGGTGGAGGGCTATATGTAGATATATTCTTCACCAAAGATGGAAAAAAATACATTTATAGTGATTTTCAACCAAGAATAGGAGATTATAAAAAATTCGTAGAAACTCTTAGAGAAAAGGGAATAAAGGTAAAAATTCTAGAACCTTCTCTGAAATATCAGAAAAAACACGATTTCGGATGGATAGGGGATATGCTGCGTGGGCGTGAATGGGTGAAATGATTATATAAAAGAAAGAGTTAAATACGACGGAGGAGATGTATAAATATGACCGAAGCAGAAATAAAAGATAAGAACTACGAATTCTACATCAACGCCGACCTGAGCGAGTATGCGGGCAAGTGGATAGCGATAGTGGACGGTAAGGTGGTAGCGAGCGGAGACAGAGCGGATGAAGTCATAGACAAAGCAAGGAAGGAGTATCCAGATAAGC
>JAADDK010000133.1 GCA_013154005.1 Methanobacteriota archaeon
CGCTTTCTTTTTCAACCTCGATGATTATACCCACGCAGCTCTCGCCACCGATTTCTGCTCCCAGAACCCACAGGTAGAACGGCTGTGCGCCGTCATACAAATACACTGCTTTTTTGATGATAGGGCTGAATTTGAAATCGAATTCGGGCTCTTCGGCTCTGAATTCATAGCCCAGCTCACTCAGGCTCTTCTTCGTTATGCGTATGTAATCGTCAAACACGCTTTTCATCACCTGTCCAAATGTGTACTGCACGGATTCTTTTTGAATGAACCTCTTAACAATAATCGCGAACAAACTCTGATTAACCGCATCCGCATCTTTTTTAGCGCGCCAGGCGGGATAATACGAAATTAAAGTGGCAAAAAAGGTTAGAGCAAATGCAAAAAGCGCTGCGAATATAATACCTCGGTAAGCAGACGGGCATAAGAAGTATGAAAATAATGACGCGCCAGTGAGAATTGCAAATACAGTTGACATCCGACGATAAACCTTAAAATTTTTAATTACCCGGTCTTGCTTAAGAGAGTAATCACTCCTCTCAACCTCTTTGCGAATCCACGAGTTTATATTCCTGGAGAGTATTATGTTGGGCACTGACAATTCCAGAGCGACGGGAAACGGAAGTTTCATCTTTGCGGAAATAATATCGCAGTTTTTAAATTTTCCTCATTGAAATTTCAACCGGCAAGCGCCAAGAAAAAGTTAATACCCCGTGGGCAGATACCATGCACGTGAAACTTCGCAATATTGGTGAGAGAAAAGCAATCGATGCCATCTGGCAGGTGCTGGGCAGAAAAATCGAATACGATGACTGCGCATTTGTTCTGAAGGGTGAGAAGTACGAGCTGTTCACCACCGACTTTGTGGGCGAGGGCTCGCATTTTGTTCCCGAAGTCGCTCCTGAAACACTGGGCGAGTTCATTGCCAGCGTAAACCTCAGCGATATTGCGGCCATGGGCGGCATGCCCGATTATTTTCTTCTATCCGCGTTCATGCCCGGCGATTCGGAATTTGAGTTTTTGGAGAGCGTAATCAAAGGGCTGGTGCGCACCCTCGACAGGTTTGGTGTGCGATATCTGGGCGGCGATTTGAAAGAATCCGAGCTTCGCGGATTCTCCGGCTTTGCGGTGGGCCACGTGGAAAAAGAAAAGATAATGCTGAGAAAGGGCGCGAAAGTGGGCGATACAATCGCACTCACGGGCCCGCTGGGCGGTCCGGGCGCGGCGTATCTGCTCTGGAAACGCGGGCGCATGGAATTTGATGAAATTTTAAAGATTGTGCCTCGAATAGAAGAAGGCCGCGCGCTGGCAGGGCGCGCGAGCACGTGCATGGACACCTCCGACGGCATATTTTCCTCGCTTATGCAGATGCAGAGCATAAATGAGCTCGGGTTCGACGTGGACATCGAAAATATACCGCTTCACCCACTGGCCAGAGAGGTTATCGAGGACGGCCTTGCCACGGTAGACTCGCTTTTAAACTTTGGCGGCGAATACGAACTTCTATATACTGCGCCGAAATTACTAACTGGCTATGATATTGGAGCGGTTACAGCGGAAAAACGGGAGTACGGAAAAGGATACGAGCATTTTAGCAAAATACTGGACTGAATTAGGCGATAAAAAAGTGCGCTGTGAGCTGTGTCCGCACCGCTGCGTGCTGGCCGACGGACAGGTGGGCATATGCAGAGTGCGCAAAAACATCGGCGGAAAGCTCTATACTCTTAACTACGGGCTGGTATCGTCCATGGGCATAGACCCCATCGAGAAAAAACCGCTGTTTCATTTCAAGCCCGCCTCACGCATATTCTCCGTGGCCACCGTGGGCTGCAATCTCAGGTGCAAACACTGCCAGAACTGGGAGATAAGTCAGGCAGGTCCTGATTTTCCAGTTGCAAGATATTATTCGCCGAAGGCGCTCATCGACATTGCGGAGGAGCACGGGAGTGAGGGCATTGCGTTCACGTACAACGAACCCATCATATGGCACGAGTTCACCATGGCCGCTGCAAAAGAAGCAAAGAGGCGAGGCATGTACACAGTTTACGTGAGCAACGGATTCATCAATTCCGAGCCTCTGGCAGAGGTGCTGCAATACATCGATGCGTTCAACATAGATGTGAAAGCGTTCACGGAGAATTTCTATCTGCGCATCGCTGCCGGGCACCTTGAGCCGGTGCTGAGGAGCGTGGAGATGATTCACAAAGCGGGCAGGCACATTGAGCTCACGTACCTCATCATTCCCGAACTGAACGATTCTGAAGTAGAGATAAGAAGATTCGTCGAATGGGTTTATTCCGTATCGCCGGAGATTCCTGTGCATTTTTCGAGATTCTATCCCACATACAGGCTCACAGACCGCCCGCAGACGCCGATAGAAGTGGTGCACAGAGCATACAATATTGCAAAACAGGTGGGTCTGGAATACGTGTATCTGGGCAACACATGGGAGCCAAAATACGAGAGCACTTACTGCCCCAGATGCGGCGCACTGCTCATTGAACGGGAGTATTACTACACCCGCATAATAGGCCTGAAAGGAGACACATGCAAAAAATGCGGAAAGAAAATAAATATCGTTCTGTGATTATTTTGCGTACACAAACCCAAAGCCTTTCACATAAATTACCTCTTTATCCACCGCATTGTATTTGGCAGTTAGCACCTTGGCCACATTCGCGTCCATATTATCCGCATACGCCACTATGAACGCCTCCGCAGTCATGGGATCTCGAGCAGAGCCCCACCCAAAATTCACACGATTGTGGTGGCTCAGAATAATATGCACAACCTTTTTTCTCAGCTCCTCCGGTATGTCCAGTGCCTCACACGCTTTTTCCACCATTCGCGCTCCCATGTATATGTGCCCCATCAGGTACCCGTCAACCGACTCGCTGATTTCGGGTGCAAACTCATACTCTTCCACCTTGCCAACGTCATGAAGAAGCGCACCTGTGATGAGCACATCTCTATCCACCGGATAATTCCGCGCTGCACCCTGCGCAATCCGGGCAACGTTTACCGTGTGATGCAGGAGCCCGTGAACGTATGCCGAATGATGATGCACTGCCGCGGGCGCGAGCCTGAATCGTTCCCAGAACTCTCCGCTGAAAATTGCGTGCAGAAGCCGGTTAAGATGCTTATTTTTCACAGAATCCACAAGCTCCCAGAACTCTTTTTCCAGCTCTTCCACCGTTTCTGAGGCCCATGGCACGTCCTCAACCGTGAGCAACACCGCCCTGATTGCATCTTCTCCCTCCACTTTTTCTATCGCTCCGCTATCCCGGGATACATACAGCAAGGTTCTGGATTTGTACGTGCCCACTGTGCCCACCACATGCACTATGTCTCCCTCATCAAACGACGAATAAACAGCATAGACATCTTCATCTTCCTGGCCCCAGTACCTTATGAGAATTTGCTCTCCCGCTTTTTCAAGAAGCGCTTCAAACCACTTTCCCTTTTTATCGCCAGTATAATCTTTTGGCTCTTTTTTAGAAACTACAATAAAATATTCGTCCACCTGCTCATTACTTCGCAAACGCTCAACGCTAAACATAGCCATACACTGCAATATGCAGCACCCAATAAAATGATATCGCCAGAGAAAGTGGTAAATAAACAAATGTGCATGGACAGATATGGAGTATCCGGAAGATGTCATCACAACCTCAAAAAAGGGCAAAAAAGAAGTGCGAAAACTCGTCGATTATGGAAAATTTGTCAGATACATGTACGTGGACCCGAATACGGGCGAAAAAACCGAAAACAAAACCAAGCTGGTGCTCGCGCATGACGGTGAGTACGAGGAGTATTTCATTATCCCGCTAAAACAGAAAGGCCGGTTTCTGCTTGTGCCTGCGGAGAAAAAGCCGAACCGCAAAATATGGAACGACGGCGAGGTAATGGACCTATTTGACCTGCTCTCTCTCTGACATGTACCACTTTGCAAAATTATCAACAAGCGAGTCAAGAAACGAGCGCCTGTACTTGATTAGCGTGGCCGCAACCCGGTCAGGGTTCAGCACATAGTAATAACTTTCGCGTCCCACCTCCTCTCTGCCCAGAATGCCGTTTTTCACAAGCTTTTTCATGTGATACGAGAGCGTGGAAACCTTTATTCCCGTATCCTGCGCGACGTCGGAGTGCTTGCTCTTACCATGCTCCAGAAGATAAATTATTATCTTTCTGTCCACCTCGCCCCGCAGCGCGCTCATCATCTTCCGCTCTTCTCTCGTCATGGTCGTGTTGGCAAACAGGCGCTTGTATTTTCCATCAGCTTTCGAAACAATCACACCCTCCCGCTCCAGCACCCGAATATGATACTCAAGCATGCCCGTGGGCATATTCAATCTCTTCTGCAGCTCTCTGAAATGCAGTCCGGGATTCATCACGATTTCTTCGTAGATTCTCCTGCGGGTGCTGAGCTCTCCCATTGCGTCACCTTTTCAGAGCCACTGCGAGATACATGACCACAAGAATCACCACATCAGACAGCAGGAACAGCATAAGCATGTCGAGACCAAGAGAATAAAGCGAGTTTAGAGCGTAGAGCAGCGAATCGATGAAAAAAAGTGAAAATACCACGATATTCATCAGCAGAGCTTTCAGTTTATACCGGCGGTACCCTATCACGCTGAGAAATACAAACAGTGCGGAGAGAATGAGCACTATGCCGGCAAGTATGTCGCTTGGATACATACATGGTTATAGGTGCCCTACGATAAAATGTTTGCTTCAATCGAGATGTATCAGCGGCACCAGCATCTCATGCTCGCTCATGCCTCCGTGCAGGCCCTTTGCATCAAATTCTCTGAACCACACACCACTGCCGTCGTCAGGAAGCACCACACGCTCAGGTGCACGATAATTGATGAAAGGGTGCTCATGCTCACCGGGTCCCAGCAACTCCAAGAACTCGCGTTTTCTAATAACCTTGTACCCCTCTGGCTCATACGGGCAGTAGAGAAACATATCCCGGGGACTGCCGGCCACCATGCAGTTTTCGGGCACCGCTAAAACCGTTCGATTCTGTATTGCTATCTGCCCGTGGTCCGCAGTGATGAAAAACTCAGCATCCGGCACCGCGGCGATGCTTCTTTTGAGAATCTTCGCCACTCTCCTGACTTCCCTGCGCACCTCCGCACCCTGCGGCCCGTGAATGTGCTGCATATAATCCACCGTGTCTATGTAAACGTAAATAAAATCTGCATCATCGCGTTCGAGCAATGCGGGTATCTCTGTTTCATCTCCAAATCCCACCGGCCGCGCACCGGCGAGCATTGAGCGCGAATAGGAGGAGTTGATGTACTCACTGCGCAGATAAGCACTGGTTTTCAGTCCCTGTTCGGAGAGACGTGAAAATATGGTGTGCGAGGGAAACAGGGTGCCGGGAGCGCATCTCTGCACGAGTGTATCCTGCGCTTCTTCGTCCATACCGGAGAAGGGTATGGTTTTTATCACCTCTCCCGTGCATTCGTAGCGCATGTACCATTCCAGTACACCGTGCTCTCTCGGACTCAATCCCGTGAAAAGTGTGGTCACCGCGGCCGCGGTGGTGCTGGGAAACACCGAGGTGAGAGTTTCTGTCAGTTCAAACTCTTCGCTCATACACTCTTTGAAAAGAGAGAGACCGAGAGCATCGATAACAAAAAGAACAACACGCCGCGCGGTGCCGCTGAACCCCGGTAAATGGCGGCTATCATGCACTCCCAGCCGGTGGAGTATCGTATGCGGCACGTTGTACACACCGCGCCTGTAATCTGGCTTCACGGACATTTCAGCTCATCGGATAATTGGGCGCTTCTGCGATTATGTTCACATCGTGCGGGTGGCTCTCTCTCAATCCGGCCTGCGTGATGCG
>JAADDK010000112.1 GCA_013154005.1 Methanobacteriota archaeon
ATTATTTTGGAGATGGGTATTCTGGATATGGAAAGAATGTGGGGCATCAGTACCTGAGAACCGGAAACTATACGGTTGTTGCAAAGAGCAGCGATGGAGGAGTATCTTATTTGAAAATCCACATAAATGCGGTACCGCCCAGGATAGAGGTCACACCCGAGAGTTATGTGGGATATGAGGGGGATACCGTGCATTTTGCAGCAAAGATTTTAAACTCCTCGGGAGTGCACATCACATGGGTAATACAGGGAAATCGATATTATGGTCCCGATGTTAATTACACGTTTACTGATGATTACAACGGTTATGTGCTTTGCAATGCGGAAAACGCGCTGGGGCAGGTGACCCAGAAGAGAATTCATGTGATAATAAAAAACGAAGCTCCGGAAATAAAATGGTTCAGAGCGTACATGTATGGTAGCGCAGGGCTGGTTGTGGGCGGAAAGCCGGGTATGAAGGTTCACTTTGAGATCCTGGATAATGGCAAGGTGTACAAAAAAATAACTGTGACACGTCACCGGGGTCCGAGAGATACCGGATTTATCCCACGCATCTATTTTAATATGGAACACAATTATACCGTGCGGCTATGGGCTACGGGTTCCGGATGCTGTGGAGCGGTGCATGTTCGGATGGTATTCATTTTCAGCGATGGTAGAAATCATCTGGGGGCGAATCTGTACGTGTATCCCTGGAGTCACCATAAAAGTGATGTGGTGAATTTCCAACTTAACCGGTTACTGAGCATGCATCCAATAACATTCGAGACGCATGTTTATGATAGAGGCAGCGATTATCTCATGCTCAACTGGAGTTTTGGAGATGGCACACATGTGAGTCATATGTACTTTAAAGATGCGGTGGACAAGGTGATACACAGATACAGACACAGAGGAGTGTACACAGTAACCCTCCGTGTGGAAGATGACGATGGTGCATCAAACTCCTCGGAAAAGACAATGGTCATATGGCACGTATGGCACAGATGCAGGAGAGAGAAAGTGAATCATCCACCTGCAGTGAACATATCTGTGTCTCACAATACCGTGCCTGAGGATTCTGCAGTGTGGTTTGTGGCGTATGGCAGTGATTCTGACGGAGATACTCTAAATTACACGTGGTCATTTGGAGACGGCACAGCAGGGTATGGATCGCGGATTATGCATGTGTATCATCTACAGGGCAATTACACGGTGAGAGTGTATGTGAATGACGGGTATACTGTAGTTGAGAAGTCAATTAAAATAAGAGTATACGACGTTAAGCCCACTATATCCCTCTCTGGACCCACCTCCGGAAAGGAGGGAGCGCTGCTGAATTTCAGCGCGAAGGAGCGAGATACCGCAAATGATTCACTCTATACGGTATGGAGAGAAGACGGCACTGTTGTGGGATTCGGCACTTTGCTTAAAATCGCAATGACTCAGGGCATGCATACAATAACCGCAACCGTTTTCGACCATGATGGTGAGAGCAGCACTGCAAGCATAAATGTGAGCATCACCAACATAGTTCCCACAGTGCGGCTGTATTCCAGAAATATGACCGTGTACCGGGAGCATATGCGTGTGTACGCTGAAGCATATGATTCTCCGGAAGATTATCCGCTCAGTTACACATGGATTGTCAATGTAACATATGCATACGGTGGGCAGAGTAAAGAGATATATCACGGCAAGCATCCACTTATGACATTTAATTTCAGCGGTGTGTACAATGTTACCCTTTTGGTTAACGATGGCACTGTAACGGTAAATCTTACCACCCGATATGTGGCACATCTGGATGTAGACGGCGACGGCATGCCGGATGAGTGGGAGCTGCGTTACGGGTTGAATCCTTGGGTTGATGACGCCTACCGGGATAAGGACGGAGACGGACTTGCCAACATATACGAGTTCCGCTACGGTCTAAACGCAAGCAACCCCGATTCCGATGGGGATGGCATACCTGACGGCGAAGAGATATCCATCCATGACAGCAATCCGCACCTTTACGACACGGACCACGATGGGCTCAACGACAGTGCTGAGATTTTTGACTGGTATCTATATGCTCGCAGAACCGTTAATCGCACTTTCTCGGGGAACGAAACTTACACAATTCCTCTTTATTTCAGTGGCGAATACAGAATACATCTGACACTGGGTGGTGCGAAGAACATAACGGTAAACGGCGTGAAGCAGGGTGGAGATTATTATGTGGTTGGCGATAAGATTGTAATTAAAACCAATTACAGTTTTGAAAGCAATTTCACCACAACTATAGTCAATTACACCATATGGAAGAAGGGACTCAATCCTCTTAGCAACGACACGGATGGTGACGGAATTCCGGATGCGGAGGATGAGTATCCTGCAAATCCAGATAACAACGGAGATTATCTTGCAGATAGTGTATCTGTACCAGATGATGGGGATCACCTTCCGGCGGGGCTCGAGATAAGATACGGTACCCCGTTGAATTCTGCGGATAAAGATAATGACGGTTTGGATGACGCGGCAGAACTGCAGTTTTATTACTATGCCAGCAGTAATAACGGTACGCTCACAGTGAAAATACAGCATTACGGATGGTACCGCATTGTGGCAGAGAATGTGAGCATTGTTGAAAAGCTCAATCCGGGCACGCATACATTCGTCTATAACAGCAGTTATGTGTATCTTTACGCGAGACTTTTATCTCCGTATGTGGCCGATTTTGACGGAGACGGAGTACCTGACGGAAAGGAGATTCATTCCTCTCCATATCTTAAAGATACCGATGGCGATGGCCTTAGCGATTTTCAGGAGTATCGGTATGGCACAAATCCCGAAGCAAAGGACACGGATGGCGATGGCCTTAGCGATTACTTCGAGCTGGAGCATGTAGTGAAACTAAACGGAAAATACGTGACGCTGAATCCCCTCGTGGCGGACAGTGACCATGACGGTCTTGATGATGGTGCAGAGTATCATTACTGGTTCACCAACAACTCCAGTGACACAAAGGGTAATGTGAACGGTAGTATAAGGCACTGTCTGATTTACGATTCTGACAACGACACCATGCCCGACGGCTGGGAGATAAAGTACGGGCTGAATCCCCTGAAGAACGATACCACGGATGACAATGATAAGGATGGTCTGGATAATGTTGGTGAGTGGAATTTCGGCACGAATCCTGCCAGGAAGGATACGGACGGAGATCATCTTTCGGATGGCAAAGAGTACGGAAAGATAATATTCCGTACGGATATAAGTGCCGTGAGCCTTGCGGCGTATGATAATATTAGTACAAATGCATGGCTCTTTATCGATTCGTCAATAGCCCCTGCGGGACTCGGTGGCATTTATAATTTCACCTCATACGTGAATTTGAGCGGGGTGACACTTCACAGAATTGTGAGGATAGGTGCCGGCGGAGTGTACAATATCACGCTCGTTTCATCTCAAAGCAACAGTTCTGTTAACAGTTCAGGTAAAAACAGTTCAGACAACGGTTCCAGTGCCGCCGGTGGAAACAAAGGAACTGTGTATGTGGGTCCGCTGGGCAGTTTCAAAAAGAATAATGTGACCTATTACAGATACGCGGAATTTGAGTATGTTGGAAATCTGATTTCGTACAGAACTTCAAATGATCCTCAGGCAGGATTCAAATACAAAGAGCTATACTCAGGCACCTCTCCGCTAATGCTCGACACAAACGGTGATGGTGTGTACGACGGTGAATCCCTGACTGGCAATTATTCCGGGCCGCTGGTGCATGACGTGACCGGCGACTACGACCATGACGGCGCGAAGGATTATTACGAGCTGTACACCTTATTCCGCTATTCCGGACAGTACCTTGCGGTTGATCTGAACTGGAGCAAAGATGTAAATTCCAGCAAAACGCCGCATCTGAGCATTTTCAAGAATTCATCCCAATGTGCGTCTCCCGCAGGTAAGCTGTTAGGTCACGATTACTACGGTGCACCGATATATTACAGCAAACCTGATGTGATATATCACGGGTATCTTTTCGTTCCTGCAACCACGGGCATAAGCACCTCGGTGCATCCGGATGAAGAGTACGTTAAATACGGTGAGGAGGTGCATTATTCGCCGCGCACTCTTGATAACAAGAGACGGGCGCTGGGCAGCACGGACAGTGATGAGGACGGCATACCGGACGGTACAGAGCCGTTGTACTGGGAGGATATCGACCACGACGGTTATCCGTGCATGCTCGACAGAGACAGCGACGGAGACGGTTTGCCGGACGGATATGAGGATAGAAATCACAACGGCAGAGTGGATGCAAACGAGACCTCGCCCATTATGATCGACACCGACAATGACGGGCTTGCTGACGGAGATAATTTAACATACAAGCCCTGGATGGCAGCACTTGGGTTGATAGTGGCACTCGGCGGCATGGTGCTTGGTGAGAACTACACAAACACGGATCCCACAAAGCGAGATACGGATGGTGACGGCATACCGGATGGTATGGAGGTGCTGAAGCTCTCGGGCAATTACAGGGTGAATTACAGCAATGGAGATTTAAATGGAGGCTGGTTCAAACCGGACTGGCGATTATACGATGACTCTGTTACCATTGCTGCAAATAATAATACTTATGCAAGTATCCTGTTGAACTTATCAGGTGGGGAGATGAGCATTTCCATCACCGGTGACAATGCCTCTCTGAGATACGGAAACAGGATCATTAATGAATACGGCATCACGGGAATAAGCATTGTTTTCCGGAGAAACGGCACTGCATTAAATGTCACCGTAAAGGCACTTAGAGGCGCGTACGGCTCGGTGAACATGCTGAGGAATTATACTGCTCTGAAAAGTGTTCCACAATTCAGGGGCACGAACATGAGCATCTGGATCAACGGCAAGCCGCTGGAGATGTATACAGTGCACACGCCGAACAATCCGGATACTGATGGCGATGGCTTGCCGGACGGCAAGGAACTGCAGTTTGGAAGCAATCCGTTCATTAACGACACGGACGGTGATGGCCTGACCGATTATCAGGAGTATCTGAACCACACCTCACCGACGAATCCCGACACGGATGGCGACGGGCTGACCGACGGGCAGGAGGTTAAGGTATATCACACCAATCCACTGAGCAATGACACGGACGGTGATGGCCTTAGCGATTACGATGAGCTAATGTACTACCACACATCCCCCACCAAGCCGGACACTGATGGCGATGGCTTACCGGACGGAATAGAGGTGAAGAACATCGTAAGATTTGCAAACGTATCGGGAAGCAGTGTAACATTTACAGGTATAAAACCTGGTACTTATTACATATTTTTACATCTCTCATCAAATCACACTGGAAATGTGAAGGTCGGAGGGATCAGTTATCACGGAATCGGAGAGTGGGGATACCTAAGGAAAGAAATAACGGGAGGTACCGTAACAATACAAGTAGGCAGCGAAGCTACGCAGGTAGCTATAGTTAAATCCAGCATCGCTTACAACCCTCTATATTCAACCATACTTAATCCCACCCTGAGCACACACATCAGTTTTACAAGAGATATTCACTGGGATACAAAATACATAATTACCCGTAATAAAACCTATGAATTTACACAGACTGATAAAAATTCGAAAACAAGCAAGCAGTACACCACTCCAAAGGTAAAATTCACGTATCCAAGCATAGATTTTTCAACTATCGGTTATTTACCTTCTGTGCTTTCTGAGTTGTATGGGGGTATTAATGTAATTGGAGAATCTACATACGAAGGAACAATGTATATGAACTTTACCGTACATTACTCAAATGGAACTGCTGATAATGTTCGGCTGAATACCACGCTACACCATG
>JAADDK010000135.1 GCA_013154005.1 Methanobacteriota archaeon
ATAAAAACCTTTGGCTACCCAGAATCCGCACTCAACATAGAAACAAGAGATTAAACGCTCTGAAAGAATGACCATATAACCTGACACGCGTTTATGTCGTTGCTGGTGCGGCCAATCATGCTGCTGGGCAGATAATGATAACCGTCGGGCCACGTGTGCCCGCCTCCGTCTATGCCTATCAGCTCAACAACCATTCCCGTGGCATTGTTTTCGTACATTCTTTCCCACGCCCGCGTGCCGTCATTCGGGTCTTTATCAGGCAGATATTTTTTCGCCACCACCAGCGAGCAGTTATCCACCTTCGCCCAGAACGCCGCAGTGGCTTCCACGCCTATAACTTTGCCCAGTTTTTTGCTGCCGAAATGCGGCGCGCCACCGTCCCACGGCAAAATCGGGTCTGCAACATTGTTAATCATCAGCACCGGGAGCTGGCCGCGGGGCGTCTCATTCAGATAAATGTTCAGCGGGATAGAGCCGTCTACCGGCGCAATTGCGGTGATTTTATCGGGAATTTCGTAAGCGAGGCGATAGGACATGAGCGCGCCGTTGGACATGCCCGTCACGAACACCTGCGATGCGTTCACATTATAATTTTTAATCGCCCAGTCAATGAGCATGGAGATGAACTTCACGTCGTTGACGTTATCGCGCTGAGTTTCGTACTGTGATAGGTTGCGCCCGTCGTTCCAGTGCCTGCCTATGCCGTCCGGATATATCACCAGAAACCCGTATTTGTCCGCGAGGTTGTTGAATCCAAGCCGGGTGAGCTTTTCCATATCTCTGCCGTTGCCGCCTCCGCCGTGCAGCGCAATGAGCAAAGCGGGAGTGGAGTTGATATGCGTGGGTATATGAACAATGAACGTGCGTGTGAGCCCGTCCACCGTGATGCTTTTTGCCTCATCTCCCGGATACAGCGCAAAATAATGCTCGTAAACACCGTAAGCTAACAGCGAGGTGAACGAAAACACGATGAGAACAATGATGAACTTCTCGGTGCGGGCACGCATAAAAATTCAGTGTGCTGAGAGAATATAAAACTTGTGGGAAGATTTTTACCCGGCATAGAGAAAAGATAAATATACGAATGTGCATATTCATCGGTATGTATGCAAAGGGGCTGGTTATCGGAATTATACTTATTGCTCTGCTTACGCCGCTGAGCATGGGAGACGGTGTGCCCATCATGACCCTGTCGCTTCACAGCATCACTCATGAAAACAGGCAGATAGCGGTCATTGACGTGCATGGAAATTCAGAGACCATGCACCTGTTTCTCAGCGTTGTGTCCCTGGACCCTGGCAAAAACATAACCGTTCTGATTCCGGTGCGCACTGCACCCTCAAACCTGACGGTGCAAAACACCACTGAGTCCGATTTTTACGGGAACAATAGCCTGACAAATGCCTCACGCCAGCACGAGAGAGAACTGTACGGTGCGAATACCACGCTCCACAATTACCTGCTCACCACCACGTTATTCACCACGGGCTCGCTAATCACGCCGGTTCTGGGCGGGTTTGCAGTGTTCTTTATGATTGCCGGGACGGGCGCCGCGGGCTCGGAGTCCTCGTACATGAACTTTCAAACAGGAGATTCTGCGGAGATTTACAATTTTACCACCCTAAAAAGCGTGGAAGAGTTTTACAGCAAATACAACATGACTCTGCCACCCAGCGTGAACGACACTCTGCACAGATACTCATCATTTCATCTTATAGCCCTGCATATGCGCACAAGAGCGCCCATTCCTGAGCGAGAGTACATGGCACTGGAGGAGAAATGCCCGAAAACTATGGAACTTGTGAGAGATTACGTTAAAACGCACCCCACCGTGAAAGCAAAAGCCATGCTGAATAACATATACTACCTTCCAGATTTCAAGAACGTTGAAAAAACGTTAGAGAGTGAGGCGGGCGATAACTACACACTGTCCCAGTACCTGTGGGACCTGATGGCGGGCATATACGGATACGGCAATATGCGGGGCATAGAATTGAGCGTCGATATGCCGCTGGATAACGGGCACGCGTTCTATCCGCTGGGCACCTCTCCCGCCTGGAACTCGTCGGGCGAGATACGGGTCTGATTTAGAGTGCCGGAGGACAGAAGTATGAGCTTCAACATAGGCCCCGATTACATGGTGCGGTACGCGGGCTCACGCTACTACACCTGGAACTTTGACGGGCAACTGCCGGACCGGGACATAACGGGCACCGTGCACGGAGTGGACACTGCCACATGGCTGGCGGACAGAAACGAGGAGCTGAACATCTATCTTGCCAGCACCGACGGCGCACCCGGAATAATTTTGGGAATGCTCACGGCCATCGGAATATGGTTTGCCCTGTTCGCCATTTTCGTTCAACTGTATGGCGGAGGCGCGCTTTTCAGAGATAAAAAATTCATCGGCATCATGGTAGGCCTGTCTCTGCTCACCGTGTTCGTGTCGGGACTTGCGGGCATAATGCTAATCTACTACGCCACCGAAAGAGGACTCAAAAAACACAATATAGAAAAAGATGAAAAAGCGAGGCAGCGGGGTATAACGTTCCTGGCTGCGGTGGTCGTCACGGTGCCCGCCATCGGAATAGCGATGATTATGCTTCTGGTAAGCCGTACAACAGCTCCCGAGACCTTTGTTATCGCGCTTCTCATCGTGTATTTTCTGATTGCCGCCGCGATTGCGATTGTAATGCTATTCCAGAGAGCCGCAAGATGGCTCAGGGCGCGCAATCCGAATTTTGGGCGGTGATTTACATCGCTTAGGAAATTTTTTATATTTTCCACCCATAGTAGCACCCATGCCTGAGAAAAAGAAGCCGGGGAAGTGGGGCGTGCTAACCATGATGTGTTTTGCCATGTTCATTATGACCATTGACACTACCATGATGAACGTGTCCATATCCGCGCTGGTGGCCGACCTGCACACCACGGTGGAAGGTATACAGCTCGCCATTGCCCTGTACGCGCTCGTGATGGCTGCGTTTATGATAATAGGTGCGAAAATTGCAGATTTCTGGGGCACGAAAAAGACGTTTACCGTAGGTCTGATTATATACGGTGTGGGCACCACGGTGGCCACGCTCTCACCCAATCTCCTCGTTCTTCTCATTGGCTGGTCCATTCTTGAGGGAATAGGCGCGGCCATGATGATGCCTGTGACTGTTACCTATCTCACCAAAGAGTACGAGGGAAAAGACCGGGCTTTTGCGTTTGGTGTGTGGGGCGGCATAGCGGGCGCAGCCGCAGCGTTTGGGCCCATCATCGGCGGATTCTTCACCACGTACATCACCTGGCGTTTAGGGTTTGGAATGGAAGCGTTCATAGTGGTGGGCATGCTCGCAAAGATGAACATACTGCGTGATTATCCACCCACAAAAAAGCTCAAGTTCGACCTGCCCGGCGCGATACTTTCTGCCACAGGATTGTTCTTTGTTACGCTCTCGATACTTATGATCAATCCACTGGGAGAGGCTCCGGTGCTGGCGGTGATGACCCTGGGCATTCTTATTCTGCTGCTCTTTGTGCATCGTGAGCGAAAGCTGGCGCGCAGCGGCGGCGATCCGCTTGTGCATATGCATCTGTTTCGCTCCCGTGTGTTCACGGTGGGCAATCTGGTGAGCATATTTTTCCAGATTACGCTGGCGGGCATAATGTTCACCATACCCGTGTTTCTGCAGACGGTGGCAGGATACAACGCCATGGACACCGGGCTCGCACTGATGCCGCTATCCGTATCCATGCTTGTGTTCTCAATTTACGGACAGAAATTGCTAAAATATCTCACGCCCAAGCACATAATACAGGTGGGCATAGTCATGGCCTTTATCGGTCTGTACCTTCTGATGACTGAATTTTCCGTGTATTCCACCGGACTGACGCTGGCGCCGGGAATGGTGTTCTACGGCATTGGCCTGGGCCTGATATTCTCGCAGATAACCAACCTCGCAATGTCGGGCGCGAGCAAATCGGAAGAGGCGGAGGCGTCGGGGGTGTTCAACTCGCAGAAACAGCTGGGCATGTCGCTGGGCACTGCGTTCATAGGCGCGGTGCTGATAATGGGCATGATTAACTCCATAACGCGCATGGTGCAGAGCCAGTATCCTGAAGTGAGCAAACAGCAGGTAATTGACTGGATTCTCAGAATAAAGCAGGGTGAGATACAGATTCCGCCAGAGTATCTTCCGCAAATCAACCATCTTACCAACATAGCGCTGGCCGAGGCAATGCGCTCTGCGATGATGTTCATGATGCTCTCGCTCATAATCGGCGGCGTGCTATCATTCTTCCTTCCGGGCACAAAGAACAGAAAGAAATAAATTAACGAATACCGATAAGGAACCATGAACATAGAGGACGCCTACGAAGAGTACCAGAGTTTAATGGAAGGGCTGGAAGGCATCGGGCTAACCACGTATCAGGCCCGGGCGTTTTTGGCACTGGTTATTCTGGGGGTGGGCTCGGCCGAGGTGGTGGCGGAGAACGCGAAAATACCGAGAACCTCCGCATACAAAGTTTTAGAATCGCTTGAAAAAATGGGATTTGTCGTGGCCGCCGAGGGGCGTCCGAAAATATACAAGCCTGTGGAGCTTCGAGAAATTAAAGATAGAATCATCGACAACGTCACTGAGCTTTTCGATAAGCTGGAATTCATACAGGAATTTTTGCGCGAAAAGGGCGAGCCGCAGCTGGTTTATACAGTGTACGGCAAGGATAATGTGCTGCGCAAAATAGGCGAGATGATTGACTTAACCGAGGAGGAGATTATTCTTTCCACACCCGTGTTTTCCGAGATTCGCAAGAATTTAGGGAAGCATCTGGAGCAGGCGCTGAGCAGGGGGGTGAGAGTCATAATCATAACTTCGCCGAACCAGAAGGTGCTAAAAAATGCAGAAGTGCACAGGAGAAAGGGCCTTATTGCCACGGATATTGTGAGCGATAACAAGAGAGCACTGCTTGCATCTCCGGAGCTGAACGCGTGCGGCTATACGAGCAATCCTTCGCTGGCGCAGCATCTAACGCATTTCATAAACATAATGATTG
The DNA here is from genome assembly GCA_013154005.1 of Methanobacteriota archaeon. Taxonomy (GTDB): domain Archaea; phylum Thermoplasmatota; class Thermoplasmata; order Thermoplasmatales; family Aciduliprofundaceae; genus JAADDK01. The sequence continues at coordinate 5,044 of JAADDK010000135.1, forward strand.
ATAAAAATTAAAAAATTACTTGACGAGCTCTGCACCGCGAGTTATGAGTATTCTGCACGGGGTTGGCAGTTTATAAGATGCCTCACGGAGTGCGTGCTTTGCCTTCTCAACGTTATGTGGATAAACCCTGGCAGACATCACAATCTGTCCGCTGCGCACCCGCGCTGCGGTGCCCACCGCCTTACCAAACGCCTTGCTCATACCCGACGAGATACGGTCAGCACCCGCGCCGGTGGCCATCTTGTGCTCTCTTAGTACGTGATGTGGATAAACACGAATCCAAAGGAAATAGTTGGCCGTGCCTATACGGCCCAGATGCTTGTTTGCTATGATTCTCGCAGCCTCCAGAGCGTTATGACGAATCTGGCATGCTTCATCGACCACCAGACTCAGCTCAACGGGAAAATCGTTCTTTGCCTTAACATTACCCATTTCAAAATGCACTATTTTAGGATTGGGCACGCCGCCCATATACTCTCTTCTCGTATATGCAGGACCGTCAATGTTACGATACATTCTCCCCGGTTTACGTACCATTTAACTCACCAGATTGGAGATTGGCATTTTGTATTTATATTTTTGCAAAGGGTACACGGTCGAAAAAATTGCGCGAGATAGAAAAGAATTAAATACCAAGCGGATAATATGAATCCTCGGGATTATCAAGTGGCGAGAAATGATGAATGTTCAGGTGGCGCAAAATGGTGCGGGCAGGACTGGCCGTGAGAACGGAAATATGCCGGAACGCGGGGGCGC
>JAADDK010000101.1 GCA_013154005.1 Methanobacteriota archaeon
TCGCTCATGACAACACGATGGCATGGGATGCGCGGAGCGTCCGGATTTTGAGAGAGCATAACTCCGCAGGCACGCGACGCTCTTATATCGCCCAGCGCTCTTGCCAGCGCACCGTAAGTGCTCACCCTGCCCGGCGGAATCTGTTTGACGAGCGAGTAGAAGTACGAATAAAGATCCATAATACCCCATTATCTTGCACATAAAAAACATTGTCCTCCGCCAAAAAACCAAGATTTTTATAGGTTATGCTCATGCAGACATAACGAGGTGGAGCAAATGGATAAATTACTGGCAATAATCGCAGGAATAATAATGATAGGCGCAGTGGTTGCCGGCTTATATTTCCTGAACGGAGAATCAAGCAAGCAGGTTCTGGTTGTGGATTCCGGAGCCGGACTTATGAAGCCGATGAACGAGCTCGTAGCCATGTTTGAAAACCAGACCGGCACGAAAGTGCAGGTACACTACGGAGGAAGTGCGGAAATCTTCGGAGAACTGGAAACTACAGGCTGTGACGTGTTCATCCCGGGTGCGTACAAATACACATACAACGCGATGGAGCGAGGATACATGCTGAATAACACTGTGCAAAACATCACATACCACGTGCCTGTAATTGCAGTGCCCGCAGGCAACCCAAAGAACATCACATCTCTGCAGGACCTTGCAAAACCGGGAGTGAAAGTGGTGCTCGGAGACCCCAATGCATGCGCAATAGGAAAAGTGGCAAAGAAAATACTTGAGAAAAACGACCTGTGGACCAACGTAAGCAAGAACGTGGTCACGTACACACCCACCGCAAACCAGTTGCTTATCTACATTTCAATGGGACAGGCAGACGCTGCGATAATCTGGGAAGACATGACCACCTGGGCTCAGGCGCATGGCAAGGTAAAAGTTGTTCATATCCCCAAAAACGAAAACCTGATTAAAACCATACCCACCGGCGTGACAGTTTACGCAGAGAAAGACGGGCACCTGACCGCAGCGGAAGAATTCAACAAATTCATAATACAGCACAAAGAAATCTGGGAAAAGTGGGGGTTCCAGCCATGCAGTTAAAGTTTCGGCATTTTTGCATTATTTTATCCCTTATTTTTACATTTTCGCTCATTGTGGCCATTGCCTCTCTGTTCATAGTGCCAAGTCCCAGCGAGATAATCGACTCAATGCGCTCTGCCGAGATGATTTATTCATTAAAACTCACGTTAATAACCTCTTCAATCTCCACGGTAATTGTTATTTTCACGGCCATTCCCATGAGCTACGCACTGTCCCGATATTCGTTCTGGGGAAAAAGCATCGTCAAATCCATAATAGACCTACCAATGGCATTTCCGGAGCTCGTGCTGGGCCTTGCGCTTCTGCTACTGTTCGGCAAAACGGCGATAGGCAGCGCATTATCGTATGTGGGCATAAACATAGTGTTCACCAAACTGGGCATCGTTGTGGCCCAGGTGTTCACCGCCCTGCCGTTTGCAACCAGAATTGCATACACAACGTTTGAGAGCATCAATCCCCGGTACGAGCTGGTCTCACGAACACTGGGATACGGCGAGTTTGAAACTTTCAAGAACGTTACGCTTCCGCTGGCAAAGGACGGCATACTGGCATCCACCATAATCACGTTTGCAAGATGTGTGGGCGCGTTCGGCGCAGTGCTCATCCTCGCAGGTGGCAGTTACATGAACACGGAAGTACTGCCAGTCACACTGTATCTGAACATATCATACGGAAACATAGGCATGGCAATAACAAGCGGTATAGTGCTGATTATTGTATCGTTTATCGCCATATATGCGTTCGAAAAACTGGAAGGTGCAAAAAATGTTTCTAAAAATAGAAAACCTGAGCATAGATTTAGGCGAGTTCAAACTTGAAGATGCCTCACTCAGCGTGGAGCAGGGAGAATATGCGGTGCTCATAGGTCCCACCGGCAGCGGTAAATCCATACTGTTAGAGACCATAGCCGGATTTTACAGGCCCGAGCACGGCAGCATCAAACTCAAAGATAAAGAGCTGACTGTTCTGCCGCCTGAAAAACGCAACGTGAGCGTGGTTTATCAGGATTACATGCTGTTTCCGCATATGAACGTCTATGACAACATCGCTTACGGCATCAGAAAAAAGCGGCGCTCGGAGACGGATATTGAACAATCTATAGAAAAAGTGAGCAACGTGCTGAAAATTAAGCACCTGCTTCACCGGCATCCAGACACACTGAGCGGCGGCGAGCAGCAGCGTGTGGCCATAGCACGGGCACTGGTAGTCGAGCCTGAATTATTACTTATGGACGAGCCATTCTCGGCGCTGGACATCAAAACCAGAGAGGAGCTTCGCACCCTGGTAAAAGATGCGATGAACGAATATCGCACCACCGTCATTCACGTCACACATGACTTTGAAGATGTGTTTGCCCTCGCCACGCAGGTTGCAGTGCTGCACGAGGGAAAAATAATACAGGTGGGCACTCCGGAAGAGGTGTTTTCCCGACCGGTATCGGAATTCGTGGCGGATTTTGTGGGCACAAACGCACTCAGATGCACAATCGAAAAAAAGGAAGATTCCGGGTGCATGCTGAACTGCAACGGAGTAAAGCTCTGGTGCGCAGACTCGGGCACGGAGGGTGACAGCGTCACGGTGGCAATCAGACCGGAGAGCATAATAATCTCTCGCGAGATGGTGCACACGTCCGCAAGAAACGTATTGCAGGGCACGGTTCAGAGTGTTGTGACTCGCGGGCATCTAACATGGGTAACCGTGAAAGTGCAGAATATAACGCTTCGCGTGGTAATCACGCCAAACTCTGCCGAACTGCTGAACATACATGAGGGAGTCGAAGTGTATTTGATTTTCAAAGCTTCGGGAGTGCGGATGGTGAGATAATTTGGACATGGAAGATTTTCTCAACGAAGATTGTCCGTTCGAAGACGAGACCACGGAGTTTTTGAAAATTACCGGAGCGGGCACTCTGCAAATAATATCACGGGAGCAAGGAATTGCCGCCTGCACCGAGAGCGTGGCGGAATTTCACCGGGCGCATAACATCGAGCCCGTCAATTTCATACCCACCGGACAGGCATTTGATGCGAACACGGTCATATACTCGGCACGCGGGCCGCTGAGAGAACTGTTTAGAGTGTGGCGCGTTTCTCAGACACTGCTCTCTATAACCTGCGCAATAGCAAAGAAAACAGACGCACTGGTCACACTGGCAAGGCGCGCCAACCCGGACATAACCGTGGCAACAACCAGAAAAACGCATCCGGGCATGAGAAAATACGAGCTTTGCGCGGTGCGGGCCGGAGGTGGCGAGATTCACAGAAACTCACTTAGCGACTCAATACTCGTAACCACAAATCACCTGAACGTCTCCGGGCAAATTCCGGAGTACAGTGGCCTTAGACATCTGGAAATCGAAGCACGAAGCATGGAAGAAGCACTAAAATATGTCGCTCGCGCCGATATACTGCTACTGGACCACTTTGAGCTCTACGAACTGGAAAAACTGAGAGCCGCGCTGGAGCCGCATTCACGGCCCAGACTGGCAGTTACCGGCGACATAGACGAAACAAATATCGAAGAGTATGCCAGAGTCTCGGATATTATCGTAACCAGCGCGCCGTACTATGCCACCCCGCTAAATATGACCGCAGAGATTCACCGGAGCCGATGAAGAATCGCAACGTACATCACATCACCCGCCACAACGAACGCACCGCGGGGGGCAGCGCGCAGAGCCGGCCCGTTCACAGGCACCTCTTCAAATTCACCATGCTCTGCGAGAAACCGCTCCACCACCCTGTAAGTTTCATCTGGATTGAACGTGCAAACCACGTAAACAAGGTACCCGTCGGGTTTAACGTGTTCCTGCGCCTCTTCCAGAATCTCCATCTGCAAAGGCGGAAAAGTATCCATGTCCTCGCGATATTTCGCTTCGGGATTGCGCGCCGCCGAGCCCAGCCCGCTGCACGGGGCGTCCACGAGCACCACTCCATGCTCCGAATTCCCGTCAAATTTCTCAAATTTCAAATTCAACACTTCGGCGCGCTTAAACAGCGATTGCAGTTTTCGCTCGCTGGCATCATGTACGTACACACGAGCATCGGGATTGAAAAACTTAATCGTGAAACTTTTGCCTCCGCTCCCCGCGCAGTAGTCGAGGATATCATCACCCAGCGCTGCGACCAGCTTTGAAATTTGCTGACTGGACGCGTCCTGCACTATCGCAAATCCGTCAGAAATCACTGAAGAGTATCGGGCATGAGGCTCTGCAACCAGACACGTTTCGGGATAACACATTCTCGTGTGAATATCCTCCCGAGCCAGCACCTTACGCACATTTTCTCTGCTTACACGTGCAAGATTCACCGCAATATGCGTCTCCGGCTCACGATTCACCCGCGCGGCAAACTCCGGATACTGCTGAAATATCTTTGCCACCGGCAGGGACGTTGAGTAAAATATATCCAGCCGTCCTTCTCTGTATGCGCGCTCTGCGGCTCTTTCCACCTTCTCAGCATTTTTCAAAAGTGCAATGTAATCGTCCGGAGCGGCATTTTCACCGAGAATATAATCGTATAGTTTTTTAAAACGTACCACATTGTGCACTATGGCAGCCACCTCCGAGCGCTCTCTCATGCTCAGCCCCGAAGCAGGGAGAATATCACGCATCGCGCGCGCCATGTTTCCCTTCCTGAGCCATTTTTTGAGTATGAGCTTTGCCGCAAGCTCCACGCTCATTCGCCCAGCGTTTTTCCGTCCCATCTGCTCACCATCTCATCAACTTCGCTCTTCACATTCTCTCCCCGCGCCGCACGCACTATCAATTTGGCAATGTCCCGCATATCCTCCACACCGTATCCCTTCCACGTCAGCTCCGCGGTGCCTATGCGTCCAACTCTGTCCACAATTATCCCGTTTCGCTCCAGCACCTCCCCAAACTCGGCGGGCCTCAGCCCGAAGTTTGCATTAAGCGCAGAAACGTCAACAAGAAGCTGATGACTCTGCGAAAACTCAGGAGGAGCCAGCATGGCAAGTCCAAGAGCATGCAAAGCCGCACCCAGCGCCTGCGAGTTTCTGGCCACTTTCCTGCCGTACTCTCCCGCCACGGGCCCGAACTCTTCCAGCGACGCACCCAGAGCCGCAACTCGATTTGTGTGGTAATTATCCTGCACCTTCCATGTGAGATTCTCTCCAATTTTTTTCATGAGCTCTGAGTCATTGCTCATCACAATGCCTCCCTGTGGCCCGGGATACGATTTATGCGTCGAGCCGTAAACCACCGCACACTCGTGAATGTTTGGCTGAAATCCCGCCGGCAAAAGACCCATCACGTGAGATGCGTCATACACCACCTTTGCTCCGATATCCTCCGCCACGTCCAGCACTTCTTTAAGTGGGTAAGGAAAGAGAATATAACTTGCACCCATTATGATTAGATTCGGCCGCTCACTGAGTATTGCATCGACGTCGGGCACGCGCATGTCTTTCATAGGTATGTGTGAAACATGCAATCCGAGCATGCCCGCCATGTAATCTTCGTGATAGCCGTCGTAGCCTCCCAATTGAGGAGATATAGCCATTATCTTATCTCCCCTTCGAGCCAAAGATATGAGCACGGCCATGGCGGCAACGTGCCCGGAGATGGGCTTCACGTTCACCGCCGAGAACCCGAACACCTCACTGGCAAGCTCTTCTGTGATGCGAACAATCTCTTCCTGATACTTCGTGCCTCCGTACGCATTGTGCACAAACTCCCCGTGCACCTCCTGCTCAAACACCATATTATACCG
>JAADDK010000019.1 GCA_013154005.1 Methanobacteriota archaeon
ACGATATCGCCGTGTATTCTGGAGTCTTCATATCCATTATAGCCCGGAATGAGGTGTACGCGCAGATTCTATCATCATGGCCGTACGCGCCGATGAGTCCGCGGTCAAATCCCACATCTCTTGGGTCGTCGGCGGGCACGATTTCCAGATCAGCGGTGTTGAAATCCTCCTCGTCCATACCGTATTTTTCGTTGAGATACTGCAGCACGTGCACCTTCACCTTCTGCTTTATGTCCTTATCATCGATGGGTATGTTCCCCACCACTAACTGCATCTCCTCGCCGCGTATGCCGTCGAACAATTTTCGCTCTCCCTGCGCCTTGCGTGCAAGATGCGGAAGCAAATCTGGTATGACAAACACCGGGTCCTCAGGGTCTTCGCCAATTTTCAGCTCTATCTTCTTCCCGGATTTTGTATAAACGATACCGTGTATGGCGAGAGGCCGCGAAACCCACTGATACTTTTTTATTCCACCGTAGTAATGAGTTTTCAGAAGCGCCAGAGAGGAATCCGAATCTTCCCACAGCGGATTGGGCTTGAGGTCTATGCGCGGAGCATCTATGTGTGATACCACCAGATTGAAGCGGTCCGTCTTCTTGCCCACTATGCCCAGTGCCAGGCTCTTTCCACGATTTACTATGTAGAATTTATCTCCGGTCTTCAGGGACTTGTATGAGTTTATGTCTTTAAAACCCTTTTTCTTTGCGAGATTGAGGAAGTACTCCACACTCTCCCTCTCGGTCTTTGCTTCCTTCAAAAACACTTTGTAATCTTCGGCGAACTTCATCGCCTTTTTCTTCTCTGCTTCACTGAGGGTAAGCCACATGCTCTCCCTCTTCATTGTCAGCTTTTCTTCCAGATTTTCTTTCTTTTTTGCCAAGGTAATCACCTCCTTCTTTCAACCTTGAATGCGGCATAGCCCACCACTTCGTCCATGGGCTGTACATCGCCGCTTGTAGCGTATTTTAGAAACTTTACCTCTCCGCCAGTGGCAGAGAGCATGGCCGCTATGGGCCCGTATCCGCACATGGTTATCTTGTATCGATAGATAACACGATACAGCCCCGATACGTCCCTATCTACAATCTTCTCAATGGCGCGTGCATCTTTCTTGTACGCGCTCTTTTTTGGAACGTAATGCGAAAAATCCGAAGAGGCGATAATCACCACATCTCTGCCCGTTTCTTCCACCGCGGTTTTTATTATCCTGCCCAGCTCCACGGCTATCGTCTCTTCCTGCGTGAGCATGGTGATGGGCACAATGCGTATGTCCCTCTTGAAAAACTGCAAAAACGGAATCTGAACTTCTATGCTGTGCTCGTAGCGGTGCGCGTTTTCGTCCACGGCAACAATATCCTTTGCTACTGCGCTCGCAAGCTCTTCGTCAATCTGCGCCACGCCATAAGGCGTAACGAAATCTTCCATACTGACTGCCACACCCGCGCCGAGCCCGTAATGGTTCGGCCCGATGATAATAAATGTTTCCGGGAACCCGTCCATTGCAAGCTCCCGATAAAAATGCGCCGCCACCGGCCCGGAAAAAATGTAGCCCGCATGCGGAACAATGCCGCCCTCTATTTTTCGAGGGCCATCAATTCTGAGCTTGGGCACCGCGCCGGGGCCAATTGGATGTAAAAATAAATCGGGAATGAGTGAGTCGAGCCCACTTTCCGTGCCCGGATAAAACTGCCCAGCAACCGCGGGCTGTCTCATAGCGGTGCCTCAAAGTCGTCGATTGTGTACTTAAATTCATCGTCGCTCTTGATGTCGCCCCGTGCTTTGAGCACTTCTCTGGTGAGGAGCCAGTAAATCAGAGCAAGGGCTCTGCGACCCTTGTTGTTTGTTGGAATCACGAGATCAACGTAGCTGGTGCGGTTATTTGCATCGCAAAGCGCCACCACAGGTATGCGAGATTTAACCGCCTCGCGAATCGCCTGTGCGTCCGCGGCAGGGTCGTTCACGAACAGTATGCTTGGCTCAACGTAGTTTGGCAACTGCGGGTTGGTCAGTATGCCGGGAATGAAACGTCCCACTATGCTCTTTGCACCAATCAACTCTGCAAATTTCAATGATGGTTTCTGGCCGTACTGCCTCTGCGCCACCACCAGAATCTCGCCCGGCGGATAGCGAGCCAGAAACTTTGCAGCCATTCTGATTCGCTCATCGGTCTTGCGTATATCCAGTATGTACAGGCCATCGTTTCTTACCTTGTATATGAACTTGGCCATGTCCTTGTTCTTCACCTGCGTGCCTATGTGCACACCCGCAGTAAGATATGTGTCCTCCTCTATCAGCAGCTCTACCATTTCCACTCACCTTTTATTTCTTCTTCTATCCTTATCAGTTCGTTCAACTTCGCAATTCTCTCTCCACCGATGGTACCGGTCTTTATAAATTCGCATCCGAACGCCACGCCCAGATGCGCAATGCTGGTATCGCATGTCTCACCCGAACGATGCGAAATCATGCACGCATAACCGTGCTCTTTCGCCAGCTTCACCGCACGGAACGTGTCTGTGAGCGTGCCTATCTGATTGGGCTTGATTAGAACGGTATTTGCCGCGCCCTTATCGATGCCTATCTTGATACGCTCGGTATTGGTCACAAATATATCATCGCCCACCACGTATGCCATGTGTCCGATTCTGCGAGTTAGTTCCGCAAACCCGTCAAAATCCTCCTCGTGAAGCGGGTCTTCCACTATGTAAATTCCGTAATCTTTAACTAATTTTTCCACAAACTCAATCTGCTCTTCGGTGCTGAGTGTTTTGTTTCTGTACACATATTTGCCGTTCTCATAGAAAGATGACGCCGCAAAATCCAGAGCGGGCTGTATCTCTATGCCGGTTTCGTCGTGAACCTCATCAACCGCCTCACGCACCAGCGCCACCGCCTCTTCATCTGAAAGCGGAGCAACCCATGCCTTCTCATCGCCCAGTCCGATGGAGAGGTCCGGGAATCTCTTTCTGAGCTTTTTACCCAGCACCGCATGCACTTTTGCATTGGCAAACACATTATCCTGAGCGCTATCCGAAAGCGCCGCAGAGAGCATCTCCTGAATGGACGTGCCGTTTATTGCATGCTTGCCTCCACCCAGCACGTTGCCCACGGGCTTTGGAATATCAGTAGCGTATGCACCACCAAGATAGCGGTACAGAGACATGCCCAGCGAGCTGGCAGCCGCTTTGGCCACCGCAAGCGAAAGTGCCACCGCAATGTTGCCGCCCAGTCTGGAAAAATTCGGTGTCTGGTCTATTTCATGGAGCACTGCGTCAATCTCGCTCTGCATGGTGGCGTCCATGCCTATAAAATTGTCCATATGCTCTTTCAAGAACTTAATACCTGCATCTATTCCGCCGGGAGGATACGCTTTTACCTCATGAATGCCTGTGGATTTGCCGGCCGGTGCAGCGGCTCTGCCAAATCCGTGAATGGTATACACGTCAACCTCCACGGTGGGGTTTCCACGAGAGTCTAATATTTTTCGAATCTCTATGGACTCAATAAGCGTCATATATTCACCTCTTAAACGCAATAGGTATCTAATATTTAAATTTGAGCCTCGGTGTTTCCACATATATACGGTAAATCGCTCACAACTCCGGAAATGGAAATGCGTATATATTAAATCGCATTTGTGTAATTAATGCAGGAGCGTAAGAGACGGGGAAGAAGAAAATTTGCAAGATGGATTTCGTATATCCCTCCAGTCAGCACGTACTCACCGGTGGGCGCGCCGTACAAGAGAAGTGTGGTGCTCACCTACTCCGAGATTGAAGCGATGCGGCTGGTAGATGTTATGGGACTGACGCAGGAAGAGGCCGCGGCGCGTATGGGCGTGTCCCGCAAAACGCTCTGGTTCGAGCTGAAAAACGGAAGAAAAAAGGTTACTGAGGCGATACTGAACGGCTGGCACATAGAAATAAGAGGTGAGAATTACTATTACAGGAGTGAGGGCGATGAGTGAAAAGGAAGAAGATTATCTCAAGGTCATATACCAGATTTGCGAAAAACGGGGATTTGCGCGCAGTGTGGAGATTTCAGAAGCGCTCAACGTGCGTCCCGCCAGTGTGACCGACATGCTCAAGAGATTGCAGGACAAGGGGCTGATAAATTACGAAAAGTACCGGGGCATAATGATAACCGAATCTGGAAAAAAACTGGCAAAAAAGCTCATTCACAGAGGTGAGATAATAAAAGAGTTCTTCTCGATATTCGGAGTGGACGAGGATAATGCTGATACCATAGCCAATAAAGTGGAGCATTATATAGATGATGAGAGTTTTGACAGAATAGAAAAGTTTGTGAAATTCGTGGATAGTTTCAAAGAGAATCCACGGTGGCTTGAGCATTTTCAGGAATTTATAAAAACTGGAGAGCTGCCAGAGTGTGAGAGAATGCGTCAGAGTTGAAGGCGCAGTCCTGCATAGCCAGAGCGCACCCTATCTCCCAGCTCATCTTTAAGGATTTTCTTTGCCCCGGCACCGGTGCAGTGCATTGGATACACCTCTTTCACACCCAGCTCTTTAAGTGCAGAGGCCACTTCCCGCACCCGGCGGGCCGTGCTGTGGAGCAGATGAAAGCCGCCCAGCACGATGTCCACATGGCCCATGAGCTCGACTGCTCTGGCGGTGAGGTGCTCCACGCCGGGGTGCGAACAGCCCACCAGCAAAGCGACTTTTTCTTCGCCTTTCACTATTGCTCCCTGCTCCTTGATGCTTGAGCCCAGCACGCCTGTGGTAATGGCCATGCCCAGAATATCTGTGGGAGCAACGCTCACAGTACCTGCACCATCTGCTTCGGGCACGTACTTGACTTCATACTCCACCGCGCTCGTTCCTCCGGTATGGTCCCAGTGAAGGTGCGAGAGCACCAGTGCATCTACCCTGTTGCTGAGAGCGAGTTTTTTGAGATTATGAGCAAGGACCTCCGGCGACGGGCCTGTGTCAAAAAGTATTTTTCTTTCACCCTCCACCATCACGCTCAGCCCCCAGGCCGCGCGCAGGCCTTTCTTTGCCTCGTTATCCACAACCACCGTGAGCGAGAGCATGGAGAGGATATGGTAATTGAGATTTTAAAAATTGGCATCTAATTTTTGGTTCTCCTTAAAACCTTCCTAAAAACAATTATATGGGATAAACCTTTACTAAAAGATAATGAGGGTATTGCCCATAGTTGGCATTCTAATTGCGCTCGTTCTGGTTGCAACTCCAGGCATATCTGGAAAATCGTATCATACTATATCCTGTGATGGAGATATGAATGATTGGACCTCTGATGAAAATATGGGTACTGTGAATAGTGCGACATTTTACGTCACATTTGATTTTGCAAATCTCTACTTTGGATTTCATAGAGGCTCAACAGATAATGACATGTTCATTGCCCTGGATGTTAGGAGCGGTGGCAGTGAGAAAAGCATAAACTGGAGTGGCGTTCATACCCTGCCCTTTAAGGCGGATTATTACGTGGCGATTGAAAATCACAGCTATGCCTATTTAAAGGAGTACAGGGATGGAAAATGGCAGGATTTGGCACCCCTTTCCCGATTTGGCTCTTATATTGAAGATTGGAACGTCAATATAGAAATAAAAATTCCTTTAAAGGTTCTCGGTTTTCCAAAGCGGGTAAATATACTCGCCTATGGTCAATGGGAGAATGCAGTTAATGTGTGGGCTGTGTGGCCCGTAACGAATCCCATGGGTAAGGGTCCGCAAAACTTCACAAATTACATATCTTTGCCCATCAAAGATGGTGTGGTGCCCGCAGATTACAGATATGGTGTGAAATTTGCCAAGCCGAAGTTCAATATAGATGGCTACCTGACGGATTGGAGTGGTGATTCAAATCTCACGAAAATAGTGGATAGCAGCGAAGATTCTGCAGGGGATAAGGTAAATGTGGTGGAAAACGAAGTTTATTCGCTCTATGTGACATGGGACAATAACTATCTGTATATTGGTTATGAATACAGAACAGGCGTGTGGGGCAACAGTATATATGATAACGGTACAATGGTTTTCATCGATGCAGATTCTCCGTGGAAAGACGGTACCACCTCTTTGAATCACATGAACGTATGGCCCAGAAAGATAAACTTTGGGAATTTTCTGTGTGAGTACTTCTATGGAAAATGGGATGCTCAGCGAGGTAATTTTTATCATGTGCTCTCTGAGAATTACAGCAAAGATATATCAAGCAACATAATTGTGGCTTCTACGGGAGGTAATGGGGTGCGAGGTGACGTTGAGATGGCAATTCCCTGGTGGGTTCTCTATGGGAAGAACTACAGGTCAGTGATGTACAATACCACAGGTGTGAAAATATCGCTTGCGGTGGTGGGCCATGACAATGAAACCGCCCTTGACACCATTCCGGATGTGGGTTCTGTGACCAAAGATACAAACTTTACCGATGAGGTAACCATCGACTATTTTTTCAACACGGGAAAGATTTTCACGCCCCCACCTTTGAAAATAGAGAATTTAACATATAATGTTACTAATGGAAGTGTGGATATTTCATGGAAAACAAATCATATCAGCAGGTGTGTGCTTCAGTATGAACGTCAAAATGTGACTGAAAATTACACTTTCAATTATTCATCTGATTTTCAAACACGGATAAATGGAGTAACCTATGGTAATATCACCATAAACGCCTATGATGTGTATGGTAACCATGTTCAGAAGGTGATAAGTATAGAAAAACCAAAGAAACCGGAGGAAAATAACACATCGGTAGGGCATAGTATGTGGGCCATTTCCCCTGTGGAGTTATCTATTATTGGTGCAATTTCTATAGTTGCGGGAGGTGAATCGTATTTATGGCTAAGAAGAAAGAAAAAATGAACAGGTTGGTGCACATAGTAATCGTGCTTGTTTTATTGTCTATCTTATACAATATACCGTCTGCAAAAGCTGCAAGTTTTCACAGTATCACATGTGATGGCAATTTGGCAGATTGGGCCAAAGATGAATATTTAGGTGATGACTTTTCTAAAGATGCATATTTTACTTGGAACGCCACGTCTCTGTTTGTGGGCTGGAACGGTACAGATTGGAGCACGGAAGGGGACCTGTTTATATATTTCAACACCTCTGCTGGCGGTTCAACACACACGATTGCGTGGAATTCTCAGGCATCCCATACTCTTCCATTCGCCGCGGATTACTCGCTAATTGTGGAGAAGGGATTTGATGTGCATCTTTACAAATGGGACTCTAACTGGACGGATATTTCGGCATCGTACACCGGGGCGAATTATATAGGCTGGTCCCAGAACAAAGTAACTGAAATTGAGATTCCGCGGAGTGAGATAGGCAACCCAACATCTGTGGATGTAATTATATTTGCGCAGTGGGAGACGGAGGATAAAGTTTGGGCAGTGTTTCCAACAAACAATCCCTCCGGGAATTCCATGAATGTGACTTTTTATTCATATTATCATTTTCATTTGATTGCCGGGGTCAGCCCCGATGACCCTGCCAATATTGTGACCACGGTAAATGAGAGCACGCCACCGCAGCTCAGAATAGATGAGCCAAAAGAGGGAGAGGTGCTTAACGAGTCTTCATACACAATTTATGCAAATGCCACTGATAACACCGCGGTAAGCGTATTAAAGATAAGTATTGATGGTGGTGCGAAGCAGTTTATGTATGGTCTGGGAAACGGAGCATGGAAATATACTTGGAGCGGTTACAGCAAGGGCGCACACACAATTACGGTATATGCTTATGATGTATGCGGTAATGTGGCCGAAAAAGAGGTAAATGTTACGTACGCTGGAGGAAATTCCTCAAAGAATCCAAATGCTATTAATCTTGCCATAATCTGGCATATGCATCAACCCCTTTACAAAGATTTATCCACGGGCAAATATCTTGCACCATGGACCCGCGTGCATCTGGTTCAGGAATATCTTGACCATGCATTTATTCTTAAAAGGCATCCAGATATGAAAGTTACCATAAATTTTGTACCTGCATTGCTTTATCAAATAGAAGACATTGCACGTGGGAATCTGACGTACGAGAATGGTAAATACGTGCTGGAAAATTACACAGACCCTCACCTTGAGCTTGCATTACAGACGTTAAACAAGGGTGTTTCATCACTCTCACCATCGCAGATTCAAACTATCGAGACGGAATTTTTCTGGATTTCAAACTGGGTGTTCAACGACAACGACACGCTGAATAAGTATTACAAATACCTTTCTACCCTCGTGGACAAGGGTAAGCAATTGAGCAATCAGCAGATTCTTGACCTGGAAGTTTCATATTTCCTGTTGCAGATAAGTAAGCCGTTTATAAAGGGAAAGTACGGTAGCCAGTACAGGGATTCGCGACTCTGGGCCATGCTCAATCGCTCCGGGGGATTCACTTACAAGGATTTGGCCTATGTTATTCAAAAGCAGTTTGATATTGCGCGTTTGGTCCTACCACTTTACAAATCAATAAAGAATGCCGAGTTCACCTGTTCCCCGTATTATCATCCAATTATGCCGCTGCTTCTGATGCCGGGCTGGCGTGGACAGCAGAGCGGGATATGGGTTAATAAGGGCGTGTGGTACAATGATACCATCTGGCAGCTCAGTGCTGGTAAAAAGGAATTTAAAAAGATTTTCGGATACTATCCGGATGGATTGTGGCCATCGGAAGAGGCGGTATCTCAGGCGGTTATCAGGCCGGTGAATCAAACTGGATTCAGGTGGATGGTTTCGGACACCTACGTGCTGGATAAATCGGGATACGATGTAATTGATAAAGGTAGCAATGTCATAAAAAATCCAGATTACATGTATCGGGCGTATATTGCCGAAGACCCCGCGAATCATTCGGCGGTGTACATGGTGTTTAGAGACAGAGTGCTTTCTGACCGCATAGGTTTTGTTTACAATCACATGAGCGCAGAGGATGCTGTTAATGATTTTATAAGCTATGTGGAGCGGGTATCCACATATTTTGCACATCCGGAAAATCATCTTGTTGTGGTGGCGCTGGACGGCGAGAACTGGATGTTCATGAACAATCCTGCATACGCGGATAACGGACGTGATTTCCTGAATCTTCTCTACCAGAAGATTTCTGAGGATCCAAATATAAGACCCGTGACGGTGGACGAGTATCTCAAGGCGCATCCCCCCACTGCAAAGATAGAGCACCTGGCCACCGGCTCGTGGATTCACGGGGACCTGACAAACTGGGAGGGCGAAGCAGATGAAGACACCGCATGGAACTGGCTGGCCATAGCGCGCAGGGCGCTGGTAAATTACACCAAAGAGCATGGTTATGATGCTCATGCTGAGGCGGGATGGCAATCTCTGTATCCGGCGGAGGGTTCTGACTGGTTCTGGTGGTACGGCACGGATGAGACCACGAGAGACGAGCCCATGTTTGACCATCTTTACAAGACCCATCTTATCAATGTGTACAGAGCTATAGGTTTAAACCCACCAGTTTATTTGACTGCTGCAATCAAAGCGCCGCAGCAGCCTGATCGTGTGGGCAGGGCATTTACACCAAATATAGACGGAAAGATGGAAAGTGAATGGAACAGAGCATATTTGTATAAAGACCCTGATTCAAATGCCTCATTTGCTATAGATGATGTTTATGTTACGTATAATCCGCAATCTCTGTATCTTCTAATAAAAACTCATAAGCCGGCCACAGACTTCATAAATGGAAAGGTAGATCTCTCCATATACTTTTCACTACCAAACGCAGATACCATGAATCTTCCTGATATAAATTACATGCCTGCATATGGTACTCGGGTTCTGGGATTTCCTATAAAGTATCGTGTAGACATCTCGTTCTCGGAAGTGCTGAGCTCTGGAGTTACCAGCTATGCGGTCTTCACGGCTCGAGGAAAGGGACAGTGGACTTTCGAAACTTCTGAGCAATTGGCTGCAATAGGTAGATATGTAGAGGTTGGGATCCCGCTTACAGACCTGGGACTCAACATGGGTGATTTTGTTTACATATCCGTTGTTTCCTCAGAAAATGATGTGGAGGTGGACGAAGCCCCCAATGCACCCATGAAAATTTTCATTCCGTTTATGGAAAAAAGGACTTATATAATGGATATTCATGACAACATAGGTGACGATAATGGCAATGGCCATTATGTTTATCCCACTGCCGGAGATATGTGGCCCAATAAGTGGTTGTTTGATATCACAGACCTGAAAATTTTCAACACCTCTTACGTTTTAGGATTTGAATTTCATTTCAGGTCGATGGGCAAGGTTGTAAATGGCAAGCCCATATGGAATCCAAAATACGGGTTCTCGCAGCAGATGATAAATATTTACATTGACACCGACAGAAAGAAGGGCAGTGGCCAGATAAACATGTTAGAAGGCGCATATGCACAGGTACGCTCTGATTTTGCCTGGGAATACGCAATATCTGCCAGAGGTTGGGATGTATACGTTCAGAAAAGCGATGGTACAGTGATAAGAAATGGCGTTAGCGCAATAGCTGATTTCAACGAAACAACTCACACGTGGGACAACAATACCGTGACTGTGCGAATTTCTCTATCAATAATTGGGAAGAATTTCAGACACTACGGGTATGTGATAGTGGTGGGCTCACAGGACGAGTATGGTCCGGGAAAGTGGAGAATAGTTAACAAAAATGTTGGACGATGGAACTTTGGCGGTGGAACAGATACTATCTATGACCCTGACATAATTGATATGATTACTCCCCGTGAAGCAAACGAGTCATGGATTGATTCAAGAACGCAGCAACAGATTCTGGGCTCGTACAACGTGGCAGAGAAGAAATTCGCGGTGGTGCCTGGCATAGTGCTGCCCTCGGCCAACAACACCGGCAATGAAACTCATAACGGAACAAATGAGAATGTCACATCATCTGCAGCGCCCAATTATCAGATTCCCATATCAATAGGCATTGTGCTTTTTGCCATTTCTTTTGTGGGTGGTCATAGCGTATGGATGCGCACCCCGAAAGAGAAAAGAAAGAGGATAAAGAAGTATGGTAGAGTGGCGATTATTCTGTTTCTTATCATCGGTGCGATATTTCTGGTTATCTACGCTGCGCCCCCCGCCACGGCCAAGGGTAAGCCGGTGATTACCATATGGTATACTTTTACCCGTGGAAGTAAGGAGTATGATACTTTCAACAGGTTAATTGCGGAGTATCAGAAGATGCATCCGGATGTAATTATAAAAGCAGAATGGCAGGAATACAGCGCAGCTATAAATAAATATATAACTCAGGCAAATGCCGGTAACCCGCCGGATATAATCAGAATACCAAATGATAGATTGGGTGAGATTGCCAGAATGGGATTTTTGGAACCTCTGGACGGGTACATGAATCCAACGCTCTGGCGTGCGTATTTGCCGCAGGCAATGGATGCCATGACTTATAAAGGAAAATTGTATGCACTTCCTGCGTCATATGATTCGCTCCTGATTATTTATAATAAAGACCTTATCAAAGAGAAAATAGATGACAAAAACTGGACTCTTGAAGACATGGTAAGAATTGCAGAAAACTCATCGGCAGAGTACGGAATAGTGTTTCCCACCACTTCCTCTTACTGGTGGTTTCCGTTCCAGTATGGATTTGGCGGCTCAATATTTCATAACGGAGTACCCGTGGTGAATGATTCTGCCTCTGTGCGTGCTACAGAGTTCATAAAAAGCCTCGTTTCGAGGGGTTTGATGCCCAAGAACCCTGTTGACGAGCAGACAATGGTATCTTATTTCAATTCCGGGAAAACCGCAATGATTATAGAAGGTCCCTGGAAAATTTCTGAGATTCAGCTGGCAGTTCCTCACTATGGGCTGGCAGTGATGCCCAAAGCGGTCAGGCATCTGTCCCCTCTGGTGGGGTACAAGGGATATGCCATATCTAAAGATTCAAAGTACAAGACTCTTGATTTTGATCTGATTAAGTTTCTCACATCGTTCCATGCTGAGAAGGAATTTGCCGTAAATGCTCATACCTCGCCGAGCAGATGGGATGTGTTCGCGGATAAGGATGTGGAGAAAGACCCGATAATACAGGCGATGAAGAGTCAGGCACAATACGGGCAGACTTATCCCAATGTTCCGGAGATGAGTGTGGTTCAGGAGAAGGTTACAGAGGCACTGGGAAAGGTGTACGATACGAATATGCCACCGCAGGAAGCGCTGGATGTGGCGGAGCAGCAAATACTGACTAAGATAAAGGAGGGAGCATATTGAAGCCACGTGGCATATGGATTCTGCTAATTCTTGCGTTGTTTCTTGTCCCGGCCGTTATGGGAAACGTGGTGGAAGTTCATTCCACTTATGCGGTGGTGGAGTGGAAGACTAACGGAAGCAATGAGTACGATATATTCCTAAAAAACGAGACCCAAAATTACACACTTTACGATGTGGTTTATGTTGGTAGTGGGGGACAGTACGAGGCAAAATTTGTAAAATATTATTCGGATGGATGGCATTATGCACACTGGGAGGGAAGAAACGTTGTTGTGCCTCAAAATGCCACAAAAATTCAGTATTCTGTTGGTGGATTGAAGGAGAAAACCAAGTATTATGTGCGGGTGGAGGCAAATGGAAAGGTGATTGCACAGGATAGCTTTACCACTCTGGAGAGTGCGTCTTCAGCGAAAAAAGACCCCACTGCCGTGTATCTCAGTATCCTCACAATCACTGTAATAATGTTGGCTGCCATTTTTGCCATATCCCGTAAAGATGTAGGAGAAAACAGAAAAGCGTATCTTTACATAATACCCGCGCTACTGGGGATGTCTCTTTTAACATTTTATCCGGTGATATATGGAATATATCTCTCTTTCACCGATTACCGTATGGGTGCTGAGTTCTCTGCGAATTTCGTGGGACTTGCCAACTATGTGAAAATCTTTCAGGATCCTGATTTTTATCTGGTGTTTAATACCACTATAATCTGGACCATAGCCAACGTAACTCTTCATGTTTTGATAGGCCTATCTCTTGCGCTGATTCTCACCAGAAAAATAAGAGGAAGGACGGCATATCGCACACTGCTCCTTCTTCCATGGGCCATTCCAGCATATATTTCCGTGCTGGTGTGGCGGGGACTCTTTGACCCAAATTACGGATTTATTAACTTTGCACTTGGCACAAACATAAACTGGCTCGGTGAGTTTCCCTATGCATTTTTGGCAGTTCTCATTACCAATGTGTGGCTTGGTTTTCCGTTTATGATGATGATGTTCCTGGGTGGATTGCAGAGCATACCCGATGAACTTTACGAAGCGGCTGAGATTGACGGGTTCACCAGATGGCAAAAATTCAGGCATATTACATTACCCATGCTCAAGCCGGTCACCACGCCAGCCATACTTCTCGGGTTTATATGGACATTCAATATGTTCAATGTGATTTATCTCATGACCGGTGGTGGCCCACAGGCAGCTGGCAACTTCTCAGCAGGCCAAACGGATTTGCTGATTACTTTCGTATATAATAAAGCGTTCAGAGACTGGATGTTTGGATTCGCTGCAGCGTATTCAGTGGTGATATTTCTGATAATTCTCTCCTTCAGCATAATTTACACCAAAATAGCCGAGCCAGACTACGTGAAGAATCGCGGATTTCACAATCACCATAAGCTCCTGATGGGTGTGTTTTCCTTTTACACTTTAATGTACGCGCTCAGCTTTGCGGGTCTTATATCTTTGCCGTTTGGAAGATGGGCATCCCTGGCATTTGCATTGCTTTTCGCCTTTGCAGCATTCGTTTCCAGAACAAAGTATCGGGAAGCTTATTATGCTATGCTCGCAGTGCTAACTGCCGATTTCATCTATGCGGTGTTTGCCTGGCTTTCCACTGATATCCGCGCCTACGGGTTTTACAGGTTTAACATACTTTCATTGCTTGACATTTTCATTCTCATATATCTCGTGGGACTGAGCGAGAAATACCCGGATAGAATTATTAAGCCGAGAGAGATTGACTGGGGCAGGATATTTAAGGCGGAAAACCCGTATCTTGCACTTTTGCTTTTGGCATGTGCGCTGCTTCTCGGAGCTCTGTTTATTCAGAGCTTTGGAGTGTATATGTGGGCGCTGGGTATTTTATTCTTTGTCTATCTGCTCTATCCCAGAGATTATATGGTTGAAGTGGGCGCTGCAGGCATATCCGCGTTATCTCTTTTCTTTGCCATTTACCTTCAAAATCCCGTTTATTTGGTACCTATGCTGCTGTACGTTCCTGCGATTCTGGTGAGTGATACTACGTTTATCAGATACTTGGAAGGTATGCTCTCTTACGGGTACCTTTTGCTAATGCTTGTGTTTGTCATAGTACCCGTGTGGTGGATGGTATGGATTTCTCTGAATCCACACAATACTCTCTTCACAACTTCCTATACACTCATTCCACCAGGCGCAACGTTCAAGCATTATGTTTATGCGATAAATAACACTCCATTTTTGCTGTGGCTAAGAAACAGTATCATTGTGGCGTTTGGAACAACATTTCTGGGTATAGTGCTTGCAATAACAGCAGCGTACGGATATTCACGGTTCAATTTCAAAGGCAAGAAAGGTACAATGATGCTCTTTCTGGTGGTTCAGATGTTCCCGGGCGTGATTGTCTTGATTCCATACTATCTCATAATGTACAATCTGGGATTAATCAACACGTTCATAGGTCTGATAATCGCATATTCTGTCACTGCAATTCCGCTGATTGTGTGGATGTCAAAGGGATTTTTTGATTCCATTCCAAAATCAATAGACGAAGCGGCCATGGTGGACGGATGCACTCGTTTTCAGGCATTTTTGAAAGTTGTGCTACCTCTGGCAGCGCCGGGTATAGCAGTGGCTGCATTGTTCTCTTTCATAACCGCTTGGAACGAATTTGTTCTTGCATACACATTCATGAGTGAAGAGAATTATACCCTGCCGGTGGGAATAATGCAGTTCATAGGATTGACCGGTTCCACGAGCTCGCAGTGGGGCGTGTTCGCGGCGGTGTCCATAATGGTCTCAATACCGGTGGTGCTTGTGTTCTTATCGTTGCAGAAATACCTGATATCCGGAATGACCACAGGTAGTGTTAAAGGGTGATGAATATGGCAGAGGTGAAGTTTGAAAATGTAACAAAAAAATTCGAAGATTTCACTGCGGTTGAGAATCTGAATTTGGAGATAAAGGATGGCGAGTTTTTCGTGATTTTAGGGCCTTCGGGAAGCGGCAAGACCACCACGCTGAGAATGATAGCGGGCCTCGAGAAACCCACTGAGGGCAAAATATTCATCGGTGAGGACGATGTCACGGAGCTGCCTCCGAAGGAGAGAAATGTGGCCATGGTGTTTCAGAACTATGCGCTGTATCCTCACCTGACAGTGTATGATAATATGGCTTTTGCGCTTAAGCTAAGGAGGAAGGGATTCAGAAGAGTTTACAGTCGCGAAGAAATAGATGAAAGGGTGAGAAACGCTGCGAAAATGCTTCATATTGAGGACCAGTTAGAGAAAAAGCCTGGGCAGTTAAGTGGAGGACAGAGACAGAGAGTGGCGCTTGGTAGGGCGATAGTGAGAAATCCACGGGTTTTTCTTTTTGACGAGCCCCTGAGCAATCTTGATGCAAAGTTGAGGATGGAGATGCGCGTGGAGCTTAAAAAACTGCATCAGGCCCTTGGCGTGACCATGGTTTATGTGACTCATGACCAGCTTGAGGCTATGACCCTGGGGAATCGCATTGCTGTGCTGAATAAGGGAGAGGTCATGCAGGTGGATGACCCGATAACACTTTACAATAATCCCCGAAATTTGTTTGTTGCAAAGTTTATAGGAAGTCCGGAAATGAACATGTTTGATTGCACATTAAATGCTGGATATCTGGAGTTTGATGGATTCAAGCTCAAGGTGCCAGAGGATATCTACGAGAGAATAAAGGAATATGAGGGTAAAACTCTGACGTTTGGAATACGACCCGAAGACGTGCTTGACTCACTTTTTGCTAAAGAGCTGGATGGAGAGAGGATTGAAGCAAAAATTGAAGTTATTGAGCCTGTTGGCTCGGAGACTTTTGCACACTTGAAAGTTGGAGAAATGGAGATACTTGCACGTTTTCCGCCCATGGTGCGGGTGAGTGCTGGGGAGAGTATGAAAATCGTGTTTAATATGCGAAAAATGCATCTGTTCATTGATGGGGAGGCGATAGTGTGAAGGTGAGTATGTTCACACTGGAATATCCACCGAATATATATGGTGGGGTGGGTGTTCATGTTAAGAATTTAGTGGCACACCTCAAAAATTATGTGGATGTGGAGATAAGAACGGTTGCCGCGGGAATAAATAAAGAAAATGTGAAAGAATATACTGCATGGGACAAATTTGATGGTACTTACCAGTGGGATAAGGTCCTCGGTACTGTATCCTTAAACCTAAATATGATTCGGGAAGAAATAGATGCAGATATTATACATTCGCATACATGGTATACAAATTTAGCGGGTTTGATGGGAAAGATACTTTACGGCAAAAAACTTGTTAGCACGGCGCACAGTTTAGAGCCACTCAGGCCCTGGAAACGCGAAACGCTCGGCAGAGGTTACGAATTGAGCAAGTGGATGGAGAAAACTGGTCTGGAAGGCAGTGATGCAATAATTGCGGTCTCCAGAGAGATGAAGGCTAATATTGTGGATGTGTACGACGTACCCGGAGAAAAAGTGGAAGTTATTTACAACGGAATAGATACAGAAACGTTTCAGCACAGAGAGAATTATGAGTTTGTTAGCTCACTTGGTCTTGAGGAGGGCTACGTTCTGTTTGTGGGTCGATTGACCAGACAGAAAGGTATCGATACTCTGATTGATGCCTCACCATCCATACATTCAAAAATAGTGCTTGTCACCGGAAAGGAGGATAGTGAAGAGACCTACAGACACTATGCTGAACGATTGAAAGATGCAGAGAACATAATCTGGCTCCACAGATACTTCAATGATTCTGAGTTGTCGTATTTGTATTCACATGCCTCCGTATTCGCCTCCCCCTCTATTTATGAGCCGTTTGGCATAACCAATCTGGAAGCGCTTGCCTGCGGTACTCCCGTGGTGGGGAGCAGTGTGGGCGGGATAAAAGATATAATCAGGGATGGTGTGGACGGGTATCTGGTGCCTCCAGGAGAGCCTGAAAAACTGGCAGAAAAGATAAACGCGGTTATTCGTGATGAATCTTTGAGAGAGGAAATGAGCAGAAATGGGAGAAAAAGAGCAGAGGAATTTTCATGGGAGAACATTGCTAAAAAAACATACCTGCTCTACAGGAGAGTGTTGGAGAATGAGAATGTGTGACTCTGCCAGAGTTGGGGATGTGAAACTGATAATATGGGATGATGGTACGTACTATTATTTCGAGCCTAAATGCGGTGGGACAGACCTGCACGCGGATAAAAATTGTTTAAAAGCCATATTGTCTTTGTATGAGGTGGGCAAAATAAAGTCTGCAAAAGGCAAAATCTTTGAGTTTGAAGGGAACTTTGATTATGAGTTCGCTACAGTCGAAGAAATGGGATACAGCACGAACATCGTGGTGGGATTTGATGGATACGTTTTGAAATCTTATCGGAGAATAGGGAGCAGAGAGCCTGAACTAATGCGTGTTGCAGGAGAAATTGCACCGGAGATTTGTGGGTGGGGGAAATACGATGGGCAATATATTCAGCTTATTACCCGGAAAATTACGGGCAAAGATGTGGGAAAAATGTTTTACGAAAATTATGTGAATTTTGAAAAGAATGCTGAGTTGGAGTTGCTCCCCATTAATGAATTGGTTGGGGTTGTGGTGAGGTTGCATAAAAAATTTGAAACGCTGGGGATGGAAGAAATCACTGAAGAGGATATCAGTGCCTGGAGAAAATATGTTATGAAAATGCAAAAACAGGCAGGATTGAATCTGGATTTAAAGCTCAACACCCTGTTCTCTGAAATGATTGGAAAAGAGAAGATGGTAACTCATCAGGATTTGCATTTTTCTCAGATGCTCTGGAGCGATAGGAGGATATATGTGGTGGATTTTGAAGGTGAGCCAATGCGAGGAAATGGCTATGAGAAGCTTCAACCGGTGAGGGATGTATCTACGCTGGCACGTGCGGTGGGCTACATAACCTCTGGCTCATGGGATGATTGGGAGAGAAATATTGTAATGAAGATTTATGAAGAGTACAGACGTGAATCTCATTACCGTTTTGATATGCGAGATTATGCAGAATGGATGATTGAGAAAGCGGTGTACGAAATAAACTATGAGCTGCAGAACCGCCCGAATATGGTTTATGTGCCTATGAGAGGGTTAAAAAACTCCATTAAGTTTCTGGAGGAGATAGCATGAGGAAGATTTTAATTCTGCTTTTAGTTACTTTGCTTCTGGTGGGTGGAATCCCCGGAATTAGTGTTGCTAAAACTGCGCAGGTAAGAGAAGTTGGGGTTGTTAATGCGGTTCAAAAAGAGCCCATTCAGATTGACGGACATTTTATGGACTGGAAACCGCAGGATGTTAAAGCAGTGGATAATTACAGTGATGAGTACAAATTCAATGATGGTTTTGATGATTCCCGTGATATAATTGCGTTTTACTATCACAAGGGCTACAGACATCTGTTTTTCCGTCTTGATTTTCTGGATTTAAAGTATGGAGCGGAGATAGAAAATTTGAATTTTTACATAGCTATAGATTTCAAAGCGGGTGGTCAGAACTGGCTACCTGATTACGTGGAAACAGAAACTGATACTCCCTGGGAGGTGTGTCTGGCGATATATGACACAAATCATTATGCAGTTTATCTGTCTAACTGGAGCTTTTCAAATGAGAGTATTGATGGCATAGCGTATTCTTCTCAGTGGGATTCTGTTGAGCTATCATTGAATGAAACACTTCTCACCTCTCTTGGGTGGAACGGGGGAGAACTACATTTTCAGGTTTATACTACAAAGGATTACACCAATGGAGGTGCCGGAGAGATTCCTTCAAGTAGTACTGGTCAGAACACGGAGGAGAGTGACATTGTGGATTGTATAGGCTCGACACTGTATCGTGGAGACTCATCGCACAATGGCTGGCTCAATGGGAGTATCTCTTCAAGCACCGTGGCGCCGAGAACCAGAATTGCTTTTCTCCAGCATGCGAACCAATTCCTGAAGAATGTTTCGTATTTTGTTGGAAATAAAGAGGTGGGAATGTACGCGGTTCCATCCATTCATGCTTACTGGCATGTGCCGGTCAATCTTCACATTTCTGGAACTTTAGCGGATGCGATTGAGTATTATCGTCCTGATTTTAACAGATATATACGAAAACTTGTTGATGAAAAAATTGCGTATATGGTCGGTGGATTCTATGCAGAGTACATACCAAAGTACATGCCCAGTGATTTCAACAACTGGAGCATGGCTTACACAAAGTACTATATAGAAAAGTATTACAATTACACACCAGATGTGTGTTGGATTCCAGAGCGTGTTTACTGGCACGGATGGGAAAATACCGTTAAAAATGGACATTATAAAATAGTGGTTGCAGATACAGAGGTGGCATTTAATTGGTATCATCCTTCCTGGGCTAAGGAAGGTAAAGACGAGTACTATGTGTGGAACGATTCAGGTATAAAGGTTCTTTTTATAAGTAATACTGGCCGAGCTGGCAACTGGCAAAATGTGCAGGATATGCTCCCAAACCCAACTGATAATGCATTGAATGTTAATATAAGAAAACTTTTAGTGCGAAATGAAATCACTGATCCAACTCACAGGTATATTCTGTACATGGATGACTGGGAGAAATTTTTTGGAAATGCGCCGGGCTGGGGAGGACCGGAGGTGGTTCAGGTTTATAATGAAAGCATTGGATGGATTGCGCAGCATCAGTGGATAAAGGCGGTATCTTTAGATGAGCTCGCTAACTTACCGGTGCATGGAGACATAAAGATTAACGATGCCTCTTATTTCTGGCTCACTCAGAATCTCGGCACCGCTGGCAGTGATTCTACTGGGCCTACCGACAGGTATGATCTCTACGATGCGTGGTACTATGATCCGTATCACGAGATAACTGTGGGTACGTCTTATTTCAATTATACACCCAAAGATAATATTGAAAAACTTGGAGATTACCGGACTCCGGGTACGGTTATTTACGATGTGTGGACTCATTTGCGAGATATTCCCAAAACTTCGCCTATTTACACTGTGGCTATGAAAAGCTTTGCGGCTATGATGTATGAAACAGCGTGGCGCGGGAAGGGGATAAGCATTACCATGCACGATGATATCTCTTCATGGGAGAAGGACCAGGCCGCGCATATTCGTGATTGCATGATGTTCTATTACGCTCAAAAATGGCTTGAAAATAGAACCACTGGAGTGTGGAAACAGGATGTTGATCTGGATGGTGTAAAAGAGGGAATCGTGGCAACAAAGAATATATATGCGGTGATAGAACCTCGTGGGGGAAAAATATCATTTGCGATAAACAATAACGGAACTATACTTATTGGAAATCCCACTGTGGGCTGGCATGCGCAGGGTGATGCGTATACCGATATAATTGGTATTGCAACTACAAATTATCATTATCAGGAGAATCCGGTACCGTATAATCAGGGAGGTAAAGCCTATGCGTTCAGTGATATAGGATTTGAGAATGATAATTATTCAATAACTGTGAATAATTCGGAGATATATGCATATGGGAGCCATGTCCGGAAAATTTACAGAATGTGGAATAATGAGATAGAGGTACAGTACAGTACATCGATAGATGTTGGTGTTAGAGTTACACTATCGCCGGACTTTGCCAGTCTTGAACATATGGAATATTTGAAAGATGGACGTGTTTGCGGATTTATGAATACTCAAAGCAATTTTTCAGTTTTTGTAATCCCCCATAACGCCACATTTTATAGTGTTAAAAGAATAACTCTTGCGTCTTATCTTGTTTACTATGCAAAGGGCAACTTTTCTTTCATACTCAGATATGGAAATGGGAGTTACCAAAACATGGCACCTTGGCCCGTAAAGAAAATTCCCGTGGTTCGTGTACCTGAGGATGGAAGGGTTACGAGGGCTCTGAATCTCAGCAATTATTTTGAGGATGACCTGGATACCAAACTTAATTACACGCTGGAGTACAACACCTCTCCAGGGGTGTATGTGATTCTTAACGGTACATGGATTTCGGTGGATGCGGAAACCGGAGAGAAAAACAATAACTGGAATGGATGGATAAACGTGACTGTAATCGCGACAGATTCCCGGGGCAAGAACTGTACGGCACATTTCAAAATATATGTGTATCCTGTGAACGATGCTCCAGTGATTTCTGTGAATATAAAAAATAACGAGACAATTCGAGCGGATACAACAGTAAATATAACCACTTACGATGTGGATGGTTATACGGTTTCTGTGTGGTATTCTATAGACAATAAATCATTTGTGAAAGGAACGGTTATTCATCTTAAAATTTCCGAACTTGGTGCTGGAAAGCATACTCTGGTGATAAAGGCGAGTGATGGTAATGCTACAGTATACGACAATTTGACGTTCTATGTGGTTATTGTGAAAAGAAACCTGGTAATCCCCGCCATATCCTCCGCGCTTCTGTTCGTGGCGCTTATGGGCGTTGTGATGTGGAAAAGAAAGAAATCAAAGAATTCTCTTATATAACTCCACATATTTTTTAGACGAGTTTTTCCATGAGAAATCCTGCTTCATTGCTCTATGTACTAAATTATCCCATGCGTCTTTGTTGTAATACTCGAGAGCTCTTTTCAGCGCTTTTCGAAGTGCTTCACTGCGGTATTCCTCAAACACAAAGCCCCATCCTTCTTCTGATACGTCTTTTACGGTGTCTGCAAGTCCCCCAGTCTTTCTTACGATAGGTATTGAACCGTATCTCAGGGCTATCATCTGCCCCAGCCCGCAGGGCTCAAATCTGGAAGGCATCAAAAACATGTCCGTAGCAGCGTATATCTGATGTGCCAGTTTTTCATCGTATTTTATTATAGGATGTACGTACTTTCCCTCCATATTTTTCAGAGCCTTTTCATATTTCTCTCTGCCGGTACCCAAAATGATAATATGCGCATCATTTATCTCTTTCAGCACAGGTAGCATTATGTCCAGGCCCTTTTGCTCAACAAGCCGCGCCACGAACCCGATAAGGGGCTTATCGTCGTCTATTCCCAGCTCATCTTTCATAGCCTCTCTGTTTTTATCCTTTCCACTGAGATTATCCTTGCTGTAATTTGCAAAGATATTCTCATCAGTTTCTGGATTCCAGATTTCGTAATCTATGCCATTTATTATGCCGTATAATTTGTCCCGGTGTTTTTTGAGAATCTCATGCAATCCCTCTCCAAACTCCTCGGTGGTTATTTCTTTTGCATAGGTGGGAGACACTGTGCTCACGGCATCAGAGAGCATAATTCCTCCTTTAAGGTAATTTATTTTCCCTTGCCATATCAATTCATTTTTCCTATTTTCTGGTAAACTCAATCCCGTAAACTGTTCCAGTTCAATCTTTCCCTGATGCTTCAGATTGTGAATTGTCAGAAGGAATTTTACGTTGCCTTTAATGGAATATGCGGGAACCAGAGCGGTCATCCAGTCGTTCATATGAATGAGGTCTACATCCCAGTTTAAAAATTCAGGAAGCGTTGCCACCACTCTGGAGAATTTTGCCCAGCGCATTGCATCCTGATATCCGTACACTTTATCTTTGCATAGAAACTCATTTTTTATGAGATACACGGGGACCTCATCCACGGTGGTGTGATGGATTTCATATACTTCCTGCTCTATTTTCATGTTCCCGATATGTTCACTGTCTGCTTCAATGAACCGATGGTATGGCATCACCACCCGAATATCCACGCCCAGTTTTCTGATGTTTTTTGGCAGGCTCCCTGCAACATCACCCAGACCCCCTATTTTGGCAAGGGGATACATTTCCACAGTAGCAAATAATACGTTCATCAGAATGGGAAAAGAGTAGAGGAATTAAAAATTATCG
>JAADDK010000063.1 GCA_013154005.1 Methanobacteriota archaeon
GCTTATCTGGATACTCCTTCCTTGCTTTGTCTATGACTTCATCCGCTCTGTCTCCGCTCGCTACCACCTTACCGTCCACTATCGCTATCCATTTGCCTGCGTATTCGCTCAGGTCGGCGTTGATGTAGAATTCGTAGTTCTTATCTTTTATTTCTGCTTCGGTCATATTTATACATCTCCTCCTTTTATTTTAAGCTTTTCTTTCTTCCATCACTCCCTTTCCTGCTCCGCCAATATCCTCTTTAACTCGCTAACCGCTATCGGTTTCCATTCTTTTCCGTCCCATATCTGCATTCTCTTGTCTACTTTTGGATACCACTTTGTAACCACTATCTTCGGATTGTATTTTATAATCTCGTTGTACATCTCAACTAACTTATTTGACCCTTCTTCCTCTGTTATCCACGTCCTGAAATCTATGCTGTCTCCTACGTTTATTCGGTTGTATCCATCATATTTCTTTTTAAGTCGTATTATGAAATACGGATGTAATCTACTTCCATAATTTAGCGAAATCTCTTTTATATCCTTCATCTTTAACTTAAATTCATATTTCCCGTGCTTGTATATCAATGTGTCTCCTTCAATCCACAGCCATTCGTCTATGTGCGATAAATCTCTGACCCCTAAATATGCCACAAATCCCGGGAAAATTACAAATGCAAATAAGAATATCCCTGCAATGAACAATAGCCCACTCAATGAAGTTATTTTTATAAAATAACCATACTGATAATTAGATGTGAAATAGGTAATAATGAGAATCACTATCGCCACCACTTCAATCACAATAGGGAACCTGAACACATCCATCCATGTGTGCTTGATATGCAACAGCACTCTTTTCTCGGTCATTGTCTCACCCCCACCAGCATGGTAGCCACATGATTCACAACCTCTCCACGTATCGCCAACATTTGCATAATATAAATATATTCAATTCACATATTTATTAATTATTTCCCAGCAAATTTTTCTCACTGCTCAAAATCGTCCAGCAATCTTTAAAAATGAGTAATCATCTCTCGGAGCAAGGTGATAAAAATGTCAGAGTTATTGGATAATCGAGAATTGAAAAAAGAAAAATTGAAGGAGATGCTTCGCAAATTGCACAGTGGAGAAGATGAAAAGAAAGTCAAGGAAGAGTTCAAAGAGGTGTTGCGCTCCATCTCTCCGCTGGAGATACCGCTCATTGAGCAGGAGCTGGTGAAAGAGGGCATAACGCCCCGCGAGATTGCAAAAATGTGCGATATTCATGTGGAAATATTCCGGGAAAGTGTGAGCGGCGCCGAGAAAGAGCTGCAGAAGTTCCCACCCGGGCACCCGCTGCGCACCCATTACGAAGAGAACGTGGAGATAATAAAAGATGCTGAAGTTCTGAATCTTTATGCATCTTCGCTGAAAAACTTAGATGAAAAAGGAAGAGAGAACGTTCTTAAAACTCTGGAAGGAATCGTGCGTGGATTGAAGAGAATCGGGTTCACACATTACGACCGCGAAGAGATGGTTCTGTTTCCGTATCTTGAGCGTCGCGGGCTTAACGCAGTGCCCGCAGTGCTCTGGCGCAAGCACGATGAGATTCGGGCAGAGATGAACAAGCTTCTTCGTGAAATAGGAAGGAAGAACTACGAGGAAGTGATGGCTCTCGGGCAGGACCTGGCCTCACGGCTCATAGACATGGTGTTCAGAGAGAACAATATTCTGTACCCCACGCTTCAGCTTTTGCTCAGCGATGGCGAATTCAGGGCAATCAGAGAAATAGACGACGAAATCGGATACTACAAAGTGAAACCCGGAGGGGAGTGGAGCACTGATGCAAAGCCCATTATGCCCTACGAGGTGAATGCGGAGATTTCGGCGGAAGAGATGCTAAACCTGCCCCAGCACCTTCTTGAAGAGTTGAAGAAAAACATGGGTGAGGTGCAGTTCAGGCCCGACACGTACAAATTAGTCAGGGAAGGAGATGTGCAGCTTACTCACGGGTATCTGCGCCCGGAGGAAATCACCGCGATTCTGCGCACAATGCCCGGAGATTTAACGTTCATAGACGCAGATGACCGGGTCAGATTCTTTTCGGCGGGAGAGCGCGTGTTCACGAGAACAGAGAGCATACTTGGCAGGCCTGTGCAGCTGTGCCACCCGCCCAAGAGTGTGCACATAGTAAACAAAATCTTGCAGGCGTTCAAGAACGGAGAGAGGGATAAGGCAGAGTTCTGGATCGATATCAAAGGCAGAAAGATTCTGATTCAGTATTTTGCAGTGCGCGACGAATCAGGTAATTATATGGGCACGCTGGAATTCACGCAGGATATAACCGACATAAAGAAAATAGAAGGAGAGAAACGCCTGCTGGACTGGAAGTGAGGAAATGCGCGGAGAAAAAAGCATATTTGAATCACGAGTTCGCAGATTTCAGGCGCTTCTGCGTGAGCGGGGCATTGACGGCGCGGTGATTCGCGCGCTGTCCACATTCACATATTTCACCGGTACGCGGTGGTTTCGTCCCTCGTTGCTGATTCCCGCTGAGGGCGAGCCGATGGTGTACGTGGTGGAGGGAGAGGCGGAGGAGTTCAAGCGCCGCTCATGGATTCGCAATGTGGTGGAGTACCAGGAAGTGGAGACCCTCATGGCGGGAGTGATGACATGGATTCGCGACCAGAACATGAAAAAAGTCGGGCTTGAGTTCAGCGTTGAACGAGATACGTATCTTCTCTTCTACAAAGTGTTTCTGCGTCTGAACCCGCAGGTTGAGGTGGTGGACATTCTGGACCTCACATTTTCACTGAGATTGACCAAAGAAGACTGGGAAAAGGAGAATATACGAAGAGCGGGCAGAATTGCCAGCAAGGGCATGGCTCTTGCAGAAGAGCTCATCACTCCGGGGAAGAGCGAGCTGTCCGTGGCGGCAGATATTCACCATTTTCTAATGAAAGAGGGCAGTGAAGAGCCGAAAGTTTATGTATCCACCACGCCCTGCGCGCACGCAGAGCCGTTCAGAGACGCAATAATTGAGAGAGATTCTGTTGTGACTGTGGTGATAGGCACCGATTATAACAATTATTACGCGAACATGGCCCGCACATTCATCGTGGGCGAGGTGCCTCGAGAGGTGCATCACGCAATGGAAGTGAAGAAAAAAGCGTACGAACTGGCGCTGCAAGAAACGAGGCCGGGCGTGAAATTTAACACTGTGGAGAAGAAAATAGAAGAGTTATTCAGACACGAACGATTCGACGATTACTACGTGCGCGGCTACACGCACAGTGTGGGCATGCTTATAGAAGAGCCCCCCATAACCACGATTATCGTGGCTCACAGATTCTGGGAGATTCAGGAAGATATGGTGCTTGCAATAGTGCACCCTCCGCTGATGCTTCCAGAAGGGGCGATCAAGCACGAAGATACGTTCATAGTGGGTGAGGAACTGGAGCGAGTGACGGGTTAAATATGCTGTGGCGCCACACAACACCCTTTTACCTCTTGTATTCCCCCGTCGGGAAATATATAAATATGCACCGTTCCATATCGGTTGCATGGAGCGCTCCAGTGCAAATGATGAACTTTCGCATCTGGCACACCGAAAAACGTACAAGGTGGCGATGGACGGCTCTGCGCCAGACATTACACTTCCCGGAGTGCATCTCACACCCAGCGGATTTGTTGAGTTTGCAAAACGCAAGGTGGGGGAGGTGCTTATGTGGGAGCATGGCGGGTTTGGAATAGTGGACAACGGTATACTTTACTGGACCGAGATTGAGGGTATCGATTCTTTGCCACAGCTGGTTGAGTTTTACCGCATAGCGGGGAAGAGTATGGACTCCATACCCCCCGAGAATTTAGAGGGCATAAAAAAGCTACTGAACGCTCTTAATATACAGAGTTTGCCGGCGCTTGAAGAGCGTGCGGCGCTTATCGATTACGCAATTTCAACGGGCCTCATAAAAATCACGTTGGACGGCAGTGAAATTGAAAGTTGGAATGAGCTCATACAGGAGATTACGGGATATCGAGGCGTGAGCGATGTAAAGGTCGAGCACGTGCTCACACTCAGAGACATTCAAAAATGCCGAGAAGAGTCAATAAGCACGTATGATGAATGTGTGCTAAAACGAAAATACGGTATGGAGCTCTCCGATTACCCGATTCTTCTGAAAATGCACGTGCTTTTTGAAGATTTCAAAGAATGCGAGTTATTCACCGACCCCGTGCGAAAAGGTGAGCACATTGTGATTGGCGAGTGCGGTTATGGTGAAGAACTGTATCTCAGTGAACTTTTCCCGATAATGGACAGATACAGCAACACACTTAAAGATTTTAGAGAGCTTGTGAAGAGCGGAAAGGTGAGCTCCTACGGTGAATATTTACTGTTGAAGAAGAAACAGTACACGCTCTCGGACCTTAAAGACATGGTGGCGGAGGGGCTTGTAAAGGTGCGAGAAAACGGCAATTATAGCAAAATTGTGAGTGTGGAACCGGGAGATGAGGTGATACTGGTAAGCGAAGACGGAACAAAATATGCACTTAACGAGCTTTTCTCAGGCGCGCCGCCCGAGCTGGCAGTGCCGCTGGCTCTGAATTATCGCAACTACAAAAAAAGCAGTGCGAAGTACTACGTGGAATGGAAGATGCTTCGAAACGTCAGAAACGACGAGCAGCGTGCACCTAAAAATCTGGAAGAATTCAAAAAACTTGCCGAGCTGGGTATGTTATTTTATCACGGCAAAGAAATAAAAGATGTGATAGTTAAAGGTAGAGAAGTGTATATCGTGCTCTCGGACGGCGAGGAAATCGAGATGTACCGGCTGGTGAGTTCCAGAAACGAGTTTGAACTCAAAGAACCGTTTGGCGGTGCGCTTAAATGGGTTCGACGCTACACTGCCGAGGGCTTTGGAGAGCGAGACGCACTTAAACTGGTGCTGGCAATCAAACAGCAGGAGTTCGCCAAAAAAGATAAAATTTCGATAAAAGCGCTGTCCAAGCAGACAGGCATTCCGCCAGAGCGCATAGAGTTTTATCTCACCAGCGACAAGTTCAAGAGATTTGGCGAGCTGCGTGGCGATGCGTTTTATCTTCACCCGGACATCGATGAGTTCAAGCGCAGTGTAAAGGTGCGCAGAGATAGTGATTATCAGTACGTCGTGGTGGACGGCCGAAACGTGATGTACGGTGGCGAGGAGAAAGAGAAGAAAAAGGGTCGCGTGGACCATATCATCACCGTGGTAGAGAGCCTGAAAAAGCGGGGCATACCCGAAGACCGCATAAAAGTAATAGTGAAAAATGCCGATTTTAACAAGCACAGGGTTGATGATTTGGAGAAGCTGAGAGAACTGGAATCAAAGGGCATAATCGAGTCAGTAAGCTACGGGTATGACGATATGGAAATTCTCAAAATTGCGCTGGAAGAGCTCAACGCGCTCATAATCACCAACGACAAGTATCGAGAGTTTGTCGGAGGCAATATAAAACAGGAAGATATAGACGAGCGACGTATTGAGTACACGTTCAGAGGCAAGCAGTTCCACATAAAGAAAAGCTCTTTACCAAAACTGGAAAAGCTCATTGAAAAGTTCAAAAAAGAGGAGTAAACCTTTTATTCTTATTCTCTTACGATTCGTCGTGAAAGTTTATTATGAAGCGTACGGCTGCTCGCAGAACATTGCCGAGACGGGCATGGTGGCAAGGAGCATGGGCAC
>JAADDK010000115.1 GCA_013154005.1 Methanobacteriota archaeon
CAAGAATGCAACCAGAACCATATTAACCACACGATACAAAAACCCGCAGGGAAGTGGGGCTGGCAGGATTCGAACCTGCGACCGCCCGGTTTCTCAGAACCCTTTGGGGGTAAAGCACCTTTTCCAAAGGGGCTTTTATGAGCCGGGCGCTCTGACCTGTCTAAGCTACAGCCCCAGAGCAAGCAGAGTAATAAATTAAAGATTTTAAAAGTTTCGATTTTCCTCCACCGTCTCTGGTGCATCATCGGACTCGGGCGCATTTGCCGGCGCTTCGCCACCCTTCGCCCGGGCATGCTTTCGAGCCATGACCACAGCCACCGCGACCGCCACGGCAACAGCGCCAAGAGCCAGTCCGATATACAGGTATGGCAAATGCGCACCGCTCTGCCCTTCGCCACCAGAGGGTGCGGGCGTGGTTCCGGAGGCGCTTTGATTTACCGGTTTGCTCACTGAGTACACATAAACGCGGCCCCCGTCAGTGTAATCGTACGCCCGGGTGATGATGCTCAACGTTCCGTTATTTGCCAAATCGCTAACCACGAGTCCGCCCTTCTCACCAGCATCGTAAAGTGTATCGCTGCACCATATCTCCTGCAAAGTGCTCACATTGAACATCTGTATAGAATCACCACCCGTCAGCAGAAAACGGTATCCCTGCATATCCACAAATCGCACACTTTGAACCGCTCCAGCATCACTGTTTACTTTCAGCAATTTGCCGGTGGTAGAGTACTCGTACAGCCCCACACCATCTGCATCGCCCTCTTCTCCGCAGCCAGCAAATATAACGAAGTTGCCATTTACCGTGCCCACGGCAATGCTGTTGACCTCCACATCACCCGCAGAGAAGTTGGCCACCACCTTTAAATCGGGCAGCGTAAACTCGTATATCCTCGACACATATTTGGGATTGAGAATATCACTGGACACGTCCTTCGAGGTGGCCACAAACAGAGTGCTGTGTCCACCAACATTCGCCACAGTCATAGAAGTTGCAAATCCATACAGCGCGCCACTCCGATACAACGCGCCCTCATGTCCAACCCTGTAAATTGATACATTGCTATCGGCAGTTATTATCTCGTCCACACCATCTCCGTCCACATCGCACACGTCCATGGTGCCCCCCGGGGTGGTGAGATGCATCTTCACCTCATGCGTTTTCAGGTCCACCACGAATATGTTCCCGAGTAAAATGCTCACCGCGCCCAGCACGAGTTCTTTATCAGAGTCGCTATCCATCTGCGCAACGTATTCGTAGTTGAACAGATACGAAAGAAAACTGTCATTGGCCACTTTAAATTTCTCAATGGGCTTGAAATCCTTGCCGCTGAACACCGTCACATTGTTTCCGTTCACAGGCACGAGTATATCTTTTACTCCATCTCCGTTCACATCATAAACCGCAATGCCCCACGCTTCGTCCAGCCAGCCCATCAACTTACCACTTTCCCACTTAAGAGTCACTTTGAGCTCCTCCGTTCCCGCTGCCAGATTGCTAAAGAGCAATACTCCCAAAATCAGTACCACGAGCAATTCAACCCTCATAAAAATCAGGAATATAAACACATATATTATAATTTTCATTTGCAATTCAATTAAAAGATTTTATTCAAGAAGCGCATTCATAACTATGCTTTCCATATCCAATCTCACAGTTAAATACGGAACCGTGGTAGCCGTAGATGGAATATCCTTCACCGTAAAAAAGGGAGAGATTTTCGGCATACTCGGCCCCAACGGCGCGGGCAAATCCTCCACTCTGAAATCGATTATGGGGCTGGTGGAGCATTCGGGAAACATCACACTAAACGGCAAAAAAATAGGCGTGCCCGAGAAAAATCTGATTGGCTACGTACCGGAAGAGTTCATGCTCATCGACGTGCTCACACCCATGGAATACTTTGAATTCGTGGCCTCGCTGCGGCGCATGAAAAATGAAGAGCGCCTTGCACGATTAATTTACGCATTCGAGCTGGAAAAGCACGCGACCAAACCCATCTCCGCACTCTCGATGGGCACAAAGCAGAAAGTGCAAATTATAGCCGCGCTGATGCACGATCCGCCGCTGCTGATTATGGACGAACCGCTAAACGGTCTGGACGCAAAGTCCTCGCGCATACTTAAAGAGCTGCTAAAAGTGCACACGGAAAAAGGAGGCGCAGTGCTGTTTTCCACGCACATCATGGAAATCGCCGAGAAATTATGCGATAAAATCGCCGTTATCAACAAAGGGAAAATAGTCGCGGAGGGCACCGTCGAAGAGCTTCGCACTCAGGCACAGGTAAGCGGCGATTTAGAAGATATATTCCTGAAACTCACCGGCGAGGACGAGTACATACAGGGGGTTGTGAATGCGCTCTCTAAGTGAACTGTGGAAAATATCCGGCATATTTTACCAGAACATGGCGTTTCAGGCGTTTATAGACGCACGCAGATCAGGCAGGAGCGCCGCAACGATGGAAGCGTTAACCAACAGAATAAAAACAAACACCGTTTTAAATAAAATCTTCCTCTCGATGCTGTTTATTATTATGGCCATGTACACGGCCATGCAACCGTCAGTGCTCACATACGCGGCATATCTGCTCTTGCTGACATTCTTATTTGCATTGTTCTTTCTGCAAATGGTCACGTATTTTTTCCAGATTGATTTTACTTCACTTCGCATCTATCCGGTGAGCCGGGAGGAAGAGCAGAAAATCGCACTTTTAACATTCATACGCATATTTGATATTCCACTGGCAGCAAACCTGCTGGTGTTTCCAGTCGTCGTGCTGTTTTCAGCGCCATGGTACTCTGCATTTCTCGCCATCATCGCAGTGCTCGTGTCCGAAATTCTGGCCATAGTGCTGGTAACCTATCTCGGAAAGGTTTTTTACACCAAACTCTCCACTCCCGCCAGCGGACTCAAAGGCGCGGTGCGATTCCTGTATCAGCTCATCTGGGGCCTTGCGTTCTTCATGATATACGCGTTTATGATGTGGCTTCGGGTGATATACGCTAAAATAAACCATTTTGCACCTCTGCTCCAAAGATACTCCCTGCTATTTCAGTGCATATATCCCACAAATATGGCATATCTGATTATCAATCCCACTCCCGTGTCCGTGGCCTCATCACTGCTCATGGTTCTCCTCACAATTTTGGGAATAAAATGGATTTTGAAAAACATCTCCTCCATCAAAATAACCGGAGAGATGCACACCGGACAGATATCAATAAAAATAAGCACTCCGATGCGCGGCATGCTGCGAAAGGATTTCAGGATAATAACAAGAAGCCCGGCACTGACCATGCTGCTTCTCTTTCCTCCGATTCAGGGGCTGCTTATGCAAAGCCTGGGCAACTCGTCATATTTTGCACTCGTTATGCTCTTCACATTCATAATCATATTTTCATATTCGCTCCTGGGCTCCGAGGCACGCAGCATCACAAGAACCCTGCCCGTGACGAGAGGATTTATCTATCTTTCAAAGGCCATTCTGGGATTTATCGATTACATAATAGCACTCACCGTTCTCACCCTCTACACCATTTTCTTCGGCACGGGCATAAGCCAGAGCCTCATATTGCTCTCATTGCCCACCACGTTTGCCGTCATTATTATCGTGCTCAGAGTTGGTGATTTGCTGAACATAACCAAAAACATAGCAATGAGCTCGTACGGAGTGGCACTTCTTATGATACTCGGCGACGTGCTTTTTGCCGTGCCTCTCGCGCTGTATTCTCAGCAGTACGGCGTGTTCGTCTGCGCTGCGGCGATGGCAGCAGAAATAATTATTGCTTTACATATAATCAAAATGCAATAGTGATACATACGAAAAAAATAAAAATAATTAAAAGCATGAACTTCACCATGGAGCTCAGAGTAATATACGATGACAAACATCGAGCTTACTGGAATATGGGGCTTGATGAATCGCTTCTTGTGCATTTACACGACATCGGGCCCACGCTCAGAGTCTATGGGTGGAA
This sequence comes from Methanobacteriota archaeon, assembly GCA_013154005.1. Taxonomy (GTDB): domain Archaea; phylum Thermoplasmatota; class Thermoplasmata; order Thermoplasmatales; family Aciduliprofundaceae; genus JAADDK01. The sequence continues at coordinate 3,979 of JAADDK010000115.1, forward strand.
GCCTCCGGCGGTGAGCATCGGATACTTTCAGAGCATGGACGAAGAGGTAAACATATCCGCTGCCAGGAAGCATGGGGTGGACCTGGTAAGAAGAATCACCGGCGGGGGTGCGGTGTATCACAAATACGAAATCACGTATTCCATAACTTTGCCGGAGAATATGGGTCCCATAATGCAATCGTACCACGTAATCGATTCAGGGATAATCAAAGCTCTGGAGAAACTGGGGCTGGAAGCGAAGCATCATGGCATAAACGACGTGGTTGTGCACGGAAAGAAAATTTCAGGCAACGCACAGACCCGCAAATACGGCGGGTTGCTGCAGCACGGCACACTGCTCATGGACGTAAACGTGGACGAAATGTTTGAGATACTGCGCGTTCCGGAAGAGAAAATGCGCGATAAAACCATAAAGAACGTGAAAGAGCGCGTAACCTCGCTGCACGAGGAGGGTGTGGACGTGGAGTTTGAAGAGTTGCAGAAGATTCTGGTGGAGGGGTTTAAAGAGGCGATGAACGCGAAGATATACGAAGACCTTCTGCCCAAACAGGTTCTGGAATATGCAAAAAAACTGGAGGTGGGAAAATATGCAACCGACGAATGGAATTTCAGAAGGTAATGTGATAATAAAAGAGGGAAAACTCATCAGGTTCCACGTGCAGTTTCATGGAGAGCGAATAAGAAAAATCAGAATCAACGGTGATTTTTTCCTCTACCCGGAAGAGAAGCTGGAAGAGCTGGAACAGAAACTGGAGAATCAGGAGATAAGCAGCATAGAGAATGTGATAAGAAGCACGTTCTCAGAGTGCGAGTATGCAGGCATAAGCCCGGAGATTGTTGAAAGGGGGATCAAAGAAGCATGGACGAAACGCAGATAATTTTGGAAAAGTATCGGGACATAGTGCCGGATTTTGAGAATTTCATTGAGAGCATGCGCACGCCGCAACCGTACTGGCTCCGGGTGAACACGCTCAAAATCTCTGAGGAGAAACTCGTGTCCCGGCTGACAGATAAGGGATTTGTACTTAAAAGATACAGAGAGATGAATGCGTATCAGATAGCGAGCATGCCCGTCAAGCACCCGGGAGCCACCAGAGAGCACGCGCTGGGCTACTACTACGTGCAGGACCTCGCCTCGATGATGCCTGTTCTCGCTCTTAATCCGAAGCCGGAAGATAATGTTCTGGACATGGCCGCGGCACCCGGAAGTAAAACCACGCAGATGGCGCAAATTATGCAAAACACAGGCACAATTCTCGCAAACGACATAAACATCGGGAGATTGAAATCACTGGCGGCGAACGTTGAGCGGCTGGGTACAACAAATGTCATAATAACGAGAAAAAATGCCGCAAGTGCATCGTTCGGCACTCGATTTGATAAGATTCTTCTTGATGCTCCGTGCAGTGGTGAGGGCACGCTGCGCAAAGCGCCTCCGGCCAGAGTGCTGAGAGAGAAAGATTACATGGCAAACTCGAAAATGCAAAAAGAGATGCTTAAAAATGCAGCAAAACATCTGAAGGAGGACGGAAAAATAGTGTATTCCACGTGCACGTTCAATCCGCTGGAGAACGAAGAGGTTGTGAGGTTTGGCGTGGAGACGCTCTCACTAAAGCTGGAAGCTACAAAATTACCCGTACCCGCAGAAAAGGGTGTGCGTGAATGGAACGGCATTACGTTTGAAAGTGTGGCAGATAGTGTGCTAAGAATTTATCCGCACAGAATTGACACGGGAGGTATGTTCATTGCAGTTCTCAGAAAATAATTCGTATCGTGAATATTTCGTGGAGCGATTTGGCGTACCCGCAGAAATAATTGAAAAATACCATTTTTACGAGCATGGCCGCAACATCTGGGCGTATACGGGAAAGTTCATAAAAACAAATAATGTGGAATGCGTGGGTGTGCGAGCGCTGCGCGTCAAGAAAAATATCAAGCCCACCACCGCATTTCTCAGGGTTATCGGAAACCACTGCACCAAAAATGTTGTGGAGCTCACGAACGAGCAGCGAACTGTGTTTATGAGAGGACAAAAAATTGAAGGCACATTCAGCGCCGAGCCGGGATACGTGGTGGTGAAACATGGCGAGGATATTCTCGGCTGCGGACTGCTCACTCGCACCGGACTGGAGAGCCAGATTCCCGGCAAATACCGCGAAGAAGAGTCATGGGTTTAAAAGCGAGAGAATCCCTGCAAATTTCTGCGGTGTGGCTTCGGTAATCACGTGCCGGGGCCGGAATGGGCATTCTTCCTCTTTCTCGGACAGATAGATGGAAAAGCTCCCGATTTTTCGTGCAATACGCTCAATCTCCACCTTATCCATGCCCACAAGTGGACGATAAATGGGTAGCGCAGTGCCCGTGCTTTCTACCCTCATATTCTGAAGCGTCTGTGATGCTACCTGTCCGAGAGAGTCGCCGGTCACTATTCCGAGCGCACCCACCCGCTCCGCGATGCGTCCCGCCTCTTGGAGCATCGTGTACTTGCACATCACACACGTCCATTCTGGACGGTGCTTTGCCTTGAGTTTATCCACCACACTCTCGAATATTTCAGCATGGGAAATCACCGTCAGCGGCACCTGCTCCGGCGAGTAGTCAGAGAGCAACGCAACATACCTGCGCACCTTCTCCTCGCCCACCGGGCCCTGGGAAAAGTGCAGTGCGTGGAGCGTCGCACCGCGTCTGAGCATCATAAACCCGGCCACCACAGAGTCCATGCCAGGGGAGATGAGAAGAAGAAGTTTTCCGGCAGTGCCCACCGGCAACCCACCCACACCGCTCTCAGAGCGGAGAAACACGTATGCTCTGCCGTTTATTATCTCTATGCCTATTATTAATTCAGGGTTGGTGAGATTCACCTTCCACCCGAATTTATCCACTATGAACGCTCCCAGCTCCTCGTTTATCTCTGGAGAGGTCTTGTAAAAATTCTTATCAATACGATGCGCTTCAACCTTGAAGGATTCGGGTGAATAACCATTCAGAACGCGCTCCAGATAATTTTCCACCTCCTGATACTCCATCTCTTCCGCCCATGAATAGGATACCACGCCCGGCACTCTGGCCAGCACCTCGCCCGCCCGCTCAGGGCCGTAAACCATAATCCTGCCCCGCAGCTTTTTAATCTCAGTTTCGTAGCCCGCCCGCTGCATGGCCGCACGAATATTGCGCACCAGTGCATCTTCAAATCTGGCCCGATTCTTTCCCTTCAATCCTATCTCGCCGTAGCGCACTATGAACATAAGTGTGAGGAGAAAACTAACTATAAAAAACTTGAGCCTTTCTTGAGCAGAAGCGTCGCAGGCGTTGTTTTCATTGTAATCTTTCCATTCCTCCTGGGTTTTTCTCGCGGGAGAAACAATTAATGAAAAAACCGAAAAATTTCAACGGCATTATTCTGTGATTAAGAAATGAATAAATACGTAAACGGAGATTGCAGAGCATGTACACACTCATCGGCAATAAGAAAAAATACATTGCATTCAGAGACGGAGAAATGTTCCGTGTTGGCGATTTTGCAGTGCTCAAATCCCTCAAGCCGGGCAAAATTAAGCTGGGACTGCAGGAGTATTACGTGGTAAAAAGCACGCTGCATGATTATATGAGCACAATTGCAAGAAAACCTCAAATAATAAGTATGAAAGACGCCGCGTACATCATCGCAAGATGCAGTGTGAGAAACGGCACAAAAGTCATCGAGGCGGGCGTGGGCTCGGGCTCACTCACCACAGCACTGCTGTATTTTACATATCCTGATGGGAGAGTCATCACATACGAAACGCGAAAAGACCACGCAGAATTTGCAAAAGAAAACATCAAAAGAATGCCTCATGAGCACTGGACCCTGAAGATTGGAGACGTGCGCACAGACGTTTCTGAGAAAGATATGGACGCGTTCATTTTGGATATTCCAGAACCGTGGGAGGCGGTGGAGATGGCTTCAAAAGTGCTTGCGCCCGGCGGCTGCTTCGCCGCATACGTGCCCACCTACAACCAGATGGAAAAAACCCACCGGACGCTGAAAGATTACGGGTTTGGAGACATGGAAGCATGCGAGATTATAAAACGAGACATGTATGTTGGGCCCATGGGCACGCGCCCCGAAAACGTGGAAGTGGCGCACACGGGATTCATGGTGTTTGCCAGAAAACTGCACGACTAAACGTTTTTATTCTTTGCCATGTTATTGCGCATGTGAAGTTTCCATATCCGGTGCGGGCCGCTCAGCGAGATATGATAAGGGACATTGAGGAGGTGCTTTCTCAGAGCACGCATATGGTTGCAGAGGCACCCACCGGATTTGGCAAGACCATCACCTCCCTGTATCCAACCGTGAAATACGCAATTGCCCACGACAAGAAGATTCTGTATCTGGTGCGCACCAACTCTCAGGAGCAAAAGGTGATTGAGGAGTGCAAGAGCCTCGGCGTATCGGCGGTGGCGCTGCAGGGCCGGCGCAATATGTGCCCGCTTACAAACGAAAGAGAGGGCATGCGCGGCGGCAATGCAGAAGAGATTTCAATGCTATGCTCAAAGCTCAAAAAAGACGTGGAAAACGGCAATACCAATGCGTGTCCGTATTTTGCAAATTTTTTGAACGACCCGGAGCAGCTGTTTAACTTTATCAAAGAGGGACACACGGCAGAGGAAGTTTACGCAAAGGGCATAGAGACGGAAATTTGCCCATACGAAACCACCAAAAGCGCTATGAAATTTGCGACCGTGGTTGTTGCACCGTACATTTACTTTCTGCTTCCGTTTATGAGAAACATGCTTCTCGATAGAATGCAGTGCGAGCTCCATGACCTGATTCTCATAGTAGATGAAGCACACAATCTTCCGGATTTCGCTCGAGAGATTGTTAGCGACGAGCTAAGCGAAGAGAGCATCGAAAGAATGGAGACAGAGTGCCTGAAATACGGAAACCGAGTCATAAGAGACGTGCCCTGCGCGGACGTTGCGGAGTTTTTAAGGGAGACGATTTATCGACTGGAGAAATACGTAAGCGATGACGAAGGTCTCGTGCCCCAATACGCGCTGGAAGAAGAGCTTTCGGAACTTATGCACTGTGGACTCAACGACATTCAAAAAATGGCAATGGAGATGGTGAGATACGGCATGGAAATCCGCGAGATGAAAATGAGAAAACGCGAGCTTCCGAGGTCTTACATATACCACGCTGGCAATTTTCTGATGTACTGGAAAGACACCTATTCCAGCGATTTCATACATCTTGCACGGTTAGGTGAGAACCCGAAACTGGAGATATTCAGCCTCGACCCGGCACATATCACGGACATAATAAGAAACGTGCATTCTTCAATTCACATGTCCGGCACGCTGATTCTGGAGAATTACAGAGCCACAATTAATCTTCCCGAATCCACAAAACTTGTAAGATACCCTTCTCCGTTTCCTCCAGAGAACCTTAAAATAATTTATGCCACAGACGTTACCACCCGGTATGCGGAGCTTCAAGATAACATAGAAAAACTGCGGGAATACATAGAAAATATAATCTCGCTGCACAGAAACACCGTGGTATTCTTTCCGTCGTATGCACTTATGCACAGAATATTAGAAGACATGCACATTTCTGTAGACATAGAATCCAGAAAAATGGCTCAGGACTCTCTCGCTTCAATGCTTCAAAAATTCAGAATGAAGGGCGGCACGCTGTTCTCGGTGTTCGGCGGCCGCATCTCCGAGGGGCTCGATTTTCCGGGCAAGCAACTCGAAATAGTGGTCATTGTGGGCATACCTTTCCCAAGACCCACTCCGAAGGTCAAGATGCTCGAAAAATACTACGACTATAAATTCGGGCATGGCTGGGACTTTGCGTTCAGGGAGCCGGCACTCATAAAAATGCGTCAGGCCATTGGAAGGTTAATACGCACCGAGAATGATAGAGGAATCGCGGTGATACTGGACCGTCGCGCGGCACAATTCACAGAAGAGATAAAAATGAACCCTTCAAAGAACATATGCGCGGAAATACAAACATTTTTTAATGAAGAAAAAGGGGAGGAGGGGCGTCATCGTGATAGGTGATTTGTGATTTGTATACGCATCGTATACTTATGCATGTGTATGCAAATGATATATATAAAGCTTTCCATTTGATGCCTCAAAGAGATAATACACCCGTTTAGTCAGCGAACAGCACATACTCTTCATCTCCTATTCTTGCAGCAAGGTAGTTCTGCCCGCGAACTATCTCGATTTTTGAATCGGGAAGCTTGTACTTTTCCATGGTCTTCACCTCTGTGTATACAATATGTATACACAATACTATTTAAATGTTTTCTCAAGAATACCGTAACCCCGGATTACATACACAATTTGGAAAACAGTTTTATATTCAACTACCTATTAAGGTTTTATGACAGAGCTCATATACTTGGAAGATCCTTATGTGAAAGAATTCAAAGCAAAGGTTGAGGATATCCGGGGAAATGAAGTGTTTCTAAGTAGAACCGCATTTTATCCCGGCGGGGGCGGTCAGCCGGCGGACAGTGGAACATTAAAATTTTCCAGAGGAAATGCACGGGTTATATCCGTTAATAGAGAGTCTCTGGGCCATGTAACTGAGGGGGAGTTACCAGAAATCGGCGAAGAAATTACGGGTATAATTGACTGGGATAGACGATACAAAATCATGAGAACTCACACTGCAGTGCATGTACTCTCAGGCGTAGCCTATCAGGAGTTCGGAGTGATAATAACCGGAAATCAGTTATACGAAGGACGCGCGCGACTGGACCTATCTTTTGATAGCATGACCAGAGAGCTCGCGGAGGAGATTGTGGAGAAGAGCAATGAAATCATTGGGAAGAACCTGAAAGTTAAATGGTATTTCATACCCAAGGATGAGTTTCTGAATAACCCAAAGCTGATGCGTGTAAATCCAAAACTTTACGAGAAATACGACAGGATTCGTGTGGTGGAAATAGAAGGTTTTGATATTCAGGCAGATGGCGGCACCCATGTGAAAAGATTGCGCGAGATTGGAAAAATAACTCTCGAAAAGTACCAGAGCAAGGGGAAGAAAAACAAAAGAATTTACATCACGCTGGAGGAGCAGAAATGAAAGCATTTACCGTGGTAATTGTAATAATCGCATTATTCGTACCGCTCACTCACGGGCTTGTATTTGAAAACATCCAGCATAAAGACGAATACACAAGTCCAGGAAATTTCAAATTTTTTATGAAAATTAATAGCAATAATCTCACTTCCTCACCCACCATGTGGGCAACATGGAATACGGGAAATGTATGGGTTTTCAATAACACCACGCAAATTAGACATCTACAACTCTCCGGCATAGAAAAGGTATGGCTCGGCTCGCATTCTATCGCTGTACTCACTCACAACGGATTAAAAATTATGGATATAAACACAAACCGCACATCACAACTGAGAATACGTCCTCTGAATTTGGAATTTGGCACATCCTACGCGGTAGCGCATCTAAAACACAGGTTTGTCGCAATAAATCTCACAAATTACCACGAGAACCCCATTCCGCAGGCAAGGAGGACATATATCACCAATAAGCTCCTGATACTAACCAATAACACCACCATCACCGCATGGAACGGAAAAACTGTATGGAAACTGGATACTGCATCAAAAATAATAGACCTATACACTAAAAATGGAGATATATATGCATTGCTTAAAAACCGTACAGAGATTATAAGCACATCTGGCAAAACACTGAAATTCCTGCCCATAACCGGTGAAAAAATCATAGTTTATGAAAAACGCATACTTACTTACTCAAAATTTCTCGGAGATGATGAAGGAAAAGTCTGGGGATTTAGAATATATCATCTGAATGGTACAATAATTAACAGTTTCTCGGTGTATATGAAACCTGAAAAACTCACCCCTATCGGCGAAAAAGTGCTTTTTAACACCAGAAAAATGATACACATTATAGTTAACGACTCGGATTATGTTGCAAATAATACCTTCAAAAAAATTGTATTTACCGATAGTACAATTGTGGGAATTAATTCCTCCAAAATATTCACGCTACCCACAAGCACTCTTATTCTAAGATTTAAAGGCCATGATAACGACCTCGACTGGATTATCGATAAGAACGACCCCGACGACGACAACGACGGCATGCCCGACTGGTGGGAAATAAAATACGGCCTTAATCCGGATAATCCTGCAGACAGAAACGAAGACCCGGACCATGATGGGCTCACCAATTATCAGGAATACCTGAACGGCACAGACCCGCACAACTGGGACACCGACGGCGATGGCCTGAGCGACGGCTACGAGGTTGCCAACGGCCTCAACCCTCTGGTACCCAACCCCAATCCAGAGCCGAGCATGCGAGTCATAGTAGCAATGTTTCTGGTAGTGTTTGCAATATTATTCATAATGGGCTCAAAAAAAGAAGAAAATTAGTGACCCGATTTATTTACTATCACGGTCTTGGTGTAATCCCACGTACCGTCCAGATTGTAATCTATTTTCACTGTGTATAGTCCTCGAAGGGTCCATGATTTACCGGTGTCGTTGTGTATCGAAGTATAAACGCCTCTGAATGTTTCATTGTAAAGCCATGTTTGATTTGCCGTTTCGTTGAATTTCAGGTACTGTTTGTGCATAACCACCCATACCCGGGTGGTGGTAACGTTCCCATCAGTGTGCTTATTTACCACCATGAACGTGTAGTTCTCAAACTCCCGTGCACCGGAATCGTCCACGTTGGTGAAATTACCGCGCACAACCACAAGAGTCAGCGAAGTGATATTCTTTCCTGTGCCGTTTCTGTACGCCTTGTATCCAAATGCTCTGAGCGAGCCTTTCTCGTACACACCGTTGGAGTTGTTATCGTATTTCCAGCCAAGCTCTGCCACACCCCGCTCAGCACCGTAAACGCCATCTTTGCGCGGATTCCACACTTCACGATAGAACAGCGCGGTTTTCACGCTTTCAGGATTGCCATCGCTGTTGTTATCTCTCTTTGTGTACACAGACCACAGCACACTGGCATGCTGATACATCTTCGTTTCGTTGGGATTGTATATGGACCAGCCAGCAACGAGCATATGCACATATTCCGGATTGCCATCGCTGTTGTTATCGTAGTACGTGTAAGCCACATACAGCTTTCTCGCACGCTCGTAGATTCCGTTCTCATTCTCGTCGGTGCCATTCACAATACCCAGCCGGAAGAGCACGCTTTCTGGGTGTGAATCATCATTCCCGTCCCTGGCTTTCCAGCAGGCATAGCCCAGTATTCCATTCTCTGCCTTACCGTCCTGATTCACATCTCTGTAAACCACGCCTTTTACCGCAATTAGCTGATACTCAGGATTGCCATTGCTATTGTTATCATAGTAAACTGCGTAGGCGGCCATACCCTTCACAAGATTATCATTGCCGCTCCCATTTTTATCCACTTTGAGATATCTCCAGTGCATAAACTTCTCCATTTCCGGGTGCCCGTCGCCATTCTTATCCTTCATTATATAGCCGGTGAGCGACGCAGCGTCCACCTGAGGCACTCCAGAGTCGTTGCGATCCACCAGAACACGAATTCCGAAGAACGCCTTCTCAGAGGTCCAGTTAGTTGTTGTACCGTTGTTGTACTTCACCACACCACCAAGCATGACCATATGGAACTCGTAATGATGATTCTCGTTCATATCCACCGTTTCGTTGCCTATCGCATACGCTTTATAGAAGTTGGGGTAGCCGTCGCTGTTGTTATCCACAAAATAGCCGCCGGTAGCCAGCACCACTCTCTTTTCGTAGTACCCATCATGGTTCGCATCAACCAGATACGCAAACACAGTAATCCATTTCTCATAGTTGGGATTGCCATCGCTGTTATTGTCGTAGTAAATCAGCTCATGATAGCGTATAAGAATCGCATCTGGCTTGCCATCACCATTGAGGTCCTGGGTAAGGTTGGAATACTCCATCAACTTGAAATACTCAGGATTGCCGTCATGATTTTTATCCACGCGCACCACTTTTTTTATCGATGTGAAATTCAGCTGTGTGGCATTGAAACCGTTCTTGCCAAAGAACATTCCGGGAAATGCGTGTCTTGCAATCTCCGAGTTGTTAAGCATCCATGCCATATCTGGCTCAGGTATGCCGTATTTGGCCCGTGATATAAAATTCTCAGCGTTCATGCTCACACTATGATTTTTCATGTTGATATGGATTCCTCTAAATCCGAAAAACACGCGCCTGACAAAATCCATAGTGCGCAATCTCGGTGCATGGATCAGGCTTGCGTTGCCACTGCTCTGCTCAGCAGTAAGTGTTTCCCCGCCATCAGAATTATTCACCGGCACGTTTACCGAATTGCTCTTAGCCACACTGAGCGGCTCAGGTACATTCGAGTCATCGTACACCAGCCCCCGAGCTTCGTTTTCATTAGCATTCACGCTCACCTCCGCATAATCCGGCTGCTGATTGTGATTTTTATCAAGAAACGACACTGGATTCTTGACGTTGAGGCTCTGCTGTATCACTGTTTCCGGATTCTCTTTCTCCATCTCTTTTCTTATAGCGGCAAGCACGGCTATGCTGCTTATCACAACAATCGCCGCGATGGCCACTATTATTATTTTTTTCGTTCCACCGTCCATCATTCTCACCTCTAAATCGTTAATTGTGATAATAAAGTATAACCGCCATTGAAAAACCGTTCCAGAAAAATGTTCCCAAAACTTTAAATACCAGCCATTAACTTAAATACTTCTTTCAGATTAGGGAATTATGCTTGAAAAATATATCGAGATGTTTCCAGATGATGTTGTCAGGTTTCCTCATGGCTCACGCCAGGAAGTTGCCAATAAAATGAAAAAAGAGAAAACAAGGATTCTGTACTTTGAAGATGTTGACGGCTTCTCTGTGGTGGCCAATCTGTGGGCGAAAAGAAGCCGATTTGAGAAGGTAATGGGCGGCAACATAATCGAGAAGTTTCTCCACGCTATGGATAATCCCATCGATTACAGCCTGGCGAATTTTGACATGCGCTCGGAGAATATATCGCTTAACGCCATGCCGTTTCCAAAATACTACAGAGGAGATGGCGGACGCTATATCACTTCTGGCGTGGTATTTGCCGAGCACCGGGGAAAGAGAAACGCATCGTTTCACCGAATAATGATTTTAGACGATACCCGCGCCGCCATACGCCTGGTACCCCGGGATCTTTACAGAATGCACAAAGATGCTATAGAGCACGGTGAAGAGCTGAGAATCGCTGTGGCCATCGGACTTGAGCCGCATGTTCTCCTTGCTTCTGCCACCAGCACGGATTATATGACCGATGAGCTAAAAATCGCATCTGCGTTAAAGTATCATATTAGCGGAGAGCGAGAACTGGCAATGCGCACACCCGAAGGGGTGATTGTGCCATACAATGCAGAAATCGTGCTTTCTGGCCGTATCACCGGAGAATTTGTAGATGAGGGTCCGTTTGTGGATATAACGGGTACATACGACATTGTACGAAAACAGCCGGTGGTGGTGTTTGAAAAGATGTATTATCGTAGCAAAATTTTGCATCTTCTGCTATCTGGCGGTTATGAACATTACAATCTGATGGGCATGCCAAGAGAGCCCACCATATACCGCGAAATCAGGAGAGATGGTGTGAACGTGCGCGATGTGCGGCTTACCACCGGCGGCTGCTCATGGCTACACTGTGTTGTGAAAATAAGAAAAAGAAACAACGATGATGGACGCCGTGCCATATACGGTGCGTTCCGGGGGCATCACTCACTCAAGCATGTGGTGGTGGTTGACGAAGATATTGACATTGACACACCGCAGGACGTGGAGTTTGCCATAGCCACCAGGTTTCAGGGGGACAGAGACCTGATAAAAATGGGTCCCACCAGAGGCAGCTCTCTGGACCCCAGCTCGTATGAAGGGCACATGACGGTAAAATTGGGATTTGATGCCACCATGCCCATCGGAGCACGCGAGAAATTCATGCGGGTCTCGGACGATTAAACTATTAATACTCAATCCGCATGCAATCTCATGCTCGTTTGCCCGCTTGACTACAGATACGGTAGAAAGATAGTGAAAGAAATATTTTCGGAAGAAAGCTCGCTTAAAGCGATGGTTCGAGTAGAGGTTGCACTGCTATACGCCCATGAAAAGCTTGGTCATATACCGGAGGGGTGCGCGGAGAAGGTGGAAAAAGCCACCGAAAACATAAAGCTCTCCAGGGTAAAAGAAATAGAAAACGAGATTCGTCATGACGTTATGGCGGTGGTAAAGGCCATGGCTGAGCTGTCCGGAGAGTGTGGCAAATACATTCATCTGGGTGCCACAAGCAACGACATTATCGACACTGCCACTGCGTTGAAGCTCAAAAATTTCATCAACGTGCTGGAAGAGGACATGAAAGCTCTGGAAGATGTTCTTGAATCCATGACGGAAAAATACCGACACACAGTTATGCTGGGGCGCACACACGGGCAGGCGGCAGTGCCCATCACGTTCGGGTTGAAAATGGCAAATTATCTTGCTGAGATTCTCAGACATCATCAACGATTGAGACAGCTCAAACCCAGAATTTTGGTGTGCAAGATGATGGGCGCTGTGGGCACGGGCGCGGCGCTGGGCAGCCAGGCTATGGAAATCCAGGAACTGGTTGCTGAGTATCTGGGGCTCGGTGTGGAAGAATCACCCACCCAGCTAATTGCACGGGACAGATACGTGGAGCTCGTATCATTCATTGCGGGCGTGGCCACCACTCTGGAAAAGATTGCAACAGAAATCAGAAACCTGCAGCGCACTGAGATTAACGAGGTGCAGGAAGGTTTTGATGAGAAAAAGCAGGTGGGCTCGAGCACCATGGCTCAGAAAAAGAATCCCATTGTCTCTGAAAACGTCTGCGGACTTGCAAGAATCATTCGCGGGTTCATTGTGCCCATGCACGAGAGCGCAGTGCTGTGGCACGAGCGAGACCTTACCAATTCCTCAGCGGAGCGGTTTATAATTCCCCACGTATGTGTTCTCATCGACGATATACTCGTCAAAATGCAAAACGTGCTTGCGAACCTCAAAGTAAACGAAGAAATCATGCTCAAAAATCTGAGAAACCATGAAGAAATCATGGCAGAGCGCATAATAATTTACCTTGTGGAGCAGCACGGGTGGAGCAGGCAGGAAGCGCATGAAAAGCTTCGCCAGATAGCAATGAGACCGGGAACGTTCAGAGATAATCTCCAAAATGACCCTGAAATCGGTGCGCTGCTAAAAGAACACATAGACGAGCTTTTGAATCCAAAAACATATACTGGTGTATCAGACAGGATAATTAATAAAATTTTAGAAAAAAAGAGAGAGTTTTAATTTTTCTTTCTTCTCACAATAATTGGCACAATCAGAAGAAGCACAGCCAGATAGCCCATATTGAACTCGGGAGCATATACCCCGGGCCCACTGCTTTTCTCCCCGTTAGAATGTGCCACACCCACATCGCTCAGGCCGTTCCAGTCAGTCATTGTCACTTTGTACGTTTTTATGTTGTAGGTTGCTCCATCAATGCCTATCTCAATGGCACCGTATCCCTCGTTCACTCCCACACCAACACTAACTTTGGTAGTAGGCTTGCCATCGAACAGCACCAGCATAACTTTACCGAGAACACCGAACACCTGAATGGTATGCGTCTCACCGCTCTGCGTTGTGAAAGTTATCGTTGCCGAATCGAACGGTGATTTTGCCGTCTCATTCTCACCGGGACCTGTCCAGTGTGTCGTTTTTACCATCTCCGGGGCGATATTGCCCGCAAGCATATGACCCAGCACACTTGCATAGAAATAGTCACCGCCTTTATCATACATGGCATATTGATAGAGATCAATATTGGCGTTCTCCACATCGCCTGTAGGATTGTAGTGATAGTTCTTCGGACCCACCAGATGTTCCCAGTCTGCAAAACATCCATCAATGGTAATATTAGAGGGGGTACCCACAAATTTCTTGAAATCTCTACCCCATATAGTAACCGGTGCAGATGTGGATACATCGCTCACTGCCACCTTCACTGCAGAATTTATCACATTGGCAGTATCTATCTTCACGTACACAGTCTTTGGAATTGTGGAAAGAGTACCTATATTCACTATTTTATCACCCTTCACGTTACTTCCAGAAAGCATTACTCCTTCGCTCGCGTAGAGATCTATTTCCTTAACATCCACCGGCCCATACATGGGGATAAGCTTAATAGCCAGAGTATCATTTTTCAGATTTGGTTCTTCATATACCAGAAGCGCAGATTTTTCAATACCGACAACCGGAGTGATATCCTCTGAGTATCTTGTTTCAGCAACAACCATCAGCTTTGCATCAGCACTTATCTTAGCGTTTACTGCACCAGTAACCTCGTTATTCTTGCTTTTGCTTACACCTACACCACCCAGAGAACTCCAGTTCCACATATTACGATTATCACCCTGAAACTTGTAAAAAGAACCGGTGATGGTGCCATTGTTACCAGCTATTTTAATCATATAATCCGCACCGAGATACCCTGCATCATAGCCAGTATTGGGGTTGGAATCGTTATCAATTAAGATAAACGCTAAATGCTGATACTCTCCAGTATTTCCAAAATCACCTGCAAACTTTATATAAAACTCAAACGCTGACGAGGTCTCGTGAAACGCAAATTTGGTAATGTTTACCGCGTCCACCACCTTCTCTGTATCCACATCCGTATATTTCTTAATCAAATTCCAGTCGGTTTTTTTAAGTGAATTCGTAGATATCGCAAACACACCAAAGACCAGGAGTAAAACCACACCTATAACAAGCCAGGTACCTGCTCGCCCCTTCGGTGAGCCCATAGTGGATTTCTTTTTTTTCTGCTCGGGGTTTCCATTGCCATTTATAAGGCCATCCTTCGTGCCATTGCCATTGGTAAGGCCATTAATCATGCCCCGGCTTGTGTTAATCCTAATATTACCGTTGGTAAATCCCTTTTCTTTCATAGCCATACCTCCTTATTCATTGTAAAGTAATGTACCATTGTAATATAAACTTTACTACGTAGATTCGCATATTTTTTATATGTGCATCCAATCCAGAACTATGAAAGCGTTAGTACTTGCAGGAGGATTTGCCCGCAGACTTGCTCCTTTGACGGACTACGTAGCAAAACCACTTTTACCTTTAGGAGAAAAACTGGTAATCGACTGGGTAATGGAAAGGGTCCGAGAGATAGGTATAAAAGATATCGCGATATCAACCAACAAGTATTATGAAAAACAATTCAGGTACTGGGCAAACTGCAAAAATTATGATATAAATCTAATAATTGAACCAACACGGGGAGAAGAGGAGAAATTTGGAGCAATCGCAGGTATAAAATATGCAATAGATACTTTAGGACAAGACGAATACTTAATAATAGGAGGAGATAATGTGTTTGACTTTTCACTCAAACCACTTATCGAACTTTACAGAAAAAAACATGCACCAACTATGGCAGTATACGATGTAGGAAGCTATGAAAAAGCAAAGAGATACGGAGTGGTAAAAATAGATTCCCAAAACAGAGTAATTAAAATGCAGGAAAAACCTGATGCTCCAGAATCCACTCTGATTAGCACAGCCACCTACGTTTTTCCGAAGACCATATACACTCTCCTAAATGACTATTTATCAGAGAAGAATAACCCAGATAGCCCTGGTTATTTTCTGGCATGGTTAAGCACCAGAGTGGCTGTTTACGCGCAGCCCTATACCGGACTCTGGAAAGATATAGGGAATATAGAGGAATACCGTGAACTCTTCCTGAAATATATATAACCGCAATATTTATAAACTCACAACGTAATACATACAACGGTGATATAATGCAAAAAAAGAAGGGAAAGGGCTCTAAAAATGGAGCTCAAAAGCCCAATACTACCAAGTCGGGGCCCAAGCCGTTTACCGTTTCCGAAAAAAGAGAGCCATTATTCGATGAACACGAGAAAGCGGTCAGTTATGAAGAAATAAATGCAAAAACACAGGCAGAGGCAGTCCGAGAGAAAGAGCGCCTAAACAAGCTGAACGAAGCTGCAAAACTTCGAAAAAAAGCCGCTGATTACAAGAGAAAGGCGTCTCTTTACAATCAAAAATACAAAGAAGAAATGGAAAAAGTTGCAAAATATCAGGCAGAAAAGGCAAAATATCGAGAAAAAGAGAACATAGAAAAGAAAAAAATGAGGGACCTTAAAGGAAAAATAAAAGCTATTGAAGAGCAAATTAGAGCGGAGGGGTCCCTTAAAAAACAAGAAAAATTGAGATCGAAAATTGCCTCGCTTCAGGCAAAAGTATCAAAGGTAGAATCGAAAATTTCGGCGTTGAAGAAAAAACAGGCTGAAATTGTTCAAAAAATGGCAAAACACAAAGCTAAAGCTGCAGAGCATTTTCAGAAAAGCAAAACGTACGAGGAGCAGGCCAGCACGTATCTCAAAACTGCAGAATCTCTGGAGAGAGAAACGTGATTTACCTTTTTATTTGAATTTTGATTTTATCCCCCACCTGCACCCCAAATTTTTTTGCAGCAGAACCCTGATTTATTGATAGCTCCAGATAGTTTTCACTGTTAATCAGAAGCGCTGCCTCACCTTGTGGAACATTCGCATAGGTCTCCACATATGGTACACTAACTCCAAAAACCTCCGCCTGGGAAAACGAAGGAACCATTGACGCAGGAATGTTAGTAATCACATTCCCGAAATGGTCTATGTGCAGTATTTCTCCCACCAACGTTTTGTCTTGAAGTTCAGGGTTAATCATATCAAACTTCTCAAAATAACCAATATCTTCAAGTTCTGAAAAATCACCACTATGCACTCTTGCCGCAGCTGGTGCGAACACATCGCGTCCATGAAACGTTGCGCTCTGCGGTTTGATATTGATGCGCCACACTCTCTTCACTCGCTCAGAGATTAGCGTAAGAATGCCATTATCCGGCCCAACAAAATAGCCACGCTCTAAGCGAGCTACAATGCCGTTTCGGGAAGTGCCCACGCCCGGGTCGACCACGAACAGGTGGACAGTATGCTCCGGGAAATAATCCACCACTGATCTAAGAACATACGCTGCATGGCGAATATCGTGGCGTCTAACACCATGGGTTATATCCACTATTCTGACGTTAGGGTCTATGCTCAGAATAACTCCTTTCATCGCACCAACATAATGATCAGAATAACCGAAATCTGTGGTGAGAGTTATCATCTCATACACCTCAGTACTTTATTTTGAAACCAGATATACCCTCTGGCTTGCCGTAATTAATCACCACATCATCAACCCGCGCATGGGGATGCTCGTATCTGCACAGATATATCAATTTCTCAACTTTATCTTTTGGTCCTTCAAATACAGCCTCAACGCGGCCATCTGATAAATTGCGAACCCAGCCATTCACTCCCAGCTTTTCCGCATTCTCCTTCGTAAATGCCCTGAAAAATACCCCCTGCACACGACCTGAGAAGAATACATGCGCTCTTATACGTTCCATACCCTTTCATTCTCTCATTTTATTTTAGATTTTCTTCTCTCAACACCACACATTTCTTACTTGTACTTCTTCCGCGTGTCGCTCCATGAAACCTCCACCTCCGGGTTCAGTTCTTTAATTTGCTTTAGAATCAATTTCATGCTTGGAATCCAGTATTTCTCTACGTAATACTTGTATTTGCCCTTCTCTACATTTGCTCTTTTTAGGATGTATATCCAGCCCGTGTC
>JAADDK010000018.1 GCA_013154005.1 Methanobacteriota archaeon
CGTGATAAAATTCAAGGCACCGTACCGCGCTCTTCTTTTATCGCTGGTTATCTACGCAGTATATTTTGCATTAATGGCCATTTTGCAGGTTTCGTTTTTGATTTTGGCCGCATTTTTCATTCTGGGACTGGGGAACGGCGTTGCCTCGCCAAATACCATATCGGTATTCCAGATGAATGCGGATAAAGAGCATCTCCGGCAGGTGCTGGGCGTGGTGGGTACGCTGATTGATGCGGCGAGAATACTCTCTGTGATAACCATGGGAGTTCTTGTTGACGTCGTTCCTTTAAAATACATATACGTATTTCTGGCCGTGGGTATAATGATAACGTTTGTGCTGTTTGGAGGAGACATGGTTAGGAATCGTTTAAAACCCTCCAAAAAACTCAATAATGGGAGCAAACGATACCCTTAAATATGTCCTCCTTATACCACTGATTGCACTTCTTACCTGATGCACCCGATGACAAAGAAGTTATCGGGGAAGGGCTTAGATCATTACGATCAGTGAGGCCAGGCATACGCGTTCCGGCATAATGGACTGGAAGGTAGCACCGTTAAGCCGTCCGGGGGATGGCTTGGCTCGGGTGCCGAAGAAGGACGTGCCCAGCGGCGATACGCCACGGGGAGGCGTATGGAGCCTAAGATCCGTGGATTTCCGAATGGGACCTCCTGGCTGTTACGGCAGCCACTCCCTTATGGGAGGGGGAACCCGGGGAATTGAAACATCTTAGTACCCGGAGGAGGAGAAACCAATAGGGATTCCGTGAGTACCGGCGAGGAAAAACGGAACAGGGCAAACCGAATCCCTCTTCGAAAGGAGAGGGAGATGTGGAGTTGCGGGACCCAACCCAATGCCTCCCAGGCGAACTCGAAGTCTTCTGGAATGGAGCGCCGTAGAGGGTGAAAGCCCCGTAGAGGTAAGTCTGGTGGCTATGAGGTTGGGTATCCCGAGTACCGTATCCTGGATACGATGCGGGAATCTGGGTGACACCAGGCATCCAACCCTAAATACAACCCGAGTCCGATAGCGAACTAGTACCGTGAGGGAAAGTTGAAAAGTACCGCGGAAGCGGGGTGAAAAGAGCCTGAAACCGGGCGGTGACAACCTGATAGGGCGAGAAAGGGAAGAAGTCCCGTAGCTGGGATGGACCGTCGTCCTATCGTCCGTGTTGAAGAACGGGCCAGGGAGTTCCGTCCGTCGGCGAGGCTAAGCGCGAAGGCGCGTAACCGTAGCGAAAGCGACATGCTCGCAGCCCCTCTTGGGGTCAGGAGCGGGGTGTGCTCGCCCGGAGTCGACGGAGGGAGACCCGAAGCCGGTTGATCTATACCCAGGCAGGTTGAAGCCTCTCGAAAGGGAGGTGGAGGACCGACCCGGTGCTGACGTGCAAATCGCTCGGTTGACCTGGGCATAGGGGTGAAAGGCCAATCTAAACCGGCAATAGCGGGTTCCCCCCGAGACTGCCCGCAGGTAGACCTCTCCGGAGGTAGCCGGCGGGGTAGAGTTACTGATTGGGTGCCCAGGGACCGAAAGGACCCAGCACCCTTTCAAACTCCGAACCTGTCGGCGCCGTAGAAGGAGGGAGCTAGGGTCGTCGGGATAAGCTTGACGCCCGAGAGGGAAACAACCCAGAGGTGGGTTAAGGTCCCAAAGTGCCGGCTAAGTGTCATGTAAAGGGCGTCCATGGCCTAAGACAGCGGGGAGGTTGGCTTAGAAGCAGCCACCCTTTAAAGAGTGCGTAACAGCTCACCCGCCGAGGTCATGGGCCCCGAAAATGGACGGGACTAAGCCGGCCACCGAGACCCACTGCCACCGAAAGGTGATGCGGTAGGGGGGCGTGCCGTGGGATGAGAAGCGTCTGCGTGAGCAGGCGTGGATCGCGCGGCATCGCGAATCCTGGCGGGAGTAGGAGCAAAGAGCCGTGAGAATCGGCTTCGCCGTAGGGGCTAAGGGTTCCTCGGCAACGTTCGTCAGCCGAGGGTTAGGCGGTCCTAAGGTGCGTCCCAAGTGGAGCGTACCGAAAGGGAAGCAGGTTAATATTCCTGCCCCGTGGGTGTTCTGCCCTGCAGATGACGCTTCGGGCTAGGCCTTGTACCGTTGCCGCGGTATCCAAGCGTTGAAGCCCCTGGAGTTCCGTAATGGAGAGAAGGGGGCGAAGGCGTGAAGGGCCCTCCTAGGGGGGGTTTGGCTGATGCCTGGAGCCCGTGAAAAGTCTGCAGGGGTCAAGCCCGCGTCCGTACCAAGAACCAACACAGGTGCCCCTGGGTGAGAAGCCTAAGGCGCGTGGGACCAATCAACCCGAGGGAATTCGGCAAATTAGCCCTGTACCTTCGGTAGAAGGGGTGCCTACTTCGTGAAGAAGTAGGTCGCAGTGACTAGGGGACTCCGACTGTTTAACAAAAACATAGGTCGGTGCAAGCCCGAAAGGGTGTGTATACCGGCTGAAGCCTGCCCAGTGCCGGTACCTGAAACCCCGGTACAACGGGGCGAAGGGCCGGTAAACGGCGGGGGTAACTATGACCCTCTTAAGGTAGCGTAATACCTCGCCGCTTAATTGGCGGCTTGCATGAAGGCTCAACGAGGGTCCCACTGTCCCCGGGTTGAGTCCCCTGAAACCGATGCACTGGTGCACAATCCAGTCTCTCCCACGTGAAAGCGAAGTCCCTGTGGAGCTTTACTGCAGCCTGCCGTTGCGGTATTGTTGGGGATGCAGAGGGTAGGCGGGAGCCGTCGAAGCGGCCTCTCCGGGGGCCGTGGAGGCGCCGATGGAACACCGCCCTTCTCCAGCGATACCGCTAACTCCCGTAGGGAGGACACCGGTAGGTGGGCAGTTTGGGTGGGGCGCCACGCCCTCGATAAGGAAACAAGGGCCCCCAAAGGTCGGCTCAGGAGGGTCAGAAATCCTCCGTAGAGTGCAAGGGCAAAAGCCGGCTTGACTCGGATCCGCACAACAAGGGTCCGAGATGGGAAACCAGGGCCTAGCGAACCACCCAGTCCTCACCGGTGGGGGCGGGTGATAAGAGAGAAGTTACCCTAGGGATAACTGAGTTGTCTCCGGCAAGAGTTCATATCGACCCGGAGGCTTGCTACTTCGTTGTCGTCTCTCCCTATCCTGGCGGTGCAGCAGCTGCCAAGGGTGGGGCTGTACGCCCATTAAAAGGGATCGTGAGATGGGTTCACTACGTCGCGAGACAGTAGGGTTGCTTTTCCGTGGGAGTGTTCGGCGTCTGAGGGGAAGGGGCCTCTAGTACGAGAGGAACGGGGCCCCGTGGCCTCTAGTGTACCGGTTGTCTGGCAAGGCATCGCCGGGCAGCCACGCCATGACCGATAAGTGCTGAAAGCATCTAAGCACGAAGCGGTCCCCGAAACGAGACGCCGTCTGAGAGCTCCTCTAAAAGAGAGGTTTGATAGAGCCCGGGTGTAAGCGTCGAGCCCCTTCGGGGGCGAGGCGTTCAGCCCGTGGGTCACTAACCGCTCGAAGCTATCTTCCGGTCCATGCTAAAGGAACGTGTATGTCTGGCTCGCAAAAAATTTTATTATTGAATCGTATGGCGAAGTGTGCCGTATGTTCTGCGAGTCGAAAAGTCCAGAGCGGAGTCTGTGCGTAAAAAGCTTGTGAAGAAAGGTATTTTGGATTCCCGATGGAAGATTATGGAAGACGGCGATTTTCTACTGCTTCCTGTCAAAGAGTGTGTTGCAGGGGCGTTTGAGTGCGAGCTTCCACGGAGAACTTTGCATAAAACACCCTATGAAAAAATATACGAGAAATGCCGTGCAAATAATCTATCTTGCACACCTCCCGATTACTGGGAGCGCATAGGTGAGGTGGTGCTTCTGCCCTCCTGGTGGCAGTACGGTCACTGTGATATGGCCACGCTGGGCAAAATTTACGCCGAGGTGCTTCGGGCAAAAACCGTGGCTCTGTATGACCGGGTGGGTGGCGAGTTCAGGGAGCAGAGCATTCAAATAATTTATGGAAATAAGACAGAAACTGTGCATGTGGAAAATGGAATACGGTATATGCTGGACGTATCCCGTATAATGTTCTCCTCTGGAAACGTGAATGAAAGGATAAGAATGTCTCGAGTTGGAATGGGAGAAATCGTGGTTGATATGTTTTCCGGAATAGGATATTTCACGCTTCCCGTGGCTAAGAACGCGCAACGTGTGTATGCATGCGAGAAAAATCCCGTGGCGTATTATTATCTGATAAGAAACATTGAACTGAATGAGTTATCCAATGTGGTGCCGTTGCTGGGTGACAATCGCAGCGTTTGCCCCCGCGGTATCGCGAATCGCGTTATAATGGGCTATTTTGGAACGTTGCAGTTTTTCGAGTATGGGCTTTCGTTGTTGACTCCGAAGGGTGGTATAATTCATTATCACGATTTGGAGCGCGAGGGCACTCCTCTAATTTCGCAGCTCGTTCGCATGGCTGAGAAATGCGGTTTTGCAATCCACGGGTATGAGAAGCGCACAATAAAATCGTATGCACCGCGCGTCTGGCATGTGGTCTATGATTTGCATCTACTTCCTGAAAAAGATTAAATAGCGTGATATAATGGCGTATTGTGGATTTGAATTTTTATCTTGCGGCCACAATCGGATTCGTTCCTTCGTTTGGAATACTATATTTCACATGGGGCAAGCTGGAAGGGCTATTCAGCGAAAAGAGATTGTTTTTCAATTACTTTGTGGGCTGGATTATTGGGATATTCATATCGGTGTTCTTTCTGATGATAATGGTGGCAGTATGGGCATATTTTGACCTGAGCTTGATGTTTGTTATATTTTTCGGTATGTTCACGGAGCTGGTTAAATACGTATTCCTTAACCGTCGTAAAACAAGAAAAGAGTACGCATTGCCGTATTATGGGTTTGCGCTGGGCCTCGGGCTGGCAGCAATATGGAACGTCTCACTTACTTACTATTATCTGCGCATGCCATTAACCTCCGGGCAGTATGCAATAGCCGCATTTTCTTTCTTTGTGCTGTCCATAGCCATGAGCAGCATTCATGCCTCCACATCAGCGTTGATTGGCTATGGTATATACAAAAAAGAATGGGAGAAATATCTTCTCCAGTCTTTTGGTTTTCAGATTCTTTTTAATCTTACGCTTCTTCCATACATATGGAACATGTACCCAGCCACGTATTTTTGGGGCATAATTATCGGCATACCACTACTTTACTACAAAGTTTATAAAGGGGTGCTCATATATACTATACCGAAAAAGGTGATGAAAAAATGGGCAAACAATCAAGAATCGCGGTGAAAGCTCTTGCCATAGGTATCCTGCTGATTATTGTGTATATGTTTTTGCCGGTAATTACGGGTCTTGTAGAGAATCCGCCGGGTGCGGCTTATGCCATTCTTCCAGAGCATGAGGAATTCGAATTTTTGCAGACAATAAATATTTCAGCCAGAAGTTTTACCATAAATATAACCATACCCCAGAGCAGCCAGTATCAGCAGGTATATGTGACTGATGAATCTCCTTATCCGAAAACAGTAATGAAAGAGTATAATCGGACGTGGTGGTCGTATTCCCTTACCGGTGCCGCACAGATTAAAATTCATTATAGTGGGGAAACCACCACTGCATACTGGCGTATTGACCATTCCGAGGGGGTTGGCGCCATTCCTCAGTGGTTAAAGACAAAGTATGATCATCCAGAGTATCTTGAAGATTCCACTGGGAAAAAGAGATATGTTATAACTCCTGCCCTGTTTACAAATGTGACCGAAAAGATAACTGCCGGAAAAAGCGATGTAGTCGGAAAGCTCAGGGCAATATACGATTATATTGTTCAGAATTTTCATTATAAAACTGATAGAAATCCAAATCCTCAGACGCCCTTGGAAACATGGAATAATAAATCCGGTGATTGCGATGAATTATCATTTCTTTTTGCATCCATGGCTAGGAGTATTGGTATTCCCGCGTGGGTTGAATACGGTTTCCTTTATACAGGTTCTACGTGGGGCCAGCATGCATGGATTCAAACTGCAATACCCTATCAGGGCACATTGAAGTATGTAAACATTGATCTAACTGTGGAGGTGGGTAGGAAGGACCTAGGAATGGGTTTTCTGGTGCGAGATCCGTACAGAATAACTGAATGGGTGGAGGATGGTAACAGCTCGCATCTATCATCATATTATCATTACATAACCTATACAGAGCCTCCCCAGCTGAGCCTCAGTGAGCATATCAGTATTTTAAAAATGAAAGAGATAGGTTCTGTGCGTATTTATGTGGGTCCCGGTCTTCCATCATGGTTAATGGCCCTAATATTTGGGGTGATAATATTTGCTGCGGTGGTAATTATTATTAAAATGTGAGGTTTTTTCGCATCTCTTTTTTTATTATGTCTCCATTTGCAGCGTTGATCCATACCTTTCCCCTGGCATTGCTCACACACCATACTGGAAGATAGTATAGTCCAAGATGGCTTATTGATATGCTGTTTTCTAATGGTTTTGTTTTTCGTTTTTCTATTATGGTCACATGGGCATTTTCTTCTATCACCTCTTTCTCCGCGGTGTATTCTCTGATTAATCCTTCTCTGGCAATTTTTTTTGAATCCTCCAGACTAATTACCGGCTCGTCTTTTTAATCAGAATATCTATTGGAGGTTTCTGTTTCGTAGCCCTCTCTCCAGATTTCGTATTCTCCTGTGATTCCATTTACTGCTATGATTCCAGAAGCTGAGCGCTCCATGGTGTCCCCTTCAATTATTATTCTGAGGGAATAGTCAAATAAATGATAGGGTACAAGTTTCAGAGTTGCATTTGCAGGACCAATAATTTTATCTGCTATGGCAAGTGCTTCCTCTCTGGAGATCCGTGATTTTATCACCTTTTCCGGGGAATCAGAAGCATCTTCCAAAATTATAGGTATGGTGTCCATATCTTCCAGTTCTTCTTCCTCATCCAGGTCATAATCAAAATCCTCTAAATCTTCTTCCACTGTTTCATTTTCCTCATTCTCATCGGCATCTATACCTGGAATATCTGTACCTTTTTCAATGGAGGAAATTACGTATTCTCCCACAATATAAGCCAGGGATTTTCTATCTATAATGTCTATGTTCAGGGTTTTAGCCATATCTTTTGTGGGGGTGGTTATACCTTTTATGCAAAGTATTATTTTATTTGCATTCACCTGTTCGGTTGCCCGGTGAAATGCAATCACATCCGCCTCATTAACGGGCCTGTCAGTTACTATCTTATAAATATCCAGACCGCTATCTGTTCTCACCCAAATATAATCGTCATCACGCTCTAATATTTCTCCTCCCATATTTCGAAACATATTCTTAATGAAACTTTTGAAATCCACAGTCATGGATTACATCTCCATATTAAGTTTTTTACTGAATTCGTTTAGTAATATCTTGAAATCCGTGCGCAACGTTCCCTCCGATTTTTCCGTTTTTTCTTCAAGAATTCTCATTATTTCTATCTCGCTTTTATTTTTGTTTTCTTCCACAAATTTTCTAACGATATCAATATTGGTTAAGTATGGCACCACACTTTCAAATGCTTCCATAAGCATAATTATACAAAGAAATGATAGATAAAAAGCTTTTCCCCATCAGTACTGTGGAGGGGGCACATATCCCTGGTTTCCTCGCTCCAGCTCTTCAAGGTACATGAAAATTACCAGTATCAGTATAAGCCCCACGATGAATCCAAAAATTATCCCCATTACTGCCCATATGAGCATCTCTTCACGTGCTTCGCTATATCTTCGTGCCCTTATCTGGCTATCAAATTCCGGGATTTTCGTGTAAAGTATTAGATTTATAACTCCTACCACCACGTAATATCCAACCCATGGGATGGAGAATATGTCTCCCAATATCACAAATATACCGTTCCATGCAGCTGCCAAAAAGCCGATTATTCCTATGATGAGCGCCAAAATCTTTGCTATATTGAGCAGATCAAGGGCACTTCTCAGTTTTGTAGACTCTCCAATTCTCGGTCCCGGGGCTTCTGGCGGGGGAATAGTGCTTCCTTCCATATTTAATCACATTGTAAATTTATATTTAATGTTTTCTCCCAACCTCTCTAATTTCCTTTGCGTATATTCGTACTATGTTTCTGGCCTGAGCCCCACCTCTATTTACAAACCTGTCTTCAGTTTTTATCTTATGTATTACAGCATGTATATCCTCCAGGTCCAGCATATCTCCCACATAGAATTCCTCATCAGGGGTGACTTCAATTTCGTAAGATGACGTTCTGTTTCCTCTGTTAACCGAGATTTTCAGAATAATTCTATCAAATCTCTTGGCCCAGAGGGTGTCTATGTCCTTGGCTTTTGCCTCTTTTACCCTTTTACCGTGTGCATCGATTGCGGTCACCAGAGAATTTATGCCGTTGATGTTGATTTCGTCTCCCACGGCAATCATATCATCTTCAAAGGCAGTGAATTTTTTAATTTCTGAATTTTCATGCCAGCTCCATACCACTTTAATGTCAATCATCTTTTCTTCTCTTTCTATTATCTTGTATGTATATCCGCAATTCTTGCATTTTAGTGTGTATTCCATACCCCTTTTTGTTTCTCGAAACGCAACAATTTCCTGTTTCACATCCTTTCCACAGTTTGGACAGATTCTTTTCATGAGTCTCTGGAATTCTAAATTAATCTTAAACTTTTGCATGTTTTTTGAAGCACAATTCCGTAAGCGATATATACCATTATATTTATGCTAACGTGTATGGCAGATAAAAAGGAGAAAAAGGATTACAACCTCTGGGAGGTTGTTAAAGTTTCGGAGACCAAAAACGGCCAGTACCGGATCACCCTTAAAAAGAAAATAGCTAAAGAGCTTAATGTGAAAGGGGGAGACTACATGGTCTTCCTCAAAAATGAAAAGGGTGAGATGGTGGTCAAAAAACTGGAGCTCAAAGACGTAAAGCTCTGATTTATTTTTTGGTATATTTTTCCCATTTTTTTGGTAGAAAACTTATATAGGGTTCTTCGCTCGTTTTTCTTGTGATTAAGGAGGCACTCCTCAGATACGGGCTCTCTGCGGAGCAGGCAACCAGAATAGCCGAGGTTTATCCGGATAGAGAGGGTATTTTAAATGCTGAGGAGTGGGAGCTGGCTGCAATCGGCGATTTAAGTATAGGGGACGCTCGCAGAATAAAGGAATTTGTCAGAGGGGATGGAAAAGGTACCGTGGTGCACGATTTTCTCAAGCGCTGGAGCCGGGTTCTATCTGAGGAGAATGTGGAAAAGGCATATGAAGAGTATGATAAATTATCGAGATTGCACCCTGATTCTCCGGTGGTCTGGCAGATTAAGGGGGAGCTGTTAGAGAAGATGGGGCGTGTTGAAGAGGCAAAAGAGGCGCTTGCCAGAGCTAAACAGCTTACTGAGAATAAAAATATAGTCACACCGTTTTCTGAAGAGCGGAAAATACACAGAGCTTATCACACCTCAGTGCGAGGTAACGGTATTGGGCTGGTGAATGGGCTGAGTATGCTTAACGGGCAGGGAAACACAAAGGATGGATATAAGAATGGACTCAGTAACGGTTTCAAGAATGGAATAATCAACGGAAGCGGTATAGTTAATGGTGTTGGGCGTGCGCCCCGGCATGGGCGTGGGGGGAGAAGAAAAGTGCCAAATTTTGTGCGGTTTCTGGTAGCCATGGCTCTTGTTATATCTCTTATTTATGCGCCCATATTCAGTCTCACACTGTTTGAAAAAACTACGGTTTTTAGAGTGGATGGCAACTTTGAGGAATGGAACGGAGTTATGGGTTATTATGATTTGCGCTCTTCACCGCCCCCACTCAATATTACCACCCTTAAATTTCATCAGGTTTCTGACGGAGTTTATTTCTTTCTGGAAACGCGTGCGAATATGTTTGAAAACGCAAGTGGAGTTTATATATTTATTGATTCTGATATGAATTCCAGCACAGGATATCTGGTTGATGGGATAGGTGCTGATTATATGGTTGAAATATATGGCTGGAATGCTTCTGTTGTGGGGCATACTTTCTATGTGTTTAACTCCACTAATCAAAACGATTTTAAGGGCTTTATATCGGCAGGTACTGTTCCTGTGGCCATGTCTGGCAATAAAATGGAAGGGTTTATCCCGCACTCTTTTGGACATTTCAGAGTGGTGGTATCTACAACAGATTATGCGGGACATGAGGACGTGGCTTATGTGCCCGAGGTGGGCAAACACAGTTTCTTTGTACGTGTTGAAAATTCCACTCCTGTGGTGCCTCTAAACGAGAACTCACCTGTTCTGGAGATTCATATATTTACATTTGGCAGAGTGGTACATATTCAGCAAATATCAGTTGCTTTTAGAGGGACATCCACGCCTTTAGATATGAGTTTTATCGGTGTATATCGGGATAATGGTAATGGTAAATTTGATTCATATGATAAGCTAATTACTTCTCACTGGAGCCTGGGTAATAATGAGACTATTCAATTTAATGTCTCACTTGACGTGGAAAATACCACTCTTTTTCTGGTGGTGAATTGTTCGCATCAGTATCTCAATGGAAAAACCATATTTGCGGATGTGGCAGATATTGTGGCGAATGAGCCCTATTCTATAGAACATCTTATTTATTCTGGATCATACATCGGGGAAGTGCCCTCCAGTGTGCACATAGACGGTGCGTTTTATGACTGGAAGGTGGTTAAAAAAGATAAGCTGGGCGATGTTGTAAATCCAGCGGGTGTGCCCGATAATGGAGATCCGAATATTGACATAGACAAATATGCAGCATATTCAGGAGAGCATATGTATTATTATCTCTCAGTAAATGGGCATCTTCTTGGAGGAACGGATGCTCCAACGGTGCATCATTTTACGCTTCCCGATTCTGATCGAGACACGGTGCCTGACAAATTTGACCCGTATCCCCATGATTTCAATAACGATGGCATTCCGGACAATGAGAGTTACGTGGTTGTGGACGGTAAAAAACTGCCCGACGTGGACGGTGACGGCATACCCGATTACCCTTATGGCCCGGATATGTGGCTCAATACCACTATTCCATCATGGTTCCCCAAACCTTACGCAGGCCGCCACGTGAGTGTGTATATCGGGCCCGTGCCGCATCATTCTGTGTACGGAATGGACACAATTCAGATTTATATAAACTCCGATTTCAACAATCACACAGGTTTTTCACTTCCACAGTATCCGCTGGGTGCAGAATATATGGTGGAACTGTATGGGCGAGATGGGCATGTGTACAATGGCAGTGTTTATAAATATGTAAATGAGCACTGGGAGTATTTGAGACATGTTAGGTATTATCTTGGGTATCATGCCATTGAAATAGATTCCGAGCTGAACATATCCGGCGGGATATCCACAATTTTCATATCTGACTGGGATTCTGACCGTGACGTGAGTGATACGCCCATGGTGAATCCGGTAACTACAAGGAGTGTTTCTGTTGAAAAGCAGCTGTATTTGCACTATAATCAGAGTTCTGGAGTAACATATATGAATACCACCATGGGGAGCACTGCATATTATGGAAATCTAATTAGCGGAGCGGAAGCGAGCTGGACTATGTATCCCGAGTTTGCCAAAACATTTAATATCACAGGATATCCGGTGGTCTCTCTGTATCTCGTGCCACACACGTATACGTTTTTCTTTTATACATTCATCCCCGGAATGAATGTTTCTCTTTACTCTTACAATGCATCTGAAAACAAAACCACATTAATTGGATATGATTATAACCCAGATATAGAGAATCCAGGCTGGTACAATTTCACAATCCAAAACACTACCTCGTTAAGTGCTGGAGAATCTCTGCTTCTGAATATGAAAGTATCTGGATATTACCGAACCTCTATCGATGTGTATTTTAATGGTACACAGTACGATTCTCGCGTAAATTTGCCTACCGATTCGTATGTGCACGTTGACTGGATTCGCACCTACAACAGTTCTGGGGAGTCTGTGCTGTTTAATCGTGACGAAAATGCCACGCTGCGCACCGAGATATCGGACCCCTTCGGATATCAGGACGTGAAAAATGCCACGCTGAGCATACAGTATCCCAATGGTACATATTTTGTTCAGAATTATTATTTGAACGTTACTTCTCACACTGCCGCAGCTAATGTTTACACCTACAATTTCACGGTGCCCAATGTGCCAGGCAAGTATGTGGCAACGGTTACGGGTGTTGAGACTAATGGAGTTACGGATACCAGACAGTACGAGTTTTTCGTGCGCGCCCAGCGCGGGGTGGTGGTGTATCCCGACACAACGCTAATCGCACAGCCGGGCACAGAGGCATATTTCAATCTCACGGCTCTCAATATTGGCAATGTTGCAGATACCTATTCTATTGTACCTACACCTCCATCTGCTCACTTTCCATTCACACTATATATAAATGGCTCAAAGGTTGCTGAGGATTCTGACGGGGACGGGTTATGGAACTGGGTTAATTCTTCGTGGAGCATTAATAACACTGTGTATCTCACTCTCGCGCCCGGTGCAAGCGCCTCACTGACCGTTGTTAAGGATGTACCCAATGCCACATGGGGGGATTCAGATTACACGATTCTCAATCTCAGCAGTGCTGAAAATTCATCGATTTATGGAACGGTGAATATAACCGTGGATGTGCCTTTGCTTTCGCTGTCAAAGGTGCTGTATCTGAATGGTACATCCAGCCTCTACGTAAAGCACGGCTCATCCACGCTTTCGCAGTACATATCCTCGGGAAATTCGTATACGTGGAGCTTTCCGGAAGTGTATTATTCGGTGAATATCACCGGATACATTCTGGTCAGTCTGTACATGTCTGTTACCATTGCCAGTTTCAGTGCCGGTGCGATTACCGCGGCACTTTATGCAGATTCAACCGAGATTGGCAAAAGTACAATTGATGTGGCGCAGAGCACCACCGGCTGGTTCAACTTCACGCTGTACCCGCAGATTGATACCATCCCGGCAGGCTCGCAGATTTCGCTTACCGTGTCGGATGTGGGTTACGGGACATCCACCACTGTGTATTATGATTCTTCACAGTATCCGTCCAACGTATCGATACCCACCACCGATTACATAAAAATCAGAAGCATTGCTCTTTACAATGCATCCGGTGCGCAGACTTCCAATTTTACCGCAAACTCCACGGTGCGTGTGGAAACAGTGATAACTTCCCCGTTCGGAGTGGATGACATCAGCACTGCGTATCTTAATATTACTGACCCTACAGGTTCGGTTATGCTCTCATCACAGCCAATGGGCCTGAACAGTGCATCTGGTGGGGAAAAGCTCTTCGATTACACGTATTCAATACCTGCAAATGGCTATTCGGGGTACTGGCACGTGCGCGTTACCGTGCATGATGACCCGCTAATCTGGCAGAACGCCACCACATCGTTTTTCATACTCTGGGACGTGAATATAACACCAAATCACAACATCAGCGTGAACGTAAGCAATGTATCGCAGGTTATTTATTTCAATCACACCATAACTAATACCGGGCTTGGGGCAAACATATTCGAGATAACTGCGCGCTCCGCCAATGGCTTTGATATAAAACTGTACATAGACGGCACGCTTGCGGCGGAAGATTACAACGGTGACGGTGTGTGGGATTATATAAATCCAAGTTACGATACGGACGGAGATGGCAATCCGGACACGGGCATATTGCTCCCCGGAGAAAGTGAGAATATATCCATAGCGGTTACTGTGCCAGCTAATTTTACCGGCAATGAAACAGTGACAATAACTGTATATTCTTTTCTGTCTCAGAGCATAAGCGATTCTGCCACGGATAAAATATCCGCAGTACCTGAGTTAAATCAGATAATAGCAATCCCACTATTTATTGGGTTAATCGCGTTAATAAAAATAAGAAGGAAGTTTACTCCTTCCTGAGCTCAACTTCAATAGAAGAGACGTTTGTTTCGCCCTTGTCACTCTGTAGTGACTCGGTGCCGATTTTAACTTCACCGTATCTCAGGGTGGGCACAAATCGGTTGCGCACTATCTCTGCAACATCCACAGCTTTGCTGATTGCTCTACCCCTCGCCTTGAGTATGACGAGGTCCGCTCCATTGTTAAACTGCGTTACCACTGCCAACACATAGTTCATTGTGGGCTTTTTTCCAACGAATACCACGTTTTCCTCTGCCATTTTTATCGCCTCCTTTGGGTATTTGTGCATGATATTTGTGTATTTATAACTTACCCCCTGCACGAAGGTATACCTCACCTCCTATGATTATCACCAGCGCACCTATGAGTGCCACAAGAAGTGAGGGTGGGAAGGAAACAATCCTCCATCCGTTCCATCTCAGGTAGTAGGCCATTGCGTACACAACAAGGCCTACAAGCACTGTTACAGAGCCTACCTTTTTGAATTTCTGGGCATTACCCCTGTTTATTATCCTTTTTTCTCTGTGCTCGGCCCACACGTAAAGCATGCTGGGTAATATGAATACTGACAGCACGAAACTGTACAGAATAGATAGCGCTGAAATCAGGCCGAACTGACTTATGGGTGGCATAGATGACAGTATCAGGGTCCCGAATCCTGCCATGGTGGTGGCAGCCGCGCCGAATATTGACGAGCCGGTATTGCTGACAGTTTTGCGAAGTGCATCTTCTATTCGCTCTTCTTTTTTCATATCTTCCAGGAACCTGTGCGTTATGTGTATTGCGTAGGTTATACCCAGTCCTATGGTTAGCGAGGTGACCGTTACCGTGACCACATTGAAACTGATGCCCAGGAGCCACATTGTGCCCAACAGCCAGAGCAGGGCAATAATTACTGGTAACGAGGTTATCAATCCCAGTATGTAGCTCTTAACCTCGTAATAGAACACAATGGTCAGCACAATTAGAGATACGATAACCGTAATCATAAGCGAGTTCCACTGGCTTCCTTCCAGCATATCGAGGATATGGAACGTTAGAATATTCGTGCCAGTAAGGGTTGCTTTAAGTCCTGCCTTTTTGAGTGGCACAATGTCCTGATTCACCTCGTCCATCAGCTTTTTGTTTTCCACGTTATTACTTGCACTGCTGCTGATTATGATGAGCATCGAATCGTAAGTGCCGTTTGCCCTGTGCAGCACACTTGCGCCGCTTGCATGCTGGTACAGCCAGTTGTATATTGCGGTGATGTTGTGGTCCGGCAGTCCGTCGCCGTTTGTATCATTTTCATGCACCATTCTTGCAAATGTAGTGTTTCGCTCGCTCCACTCTTCAATCATTGTGGTTATGCTCTTGCTCTGCGAATAGTCCACGTAATCATCGTCTTTCAGATTGTTCATGGTTTCCTTCACCGCTTCCAGTGCCTGTGGCGAGGTAACATTTCCCTCTATGAGCACGTAGTTTGTATTCATTCCCGAGGTGTTGAAGGTTGCCATCATATAGTTGATGGTGTGGGTTATGTTCAGGTTACTTGGCAGGAAGTCCTTCATATCAAATGTGGTGGTCACGTTCATCCCCGCGTACATGGCTGCGCCAGAAATCAGGATAACCACAATAATTACTGCATATCTGTGTCTCTCTGCAGCTATTGCCGAGATGGCCATAAACTTATTCAGTACCACAAGGCCAGAACCTTCCCTGTCTTTTTCTTTCTGCATTTTCTCTTTTATTTTATCCTCACGCCGTGAATCTATTAGTATTTTCATGGCGGGTATGGCGGTGGTGAATATTATAAACGCCCCGAATATACCAACAGCGTTCATTATGCCAAACTGCTGAATGGGCGGTATCGGTGATGAAAGGTTGGAGAGGAATGCCACTATGGTGGTGATTGTTGCCAGAATCAAACCCATCCCCAGATTGGTAATCATTTCGCGTATGGAATCCCGTACTCCGTGGCCCTTTCTGAGTTCTTCTCTGTATCTCAATATGGTATGTATGGCATAGTCTATTCCGAGACCCACCAGCAGCACGGCAGTTGTGGTACTAATCTGATTAAAATCATAATGCGCCATTTGTCCGAATCCGTATGCCCATAATATGGCCATTCCGAGTCCAAGGAGTCCTAATAAAGTATCGGTGACGCTTCTGAATGTTATGAACAGTATTATAACCACCAGTATCATGGACACTGGAAGAAGCACGTTCATGGTTTCATTTGCAGTTTTCTCGGTGGCCTGTGAGATGAGATAAGTGCCCATAAATTTCATTTCTATATTCACATGAGCACTGGTGGCTACCCGGGTTACAAGCTCTTCCATCTTCTCCATGCGGGCTGAATGGTGAGTATCTGTCTCACCTGGCAAATACGTGCTGTTCAGCATAACAAGCATAAGTGAGGCTTCTGCCGAGTACCCGTTGTAGTCTTTAGATAGCATGTTTGTAATCTGACCTGATAATTTGTACATCATATATGAGAATCCGGAAAAGTTGGGTATGTATTTGAGAAGTTTTTCCAGTCCCTCTGTTGCATTTTTCATTGCGCTGTGCATTGTTTCGTACAACTCGCTTGTATTCTTGACGTTCTCATCCCCGGTGGTCTGATATACAAAGCCCATTTTGGTCAGGGTTTGGTTTAAAATACTTACAACCTCACTCATATTTTCACTTGCATTTTTTACTATGGGCATGCTGTAGTTTATGGTATTCTGCAACGGCGCCGGATTGTAATTTTGTATGTCTTTAAGGGTATTCGTTATTTCTTTTTGAGTCATATTTGTGAGAATCTTCTTTTTCTCTTCGACGGAAGGGTTGAGATTGGGTGGGCTTATGTGCATGCCCGGAGGAGTTCCCTGATTCGGCTCCAATCCCGCTGTGGCTATATTCATAAGTGAGACTTCTCCTAAAAACATATTCTGAAGTTTATATTTGTATATATCCGCAACATTTGAGTCAAACCCATGTTTTAGCGCATAAAATACTTGACTGGCACTGCTTGATGTACGTACAGTTTCCATGGAAGATGGCGGATTATTCATCATACTCATTGCGTAGTTAAATATATTCACGGCATATGGTCCTGTGCGGGAGTGAGTGATTACAAACTCCAGGTCATACAACATATTTTCGAACCATTTATAAAATGGTGATGAGAGCATGCCAATATTTGTTTCTATTACGGATTTCTCTATAATCATATTTTCTGTGCTCTGATTGAGTCCATGTATTAGATTTGTGAGCACATAGGTGGTATTCTGCGTGCTCTCATTGTGCAGAATCATTCCTTTAACCATGGTAAGTGTGTAGTTCATCTGATATGTGCCGTGATAATTCTGGAGAAATCCCTGACATACCTGCTGTGTGGTATTTGCTTCCATGGCAACATCATAGTATATATGCGAGTGTGCAGTCCATTCTGTGAGAGTATTGTTGAAGATTTCCAGCATTCTTAGATAGTCTCCTGTAGCTAACTTCATCATTATTGTGGTGTTTTCCTTTACGCTCCTGATGTCTTCAAGAGTCACCTGCCCGAGTTTCATGTGTGCCAGAAATCTTGTTAATGAAACGTTATAGTTTCTGTATGCAGGTTCTTCCATGGCCATCATCTTGAGTTTCAAGCTAAGCTGCTCTATGGTGGTGTTCAACGTGTTCAGAGCGGTGGAATTGTCTCCTGTGCTCACTGAGTAGTTAACATAGTTTAAAGTCTGCAGCATTTGTTTATTTTCATTTATTCCATAAGTAAGTGAATTGTTGGTGAAGTTAAGAGAATATACTGAAAAGCTATTTGCGTCTATAAAATATTTGACGCTTATCGCCTTTTCATTAAGATCAAGTGATGAATTCATATCTTGTGCAAACATTTTAATCATGGGATTACTCATGGTTGCATTGCCCGTGTTCTCCTGAGGTGGTGTTAGTATTGTTAGAACCTTTGATTTCACACTGAAATTTTCTCCGTAAATCAGTGCACTGGATACATTTTGAAGCAGGGGCATCATGCTGGCAGGGCCCGGGGTTTGAGAGTCATGAGGCTGAAATAGAAGAAGTACAACCACTTTAGCGTCGTTTCTGATATCTGTGGCGTTGTAATAAATATCCTCGTAATTTTGCATAACCCCGTTCATGATTTTAAGTGGTGCCATAATAACGGTGAAGTTCGTTTGGTTCAGATTATTACTTAGATTTTGAAGTCCGGATATGAGTTCTTTTTCAAAACCCAGGGAGATATTGCCCATAACCACCACGTCTGCTATGGACATTAGGCTCTCTGAGGGGTTATCTGGATATCGGAGATTATCTTTTACAGTTTTGTTATCCACAAGCGTTTTTTCCACATCTAACATGTCCATCAAGCTCTGCTTTGAAAGAGTGTTATTTGCTATGAATATTATCTCCATGATGTCCGTGTCTCCAAAGTCATCACTTACTTTTTCCTGCGCTTTTGCTATGGAATCATTTGGCAAAAACGATTTCAGACTTGCATTCATTTGAATCTGCGATGCATATATGCCGAAGACGGTGGTAATTAGGATAACCACTATCAGTACTGCTACCGGTTTTTTGCTTACCAATTTTCCCAGGCCTGCCAGGTCCATTTATATCACCATAAATGGTTAAGGGATGAAAATATTTAACTTTTTGCAATCAAACCCCGACTTTTTTCTAAATAGTAATTTCAAATTTGAAAATAGATTAATTGTTGGAAAAACTTAAATAGTTATTTTCCATGAGTTGATGTATGAATATGCGTTCCCTGGATAGAAATGTGCTTTGCGGTCTTATGAAGTATCCGGAGCTTTCTTTAAGGGCCATCTCTGAGCATCTGGGAATGAATTACTGGACTTTTTACAAAATTGTCGAAAAGTTTAAGAGAACTGGAATTGTAAAAGAGGTTGCCATTCCAAATTTTAGGATATTGAATAAAGAGCTCTTTGTAGCAGGATACGGAAATCTCACTAAGAAGAAGATGATTACTCTGGAAAGAGTTAAAAAAATAGATTTTGGGTCCGCATTTTCTGCGGATATATTCTATGGATTTGCGGAGTCGTATAGGGGGTTTATATTTGCCCTATCAAAAAATTTCACTGAGATAAAAAAAAGTCTAATTTACGCAGAGAGAATTGTAGGATTGCGCAGAATGGTGGATGAGGAGCGAATGTCGCTTGTGATGATACCGTTTAAACTTGCGGAGTTTCCCATATTTTTTGATTACTCCAAACTTTTGTGTTCTGATGATAACAAACCGCCGGTGCACCGGGGATTGCCGGAAGTTACAAAAAAGAAGTTAAATTTCAGGGAAATTGTCGCTATGCAGGAGCTGGTCAATGACCCTAATGTGTCCACGGAAAAGCTGTCTAAACATCTTGATATTACCCCTCAGGCAGCATCAAAAATCAGAAAAAGACTTTATGATGAGCGGATTTTGATACGCAGATATATCCCAGATTTAAGAAAGCTGGGTTATGATGTTCTTGTATTTGCCCACTGGTTTACT
This sequence comes from Methanobacteriota archaeon, assembly GCA_013154005.1. Classification (GTDB taxonomy): domain Archaea; phylum Thermoplasmatota; class Thermoplasmata; order Thermoplasmatales; family Aciduliprofundaceae; genus JAADDK01. The sequence goes on from JAADDK010000018.1 coordinate 19,424, forward strand.
GATCCAAACGCTATGGAAAAAATGCAAAATCTCAGCGTGGAGAATATGGAGGTGGACATTTCACCCATTATTTTTCTGGCATATGATATGATGGAGGGTATTGCTCTGGCACCTTTTAAAAGTCTTCAGAAAAGTAGAGAAATAATTTCTTTCTTTGAGAATTTTGGTGAAAAAACCGGGGTGCTTGTGCAGGAACCCAAGATACTGTTTTTATCTTTGCAGGAGGGTGTAAAAATAAGAGAACACGTGTATGGTGCTCTTGTGCGGCAGCTTATTGAAGAAGTTTCAGTGCCATAAGAGTCTCAAAAGCCACACCGTACGGAAGCGCATCTTCGTCCATGTCGAATCTGGGATTGTGATGAGGATACACGAATCCCTTTTTAGGGTTGCCGATGCCCAGATATGCAAACAGTCCGGGGATGCGACTTGCATACTCCGAGAAATCCTCACCGCCCATTGCGCGGCCCTGCTCGACCACGGTGGTGAACTGAGAGGCTACTTTTTTACCTATCTCGGCCAGCCGCGTGTCGTTTACAGTTGCATGGTTCAGATGCAGATATTCCACGTCCGCAGTGCAATTATGCGCCTTTGCAATGTGCTCGGAAATCACTTTTATGCGCTTTTCTATAAGCTTATCTGCTTCTTCGGTAAACGTGCGCACCGTACCGTCCATTTCCACAGTTTCGGGTATAATGTTAAATGCCGTGCCCCCGTTTATTTTGCCCACTGTGACCACGGCGGTATCAATGGGGTCCACATTTCTGCTAACTACCGTTTGCAGAGCCATTATCAGTTCCGAAGATGTAACAATAGGGTCTGCAGTATCTTGAGGTGCTGCACCATGCCCTCCTTTGCCGTGCACGGTTATTTTGAATCGATCCACGCTGGCGAGCACCGGGCCGGGTGAAATTGCAATGGTCGCGGTGGGAAAGCCGATCCACACATGCATGCCTATAATCTCGTCCACTCCGTCAATAGCTCCTCCTTCTACCATTTTACTCGCGCCGTTCAGCCCCTCTTCCGCAGGCTGGAACACAAGTCTTATGTTTCCGTCAAACTCCGTTTCGCTCAGTATTTTTGAGGTTACAAGAAGCATGGCAGTATGTGCGTCGTGGCCACACGCGTGCATTTTTCCCGGAACTTGTGAGCGATATGGCACGTTGTTCTCTTCCTGAATCGGCAGGGCGTCCATATCCGCGCGTATGCCAACGGTCTTTTCGCCGCCGTTGTTGAGGTATCCAACCACACCTGTTTTCGCCATACTGCGGGTGGTAATGCCCAGATCATTCAGGTAATCCCTTACTATTCCCGATGTGCGTTCTTCTTCAAAACCGAGTTCTGGATACATATGGAAATCTCTTCGAAGTTTTATGACTTCATCCTTATATCTCATAAAATCGGACAGTTTCATATTTGCATATACATGCATATGGTATTTATACTTTCTCTAACTCCCGCGAAATTGCAGCATTTTTTCCACCTCGTCGGTGATTAACACCTCTGATAAGTCCTCTAATCCGGCCACGTCTTCCCTGCTGTTCACGGTCCACAGCACAATTTTCACACCAAATAGACGATAAAATTTTATTAGAAATCGGGAAAATCTCACTCCGAGTACTCCCTTCATCTGATGTGGTATATTGAGAAATTCTGCTTTAGTTGCATGAATCCAGTATGGCAACGAAAATATTTTGTTCACCTCTCCAACCAGTATGCCTATCCGCGCTTCTTTGTTAAGTTTTCTCAATTTTTTCAGAGCTTTGAGGTCAAATGAAGAGAACATGGTTCTTTCTAGGGCATTGTATCTTTTCACAATTTCCAGCGATTTCTCCACAGCATCAAAATCTTTTATTTCCACGTTGATAAGAGCATTCTCTGGGAGGGATTTGTAGACTTCTTCGAGCAGAGGTAGTGGCTCTCCGTCGATATTGTATTTTTTAAGTTCTTCGTAAGTACTTTCCTTAATATCTACATCTGCACCAGCAGTTTCTTTCAGGTTACCATCATGACTCACTATGACCATTCCGTCTTTGGTTAACCAGACATCCAGTTCCACACCATCTGCGCCGAACTCTATAGCTTTTTTAAATGCCAGGAGGGTATTTGGAGGATATTTTGCACTATATCCTCTGTGAGCAAGTATCAACATGAAGTAAGAATCTTTATTCATCTATTTTAACTTTCCTGAGTTGGGCTATCATAAAGCATGGTGAGGTGGCCAATCATGAAAATATGGCATTTTTTGATT
>JAADDK010000043.1 GCA_013154005.1 Methanobacteriota archaeon
TTCTTTGCTTCATATGTAACTTCATCCAAAAGTTTTTTTGATGAAGTTACGGCACTACTGGAGGGAATGGAAAGTATCACCATCCCACAAAATAGCACAATTACAAATACCGCACACATTTTTTTCTTATTCCCATTCATTTTTCTTTCCTCCCGCCCCCGTAAGGGCATCAAAGGATAATTCGAAGAAGTATATATATATATTTCGCTTAAAGAATAATTGTACAAGCATGCAAACGCTATACCCTCCGTTTGTATACTCAAATAGATATCCATTTTATATATTTTCCCCAACCGTCGACACTCTCTGGCTCACAGAAATACCCTCCATTTACAAGCATATTATTTGCCCATCCAAAAATCCAGTGCCATGCCTCAATGAAAATATCTTCGTATCGTGCCCACCTGCTTGCTTTTAATGATTTGAGATGCGTATCGATTTCAAAGGAATCCACAATGCTTTTTGCTTCTTTAGCAATTCGTTCGGCTATATGCCAAGCTAATTTTTCATCCTCTTTGTCTAAAAAGAGAGCGTTAGAATACCCGTATTTTTTCAGAACTTTGTTTTCGATATTTTCATTATAAAATCTTTCAAGTGCTCTGGCCAGGGAAATCGCATCATTTTCACTTGCATCGCCTCTCCATATGATATCTGGAAAGGCGTATCTTATGCCTGAATGATTTCCAAAAGAATAAAAATTATAGCCATCTATGGCAGTTGAATGACAGCCCCAGTAAAAATCCTTGACCATATCTCTTAACCCCTCTCTAACTTCACGGGCATAGGGTATGAAGTCCCTATCTTTTGAGGCATTAATTATATTCAAAAACTGCAGATCTAAGGCATATGCCCCAATAACTGCAAATCGTATAAGTTTCATATCCACTCGTGCAGATGCTCTTAAATTTTTCAGATATGTGTGGATCCATTCCAGTCTGGAGATTTCATCTGCCAGTTTCGTCCCGTATTCAATCCCAATTTTCCTTAACCTCTGAATATCTTCCCACGGAATAAAGCAAAAATTGATAGTTACAAGAGAATTCTCTATTTTTAATAACCCATTTTGAAGCAAGTATTCAAATGAACTTTCATCTGTAAGTTTCAGAACTTCATCTTTTGTGAGAGGATGCTGTGCCAACGAGAATATGAGTTTTTCTGAGTTTTTAAGTGTATCCCAATATCTTCTTTCTGGATTTCCACAACAGACATAAACCATCAAATTGGAACTCATAAAATGCCATGCATTAAAGAGTATATAATTTTTGTTTACCTAAATTTTATTTCTCTTGCCACGCCCTCCGCCGCCTCGCGAAACGCCCGGGACACACCGCCCACGCCGAGCTTCACACCGCCGAATATTCGCGATACCACCAGCGCGTGAGAGTCTAACTCGTATTTTTTCAGTACTTCGAGAATTACGCGTCCCGGATGCCCGACCTCTCCATCGTCCTTAAATTTTTCCTCGCCATTCACAATTGCGGCCCAGCAGTGATGACACGCTTTTTTATACTTTTTGCGATGCTCTTTCAGAATCTCGTCCATTTCGTCCATATTCTCAATTTCGTAAAGATGCGCGTAAAACTTGGACTTTTTGATTTTGATCATTCCCGCAGCCAGTTCTTTCATCGCCCCGCGCATAGTGCTCACAATATAAATGTATTATGCCACCTGCCCCTTTCCCGGGTTCTTATAAAATATCGCTACAAACAGAAAATAAAGGCCTAAGGACATGCTCGCACTGGAGAGCATAGCAAGCCACGGCATCTGAATCCCGTAGCTCATCATCAAATACATACCTGCAAACCCGCCAGATAACGCGAAGGCAGAAACAAACGCAAGTGCACGCCTGCTTTTTCTACTTTCGGTAACTTCGTTCCAAACTCCAGCTTTTTCCCAGCGATAGAGCATATAAAACATAAGGATAGCGAATACCGCACCTCCTATCCCCACAAATATAGGGCCCATAAAGTGCCATTTCGTAGAAGTATTTAATAGTTTTCATAAGAACCATTCCTTTTTCGCCACAATTTTTACGCAAATTTTATATGCTTATTTAAAAATCTTATAATAAGGATATTTATTAATAATTAATATTAAAATTTACTTTAGAATTTTCAAGTATTTTTGAAAAATTGATTTCAAAAATCGCAAAAAAACGTGCAATATACGGCGTTTCTCGTAGCAAATCTATTATATATCTCCGGCCCATATTCCGATTTCGATGTCAGGTAAAACACTTGCGCATAAAATCCTTGAGGGACACCTAGTGGATGGCAAAATGGAACCAGGTGAGGAGATAGGCATAAAAATTGATCAGACCCTAACACAGGATGCCACTGGAACGATGGCGTATCTGGAATTTGAGGCCATGGGCATACCTCGTGTCAGAACTGACCTGAGCGTCAGTTATGTGGACCATAACACCCTTCAGACAGATTTTAGAAACGCCGATGACCACAGATATCTTCAGAGCATTGCCGCCAGATACGGGATAGTATTTTCCAGGCCGGGAAACGGTATATGTCATCAGCTTCACCTTGAGCGCTTTGGAATTCCGGGTAAAACGCTGCTCGGCTCAGACAGCCACACGCCCACGGGCGGCGGTATAGGGATGATAGCCATCGGTGCAGGGGGCCTGGATGTTGCCGCAGCCATGGCCGGTGAGCCTTTTTATCTCAAGATGCCAGAGATAGTGAATGTCCGTCTCACCGGTAAGTTACCTCCGTTTGTTTCTGCTAAAGATGTTATACTGGAAGTGCTGAGAAGAATAGGCGTCAAAGGTGCTGTGAATAAGATACTGGAATACACCGGTCCCGGCGTGAAAACTCTTAGCGTTCCGGAGAGGGCGACCATTACGAATATGGGCACTGAAACCGGTGCGACCACATCCATATTCCCATCGGATGAGATCACACGGGAGTTTATGAAGGCGCAGGGGCGAGAGAAGGACTGGAGACCATTAGCACCGGATCCGGATGCGGAGTACGATGAGCTCATAGAGATAAACCTCAGCGAACTTGAACCGCTCATAGCGCTGCCTCACAGCCCCGGAAATGTTAAAAAGGTGAGCGAGGTCGAAGGCATAAAGGTGGATCAGGTTGCTATCGGCTCGTGTACAAATTCATCGTTGAGGGATCTAATGGTGGCAGCACATCTTCTTGATGGAAGGCGCGTGCACAACAATGTTTCACTGGTGATTTCACCTGGTTCCAGACAGGTTGTGCTTCATCTGGTCAAAGATGGTCTGTTCGCCAATTTCATCAAAGCAGGTGCGAGAATTCTGGAAAACGCATGCGGTCCGTGCATCGGAATGGGTCAGGCGCCGCCAACCAGCGGAGTAAGCGTGAGAACATTCAACAGAAACTTTCTGGGAAGAAGCGGCACTAAAAGTGCGCAGGTTTATCTTTCCAGCGTTGAAACCGCAGTGGCCTGCGCCGTTTTCGGTGAGATAACCGACCCGCGTAAACTTGGCAAATACCCTGGGATCAAACTTCCTGAGCGATTCATAATAGACGACGGCATGTTCATATATCCCCCCGAAGATGGAAATCGCGTGGAGATTGTTCGCGGCCCGAACATCAAACCGTTGCCCGATTTTGAACCGCTACCCGAAGTGATAACCGGAAAGGTGCTGATTAAGGTTGGAGATAACATAACCACCGACCACATACTCCCCGGCGGTGCCAAAATACTTCCGCTGAGAAGCAACATTCCGGAGATAAGTAAGTACACATTCAGCGTTATAGACCCGGAATTTTATTCACGCGCGAAGGCTGAAGGCGGAGGGCTCATAGTTGGAGGAGAGAACTACGGGCAGGGCTCAAGCCGGGAACACGCGGCAATCGCACCACGTTATCTTGGAATTCGCGCGGTTCTGGTAAAATCCTTTGCGAGGATACACCGTGCCAATCTCATAAACTTCGGAATCCTTCCACTCCTCTTCGACAACCCGGATGATTACGAGAAAATAGAGCAGGGCGATGTGCTGAGCATAGCCACGAAAGATGTGGATTCTGGAAAACTTGTGGTTAAAAACGAAGCAAAGAACTGCACCATAAATGTGCATCATGACCTGAGCGAGCGCGAGCTTTCGATGGTTAAGGCGGGTGGGAAGCTGACCTATATAAAAGAAAAAAACAGGAGGTGAATGAAAAATGCCCATAGAAGATTTTATAAAAAGAGCGAAAGCATTTAGAAGCTATTTTGAGAGAGACGGCTTGACTCTGAGACCGTGCGCATACGATGCGCTCTCTGCGATACTAATCGAGCAGGCAGGATTTGAAGTCGTGGGAACCACGGGCTACGGCATTGCAGCATCGCTAATAGGACAACCGGATATAGGCCTTGTTGGCTACGGCGAAATGATAAATCGCGTTAGAACGATAATAAATGCCACTTCGCTGCCTGTGGATGTCGATGCAGACACCGGATATGGCAATGCCATGAACGTTTACTGGACCGTGAAAAACTTTGCTCGTATAGGCGCTGCAGGAATAAGAATCGAAGACCAGGTCTGGCCCAAGAGATGCGGGCATATGGCAGGCAAGCAAATAATCCCCACAGAGGAAATGACACGAAAAGTGAAGGCTGCAGTAAAAGCTAAAAACGAAGAAAACCCCGATATGATTGTGGGTGCACGCACGGATGCCAGAAGCGTTGCTGGGTTTGAGGCTGTGATAAAAAGAGGAAAGGCTTACGCCGCCGCAGGAGCGGATTATCTGTATGTGGAGGCACCGCAATCCATAGATGAGGTTCGTACACTTGTAAAGGAAATTCCGATTCCCATAGCGTTCAACATAATTCCGGGAGGGAGAACTCCGCCGTTTACTCTCGAAGAGCTTGAAGAGGTGGGTGTGAAATATCTGTCAGTGCCAATGGTATGTCTTTATCCTGCCGCAAAAGCCATGTGCAATGCTTTACAGTATCTTAAAAAAGGAGATCTGGAGGGCATGGTGAACTCTGGAGTGTCCTGGCGAGAGTTTAACGAAATAGTTGGTCTGAATTTCTGGAGAGAAATGGAGCTTTCTATGCTACCGGAAGATGAGCTAATTAACAAATACGGCACAAAAGATATTCGTGAAATAATGGAGAGAGAGAAAAAAGAGACCGAAGCAAAATGGAAAAAATCATGCAGAGGTGAAAAATAAATGAATTATGAAAGCTACATAGAAGATGCGAAGAAGCATTTTGAATCTATTCTGAGAGAGCAACTGGCAAGAGTTGAGCGCATCAAAAATGAGGGAGACTGGATTGATTACAGCAAACTGG
>JAADDK010000049.1 GCA_013154005.1 Methanobacteriota archaeon
AGTGCCCCGCGCCGATTTCATCGGCGAGGTCTTCTAAGTCCAGCGACACCAGCTTGACCTTCGTGGGCACGCCGTCGCGGCTCCAGCCGCGCGCCTGGTAGTACTCGTCCAGCATGTGCTCCAGCTCTTCCTCCTTCACATATGCGCCGGCGCTCTTGCCCTTCGGTATCGGGTCGTGGGTGATGCGCCACGGCAGCTTATCGTCCTTGCGGCTCAGTCCCTCACGCACGTTGAATGCACGGGCCACATTGTAAATGCGCTCGCCAACGGTCATAATGTCCGAGTATGAATAATCGATGCCCGTTACTGCCTTCAAAAGCTCCGGTATGCCTTCAAGCAGATACATGTGCCGTGAGAACTTGCACAGCCCGGTTGCATCGTACACCTGCATGAGGTCCTCGTGCGCTTTTATCTCATATCCCTTATTCTCAGCGCTCAGGCGGTCTATGCCTTCAAACTTCCACCACTTGCCCACCAGCTCAGTGCCGTACACGCCGGCGGTCAGATGGCACGCTCCGCGATACGATACGGCTATTGCGAGAGCCATGCCCTTTATTCCGCGCACATCGTACGCAGGAAGCTCCATGCCTTTCACATGTATGGCGAATTTCTCACTGCCTTTGCCCAGCTTCTCACTGGCGGCCTTGCTGCCATCTGCCAGCAACTCGCCGAGCTTGCCCTCTCGATACGCCATTCTGCGCAGCGCTTCCGCCGCCGCTTCCACATCTCCGAATTTCAGCTCTATTCCGTCCGTATCCTCTTTCGTGAGTAATCCGCGCTCATACGCTTCCATAGCCCAGCCGATGGTCACACCCGCGGAAATGGTGTCAAGGCCGTACAGGTCGCAGAGCAGATTGAGATATGCCACTGCCTCAGGGTCGCTGATTTCCAGCTCCGAGCCGAGCGAGTAAAGAGTTTCGTATTCCGGGCCATCTACCTTTTCGCCCTCGCGGTACTTGGTGAGCTTGAACACCTGCGAGCACGGCTTGGTACAGTTCGGGCAGGGATTGCGGCCGTCGCGATACTTGGGAACCCAGTAATACGGGTCTATGCCCAGCAATTCATCTTCCTTCGCATTATCGTAAAAGCTCTGGAAATAGCCCCACTGCCAGTTTCTCGTCGGGAACGTGCCCCGCTCCAGATTCATCCAGCGCAGAAACTCGCCGCTTCCGTAGCCCATATCGTCCTTCGTCGCAGGATGCTCCTTGATTATCTTTGCCCATTTTGCTATGAGCTTCATAAGTGCGCCCTTATCCGCAACCTCCGGCTGCAGGGTGCCACGCACCGCAATGCCCTTCAGATTCTTTGAGCCAAACACCGCTCCGATGCCGGTTCTGGCTGCCTGCCTTTCTTCAAAGTCCACACCGCTGATTTTGCTCAGGTTCTCGCCTGCGGGGCCAATCACCGCAGTGCTCACCTTACCGTACTTCTCTTTGAGCTTTTTCTGAGCTTCTTTAGTATCCATGCCCCACAGCTCTTCAGCGGGTTCGATGCTGACATTTTCATTCTCAATATGTATGACCACGGGTTTCTCGCTCTTTCCTTCAATTATCATAACAGCATAGCCGGCCTTGCGCAGCTCCGGGCCCATGGGTGCACCCACCACAGTACGTCCAAATCCGCCGGTCAGAGGAGATTTTGCGGCCAGTGTGGTTTTGCTCGCAGTGGGTATTCCAAATCCGGTCAGCGCGCCGGGTGCGATTATTATTTTGTTCTCTTCGCCCAGCGGGTCTGCATTCTTCGGCACTTCTTTGTAGAGAAAATGCGCCACAAAGCCCAGGCCACCCATATAGTTTTTCACCAGATCTTTGGAAATTTCCTCAGTTTTCACTTCCCCCGTGCTCAGGTTCACACGCAGAATTTTCCCGTAATTCATCATAATCACCAATGGGAGAATGAAAGATGCGAATATAAGGGTTCGTTATGTCCTGCGTTGCAAGTCGCTGCACAGAACTGACCATAAAAGTTTATTTACCATGCATTGATGAGGAGGCAGGTGATATTATGGCATTTGAAAATGATACAGTCCGGGAACTCCTGGAAAAATATCGCAGAATCTGGGCGATTCGCCACGCGTCCAGTGTTCTTGGGTGGGATATGGAAGTTAACATGCCCAAGGAGGGCATTATGGAGAGAAGCGTCGCAGAGGGCGAGCTCTCTGTGATGAGCCACGAATTTCTGCTGGACCCGAGTTTTGTGACGCTGGTGGATAAGGCAAAGTCAATAGATGCTCTAAGCGAAGAAGAGCGCGGCGTGGTGCGCGTTCTCAGCAGAGATATAAAGATAAGCTCCTCATTTCCGCCAGAGTTCATAAGGGAATTGAGCGAGACCACCAGCAGGGCCACCGCGGCTTGGAAGGAAGCGAAGGAAAAGAACGATTACAACAAGTTCGCGCCGTGGCTTGACAGGATAATGGACCTGGGAAAGAAAGCGGCGGATTATCTTGGCTATGATGCATATCCGTACGATGCGCTTCTTGACATGTTCGAAGAGGGTCTCACCACCGCAGACGTGGAAAAAATGTTCGGCACGATTGAAAGCGAACTCAAGCCGCTCCTTGATAAAATTTTGTCGGAGGACAAGGTACCCAAAGAGCATCCGCTGGAGAAGTTGAGATACAATACCGAGGCGATGCAGAAAGTGAATCTGGAGATTCTGAAAATGTTCGGGTTCCCTCTCGGTCAGAGGTCAAGAATAGATGTATCCGCGCACCCGTTCACCACCGAGTTCGGCGTGAAAGACGTGCGCATCACCACGCGCTACGAGGGCTTCGATTTTAAGCGCTCAATTCTCTCCACAGTGCACGAGTACGGCCATGCTCTTTATGAATTGCAGCAGAACGAAGAGTTCATGTTCACTCCGATCGCCGGCGGGGTGTCGCTGGGCATACACGAATCCCAGTCTCGATTCTGGGAAAATATTGTGGGAAGAAGCATGGAATTCGCAGAACTGATTTATCCGATTTTGAAAAAGCACGTGCCCGAGATTGGGAAGTACAGCGCCGAGGATATTTACTGGTACTTCAACACCGTGCGCCCTGATTTAATACGCACTGAGGCCGATGTTGTGACTTATAATTTCCACATTCTGGTGCGGTTCAAGATTGAGAAAATAATGATTAACGAGGGCATCAAGGCGAGCGAGCTGCCCGCGCTGTGGGACGATGAGATGGAGAAGATGCTGGGCATTCGCCCAAAGACGTACAGTGAGGGCATACTTCAGGATATACACTGGGCTCACGGCACCATTGGCTATTTCCCCACATACTCCATAGGCACGCTTCTGTCTGCGCAGCTGGCGGCGCATATGGAGCGCGATGTGGGAAGCATCGGCGAGCGTGTTGCAGCGCGGGAGTTTGGCGTGATTCAGAGCTGGCTCAGAGAGAAAATACATCGCTACGGGTCAATTTATCCGCCAAAAGAGTTGCTGAAAAGAAGCATTGGCGAGGAACTCAATCCCAAATACTTTGTGGATTATGTAAAGAAAAAATATCTCTAATTTTTTCTATGTTTTTTCACCACTTCAGCGAATATTTCCATGCCCTTCTTTATATCTTCTTCGCTGGCTGCGTATGAGAACCGAATATGGTCTATGGCGTTTGTTCCGAACGCGTTGCCCGGAGTGCACAGCACACCTTCTTTGACCACATCTTTCACCGTCTCCACCACATCGTCCACGTTTACTCTGGGGAACATGTAAAACGCGCCCTTTGGCAGATTCGGCTCCACGCCGTCTATATCTCGGAGAAGTGAATACATCAGGTCCCTGCGCTTTCTGAACTCTTTGCGCATCTCAAACACGTAGTTGGGCGCTTCTTTCAATGCCACTATCGCCGCGTACTCAATGGGGCTCATTGGACACGCCACGGTGTAGTAATGTATCTTGCCAATCTGCTCGATGTACTCTTTCGGAGCGATGAGATACCCGAGGCGCCAGCCGGTCATGGCGAATTCTTTGGAGAACGAGTTTACGAAAATCAGTTTATCGTACTTGCCTAGAAATGTTTTCGGCTCGCCCTCGTAAACAAGATTGAAATACACCTCGTCGGAGATTATGAGCAAATCGTTATCTTCGGCCAGGTCAATAATCATCTTTATTGCGGCATCGGTGAGCACACCGCCGGTGGGGTTGTTTGGCGAATTGACTATGATGGCCTTCGTCTTCTTCGTGATTCTCTTCTCAAGGTCTTCCTGCGTGGGTACGAACTCGTTTTCCTGCAAAAGAGGATACGATACGGGCCTGCCGCCGGGAATGCGAATGTGAGGATTGTATATAACGAACCCCGGGTCCGGATAAAGAACCTCATCTCCCGGATTGACTATGCTCTGCATGGTGGCCATGAACCCTTCGGTGGCGCCAACGGTGACAAGCACGTTGTCCGCAGCGAGTTCTGTGTATTTGCTGTACTTCTCGGCCAGCAGCTCGCGCAGCTCCGGAAAGCCCTTGGACGGGCCGTATTTGTTATATCCGCGCATCACGCCTTCTGCCAGCGCCTTTTTCACCACTTCCGGGGGCTGAAAATCCGGCTCGCCGAGACCGAGGTTGATCACTTCACCCTGTGCAAGGTCAAAAATCTTTCTTATACCGGATAGTTCAATACTTTTAACGCGATCTGAGAACATAGGGGGGACATGACAATGTGGGAATTAAAGTTTCTCATGGTGAGTTGTCTCACTAAACTCAGTGCAAGGTTGAGAAAGGGAAATGGAAGATATTATTAAGTTGTTATTTGTGTGGTAGATGAAATTGTGACGTTTGAAATATAGGTTTTCAACATGAATTTAAACATTGCAATATATGTTCCCTTGCTTAGTATCTTGTCAATGTATATATATATAAATACTGTGTTCCATACTTAAGTGAGTATGTATTATCTATGGTGTAATTCCCGGAAAGTCCTGAAAACAACCATCTAACTGTGTTGAAATAAAATGGAGAATCACCCGTATACTGTAATGTTAAATTTATATACGTAACATAGACATAATCTGGAGATTCCTCATTACTCTTTATATTTGCAGATATGATATTAACAAGCGGAGTTGCAAAATTCAAGGTTGTTGCTAATTTATTTACGTATGCTCCACCCATACCGTTATACCAGTGGATAACATGAAGAGAGTACATGCCTATAAAATTATACGGGGCGTCATAGACATATTTATATGTAT
>JAADDK010000015.1 GCA_013154005.1 Methanobacteriota archaeon
ACCCATACGGATTTTTACTTTAAATCGCTGAATACCAACGTGCCATACACTGTGGAAAACACCACTTACTTTAATGTCACAAGAGCCTTTGAAGTGCATATCAATGCAGAGAGGAACGTGACGCAACTTGTGATATCTTTTGAGACGAAGGAGAACTACAATCTTGACGATTTTCTCACGGATTACGGTGGCTATTTGCTCTGTGGCGCTCTGATTATAGTTCCTGCAGCATTAATTGTGTGGATAGTGGTTTTCATCTATAAAAAACGGGAGAAGGGGAGTGGAAGAACCGAGCTTTAAATTTTTTAAGGCACTGATTACTCACCCGCGGGCCAACGGGCGGTAAATTTATAAACTATTTTTCCTTATTTCAAGGGTGGTAGAAAGAATTTCCAGCGGTTGTCCGGCGATAGATGCGCTTTTGGGAGGTGGATTTGAAACTGATTGTATTACCGAGATTTACGGGGAGGCAGGAAGCGGTAAAACGAACATCTGCCTTCAGACCGCCATACGTGAAGCGAAGGCGGGCAACTATGTGGTTTATGTGGATACCGAGGGATTGTCAATGGAGCGCTTTGCACAGATGGGGGGTACGGAGAAGATAGGAAACAAGCTGCTCATATATCGAGTTTACAGATTTTCACAGCAGACTGAGGTAATTGAGCGTATTCATGCGCTTGCATCAAAGAAGAAGCTCTCGCTGGTGGTTGTGGACTCGTTGACGGGCCACTATCGTGCAGAACTGGGTACGGGTGAAGATTTTTCCAATAGGAAATCGCTGGCTTGGCAGCTGGAGCTGCTGAGCGACATCGCCCGGGAAAAGGGAGTGGCGGTTCTTGTGACAAATCAGGTTTACATGGATTCTTCTGCTGGCGAGGTTAAACCCATCGGCGGACATGCGCTGCACCATTTTGCAAAGAGTATTGTGAAGCTTAGAAAAGTGGGGCCGGGAGTGCGGGAGGCGGAGCTTGTGAAACATCGTTCAATGCCGGAGGGTGGTGTGGTGCGGTTTTACATCACTGGCACCGGCGTTGAGGGAGATGAATGATTTTTTCTAAAATGAAAAATCTAAGTCTCTCTGACAATCTTCGATTTGCCCGGCGGCATTATGCTCACCAGCTCGTCCACGCTCGCACCTATTGATTTTGCTATTTTTTTGGCCACGGATTCTTTGCTCTCGTCTCCCGGCTCGATTACTGCATAGTGCGAGGTTCTGGCCTGCACCGCCGGCTCCGGCCCGCACATGGGCAGCTCCACTCCCTGATACTCTATCTTTCCGATTGCGAGACGAAGCGGAGCATTGTGTATGTAGTTTCTTTTGCCGTGTATGACCCATGCGCCCCGTGCCACGTACTCGCCACTTTCTCCCATTTTGCTTACCTGTGACGGGTAAACCCAGTACGCGCTCATGCTTGCAAATCCCGCGTTCCATGCTTTGGACATGCTCACCGCGAACTGCGCAGCTTCTTTCAGCGCGGTATCCGATATTTCACGGCCCTCGCTTTTTATAACCACGCTGGGCGCACCGTGAATGTCTGCGTGCATGTACAGGTCCTTATCGCCCAGATGCTTTTTCACCACCTCTTCATTGGTACGCGCATCGCGACCCGCTATAACTAAAAAGCCGTCGCTTGTAAAGAACCAGCGATATTTCTCGAACCAGAACCGCTTTTTTCGACGCTCTTTCATCTTCTTTTTTCTGCGCTCTTCTGCGCGTATTTTTTCGTCAATCTCCTCTATTGCCTTCTTCGCGCCCTTTATTTTCTCTCGTGCTTTTTTTGCCCTGTCGTAGTATATTCCCGCATTCTCGCCGGTGGAGCGGTTCACGTATATGTCGAATTTCAGCCCATCAAATTCCACACTCATTTTTTTGCTTTTGCGGTCAAAATCCCGCCTGCCCGCCCGTGCCTCTTTGATAAGCGCTTCGATTTCCTGAAAGTGTGCGTAAATGGTATCGCCTATTTTTCTGAATCTTTCAGCTTCCTCTTCAAACTCCCGGATTTTCTGCATTTGCATCTCTTTTATGTTTTGAAGTTTCAGATCCTCCGGTGAGCGCGGCCGCGAACCTGAAAAATATTTTCTCAGGCACTCGTTCATACTGGGACATTTCTCGCCATCTCTTCCTTTAAGCGGAACGGGTGAGAAGAAATCACTGTAAAGATAACAGCCATCAAAATTGAACAGCGAGAGCATTGCATTTTTCAAGCGCTCGCATTCTTCCTCGCTCACCTTCTTGGCACTCTTCTCCACGCCCGCCCGCGCGCACACCTCCTCGGCATATCTGCCCAGATTGAAATGCGTCGCGATGGTGCGCACCACATCTTTTTCGGAGCTGTTGAGAATTTCACAGAGTTTTTCCGCATCTGTGAGCGGGTTCAACTTTGCCGGCGGTGGCTCGTAAGGATAGCCACGGAGAATGCTGCGATGGCGCCATTCTCTCTCGTGATACGCTCTTTCTATGAGCCCCTCTTTTACCACGATGATGTTTCCGCCTCCGAACAGCTCCACGATAAGCGAGTACTCTCCGGTGTCAAATTTGATTATGCGGTCAAAGTTGAGCTGCGAGACACTGATAATTTTGGCGTTGCCAAATCTCTTGCGCAGGTACATTGCGAACATGCTGGGCGTTTCCGGAGTATCCTTTTGCTCAAAGAACAAAAATCCTGCAAGATTGATGTATAGTGGGCGCGTCTCACCCTTGTAAATTTTGAGCAGAAACTCTTTCTCGCCAATCTGGTATATTTTCTTGATGAATCCACCTTGTATGTAATCTCGATTTTCCTCCAGCCACGCGTGAATGTCCAGAGAGAGCATTGCATCTTTGATTTTGCTTGGCATATCAAAAGGTAGAGGAAAAGAAATATAAAGATTTTTAAGTTTACTCGGTTCTTCTTCTCATGGCAACAAAAATCATTAGTGCCAGCAGAGGCAAAAGTATGGCTATATTTGGGAACTCTGGCACGTAGATGTTGCTTTCTTTAAGTGGAAGGTAATCTTCCGAGTTTGCATTGCCGCCGATTACGTATGGCCAGTCCACTATGCCATCGTGGTTCTGGTCATTTGTATTGTTGTTATTGGCCCAATCATACCAGTAGTTTCCTTCTGTGGAAGAGTTCCAGATGTTATTGGTTCCATCATCGTATGCCTGAATGTGAGAAGAATTGTATGTGCCGTTGCTTCCGTTGTTGTAATAGAACGAGTTGTTGTATATTAGATTGTACGATCCAGCTCCGATGTAAATGCCGTAGTTCAAATTGCTGGCTATGTAGTTTCTGGTAATTTCTGTGTTATTGCTGGTGTAGATATATATACCATCTTCTTGGTTATTCGATATGGTATTGTTTGCCAAAATATTGTAATCTCCGTAATTAATACTAATTCCGTGGTATTGCTGGCTCTCAGAAATATCGTTATTTATAATGGTGTTGTTTGATGAATAATACATAAATATACCGCAGTATCCGTTTTTAGTAATCTGGTTGTTCGATACGTTGTTGCCGGAGGAATATCCGATCCATATTCCCTGATAATGGTTATTCCACAGACTGTTGTTGAGTATTGTGTTGTTGTTGCTTGCCTCAATACTTATGCCGTGGTAATATTTGCTGTCCGACGCGTTGTTGTTCCATATCACGTTCTCTGCGGAGTGATAGAGATATATCCCGTTATTGTTGTTGTCTATAAGTTTATTATTTTCTATAGTGTCTTTGACACAATACTCAAGGGCTATTCCCTGGTAATACGCATTTGCAATATTGTTTCGCGAAACTGTGATGTTGTCCGACTCGTTTAAGTAAAGTGCGGTATCCCAGTGAGTAGTATATATCTGGTTATTCTGGATTACAGAGTCTTTTGAATAGTACATCGCGATTCCCACCATGCTGTCGGAGCAGTTGTTATTGCTAATCGTTGCGTTATCCACGCCTTCCATGTATATTCCAATCTTGGAGTAGACCATATAATTATCAAAGACACTTATGTTATGCGAGTATCCTATATCCACGCTGAGTGCTGTCGTATTGGTTATTTTGGCATTTGTCACGTTTCCAAGTATGATTTCTGTTGCATATGGTGGAAATGTTATGTTGCTCAGTTCCTCATTTTTGTAGTAGTACACATACCCTCCATTCACAGTATTGTTGGTTGGAATGGTCTGTGTGGTAAACGTGCTCTCGCTGCCCCACACGTATATGGTGTTATCTGTGAGTGAGTTGTTGTATAGTGTGTTATTTGTGGAGTAAATGATCGCTATCCCTGAGAAATTTCCTGAGGTTTTGTAAAATGCGTTGTTTATTATGGATATGTTGGAAGACCTAAGAATTTCAATACCGTAGACTTCCGAGTTGTATATGTTTGAGCAATGTGTGATTGTATCATTTGTGCTGCTGATAAGTGTGATTCCAAATTGAGAGTTATTCACGGTTACGTTGTCTATATACACATTGGAAGTGTTGTAAAGTTCTATGGCATCTCCATGATAATAATAGTTCGAGAATCCCAGAGTGCCGTTTACCGAGATATTGCAGATTATTATGTGATCTGTGACATTACCGATATAAATGCCGCTACTGCCGCCATTTGCGTTTATGGACATATTTGAGATGATGTACGGATCAGTTGCGCTTCCGTTTCCGGGCCACCCCTCGTTTATGGCCATATTTTGCAGGTCCGAATCGTTGTTTATTCTGATGCCTACCGTAGCACCAACAGTTCTCTTTTGAGGTGCGGTTTTTCCGGAAATTCCTGCAGTTATGTGTATGTGGTTGATTTCAACGGTGTTTTTACTGTAAGTAATCATTTTGCTGTTCACAGAAAACTCTTTGTTATATCTGGCAGTAGTTTTATGAACTCCGCTCTCTGAAGTCGCCATGATGGTTATACCGGCAATTATCAAAATCCCAAACAATATTGCGCTTATTGCTTTTTTTGTCGAAATCATTTTATATCTCCTCCTTGCTGTGCCTGAAAGTGGCATGAGGCATGCATATAAAAAGTTTTTCATATATATATGATGGCTTATTGTAAAGTGTTCTGTATGGCGAGATAGAAATTATGGTTATGCATGACAATAATTTTTATACTGTGTGCCATGCCAGAATATGGACGAATACAATGCAAAGGCAATACAGATTCTTCAGGACGCCGAAGCCGTGCGCAAGCG
>JAADDK010000096.1 GCA_013154005.1 Methanobacteriota archaeon
CGGGAGAGTACCAGCATGGGCTCAGCACAGTGGAATATATCACTATAGGAATAACGGTGATTGCCGGGCTGGCTGTGGCAGCCGCTATAATAAGAAAAACAAAATAAAGATTTTTATTTTTCATATAAAAACAAATTTTCATCAAAACCTTAAAATCGGAGCATCGCTCTCGTTGGAGCAATGGTAGAGATGAGCGACGAGATGAGACGCTATTTTGAGGAACTGGAGCGCAGGGCGGAGGAGATTTATCGCATAGCGGAGGATGCGCGCAAGATGGGCTATGATCCGGAAGAGTATGTGGAGATACCCCGTGCGAAGGACCTTGCCACGCGGGTGGAAGAGCTCACGGGTGTGAAGGGCATAGCGGAGAAGATAAGAGAGCTGACCGCAAAGCACGGAGACCGCGGTATGGTCTCTATTCTCATAGCCAAGGAAATTGCAAAAAGATACGATGATGTTAAAGAAGCGCTTGATAAGGCGGTTCGTGTCGGGCTTGCAGTGCTCACCGAGGGCATTCTCGTCGCGCCACTCGAGGGCATTGCCGATATAAAATTAAAGGACAATGCGGACGGGACAAAGTACGTGGCAATGTACTATGCGGGCCCGATTCGCGGTGCGGGCGGCACTGCGCAGGCCCTGAGCGTTCTGATAGCGGATGCTGTGCGCAGAGAGCTGGGCATCGGGCGCTATCAACCCACGGAGGAGGAGATTGAGCGATACAAGGAGGAGATTCAGCTTTATGATAGAAGAAAGCACCTTCAGTATCGCCCCTCGGATAAGGAGATAGAGGTGGTGGTTCGCAACTCGCCCGTATGCATTGACGGCGAGGGCACGGAGGATTATGAGGTGAGCGGGTACCGCGATTTGCCACGCGTTGAAGGAAATCGTGTAAGAAGCGGTATGTGCCTGGTTCTGGCAGAGGGTGTGATTCAGAAAGCCAAGAAAATCAAGGGCTATGTGGACAAGCTGGGCATAGAGGGCTGGGACTGGATTGCAAAGCTCATTCCCGAGGAGAAGAGCGATACCAAAGAGACGAAATCCACAAAGTACATAGAGGATATAGTGGCCGGGCGCCCTGTGTTTGCGTATCCCTCCCGTCCCGGCGGCTTTCGGCTCCGCTACGGCAGGTGCCGCGCCGGCGGGCTTGCGACGATAAGCGTGAATCCCGCGACGATGCATGTTCTCAACAGGTTCATTGCCATTGGCACACAGTTAAAGACGGAAAAGCCCGGAAAGGCGGGAGGCATGACCTCCTGTGATAGCATTGAGGGACCGATAGTTCTGCTCAAAAACGGAAATCTGGTGCAGATAAACACGCTGGAAGAGGCGATGCGCATTTACAATCCCGACAAGAAAATAGACGAGATTGAAGAGATTGTGGACGTGGGTGAGATTCTCGTACCATACGGCGAGTTTAACGAGAACAATTATCCGCTGCTTCCCGCCTCATACACGCTGGAATGGTGGGAGCAGGAGGCTGAGAAGGCGGGATTCACAGGCGAGGTTAGTGATGCGAGGCACGCATTCGAGGTATCGGAAAAATACGGTGTGCCCCTGCATCCTCACTATAACCTGTTCTGGCATGATTTGAGTGTGGAGCGTATAAAGAAGTTATCGGAGTACGTGCTTTCCAGAGCCCGCTGGCAGGACGGCAGACTTTTAATTCCCGCAGATGAGGAGATAAAGAGAATACTGGTGGAGCTGGGCGCTCTGCACGTTGTAAATGAGAATAATTACGTGCTTGACCGCTACGCGTATCCGCTTATCCGGGCACTGGGCCTGGAGCTCAAAGATGGAAAGATAGTTAGAGTTCGCGGCTCTGATGCGGGCGACCCCGTGGAGCTGGTCAGCGAGCTGGCAGGCGTGAAAATAATGCCCCGGGCACCTTCGCGCATAGGCGCGAGAATGGGCAGACCCGAAAAGGCGGCAGAGCGCAGAATGAAGAAACAGACAATAAACATTCTTTTCCCGGTGGGCGGCAGTGTGGGTAATCGGCGGCTTCTCACCGATGCGTTAAAGAAAGAGACAATCACCGTGGAGGTGGGTGAGCGCCGGTGCCCGTCGTGTGGAATGCGCACACACGAGCTGCACTGTCCCCGGTGCGGCACACGCACCGAATACACGGGAAACACCATGGAGATTAAGGTGAACATGAAAGAGCTGCTCGCCCGCGCCGAGGAAAATCTGGGACTCACGGTGGACTGGGACATAAAAGGCGTTAAGAAAATGATGTCCACCGAGCACATGCCCGAGCCCATAGAAAAAGGAGTGCTCCGTGCCAAGCATGACGTGTACGTGTTCAAGGACGGCACCATACGCTTTGATATGAGTGATATCACGCTTACTCATTTCAGGCCGCGTGAGGTCGGGCTAACTGTGGAGAAGGCGAGAGAGCTGGGCTACGAGCACGATTATCTGGGCAACCCGCTGGTCAGCGATGATCAGGTTCTGGAGCTGAAAGTTCAGGATATTCTCATACCCACGCGCGCAAAAGAGTATCTATTTCGCGTGGCAAACTATGTTGATGACCTGCTTGAGCGATTTTACAAGATTCCCAGATTCTACAAGCTTCGCAGTCCCGATGACCTGATAGGGCACATCGTTATCGGGCTGGCACCGCACACCTCAGCGGGCGTGCTTGGTCGCATAGTCGGGTTCAGCGAGGCCAATGTGGGCTTTGCGCATCCGTTTTTCCACGCTGCAAAGCGTCGAAACTGTGATGGTGATGAGGATTCCATCATGCTGCTTCTAAATGCGTTGTTGGATTTCTCGCGCAAGTTTCTGCCTTCGACTCGCGGCGGGCTCATGGACGCGCCTCTGGTGCTGACCACTCGCATAGACCCCAGCGAGATTGACAAGGAGGCGCTGAACGTCGATGTGGGCTCTCGGTATCCGCTGGAATTTTATTATGCCACACTGCGCAAAGCCAAGCCCAAGGAGGTTGAAGAGTACATGGATTTTGTGAAGAAACGCCTGGGCACACCGAGACAGTATGAGGGTTTCTCATTTACGCACGACACAAAGAACATAAATGCCGGAGTGCTTCGCTCCGCGTACAAGGTGCTTGGCAGCATGGAGGAGAAGATACAGAGCCAGCTGGAGCTGGCGAGAAAGATTCGGGCCGTGGACGAGCACGATATGGCCACGCGTATCATCTCGCATCATTTCATACCCGACATAATGGGCAATCTGAAGAAATACGGCACGCAGAAGTTCAGATGTACAAAATGCAATACCAAATTCCGGCGCATGCCCCTGGGCGGCGTGTGTCCCAACTGCGGAGGCAAGATAGTGCTCACCGTGTACCCAAACAGCGTGAAGAAGTATCTGGATAAGGCGCTGCGTATGGCAGAAGAGTTCGAAGTGCCACCATACGTGAAACAGCGTGTCGAGTTGCTCAAAGAATCCATAGCGACCATAATGGCCGACGAACCCGAAGAGGAGGAAAAAAATAAAATAACCCTTGACAATTTCTTCTCATGATTTCCAATCTCTTTGTGGTGGGTCCGGCGGGAAGCGGTAAGAGCACGTTCACCGCGGCGTTTAGGGAGTGGATGCTTAAAAACGAGTACGATACAGTGGTGGTGAATCTGGACCCCGGTGCAGATTCTCTGCCGTATGCGCCGGATATTGATGTTCGAGACCTTGTTTCACTTGAGGACGTGATGTCCGAGTACGGGCTCGGCCCCAACGGCGCGCAGATTGTGGCCGCGGACCTCGTGGCGAATTATGTGGAAGAGTTGAAGCGCGAGGTGGAGTCGTACGAATCCGATTATGTGATTTACGATACTGCCGGACAGCTTGAACTGTTTGCATTTCGTGCCGCGAGCAATTTTCTGGTGGATTATCTGGGCGAAGAGCGGGCCATGCTGGCGTTTATGTTCGACCCGGCTCTGGCAAAAACGCCCTCTGGATTTGTATCTCTACTTTTGCTTTCTGCAACGGTGCATTTTCGGTTTTACAGGCCGTACATCAATGTCCTTTCAAAAGTGGATTTGCTGGACGACGAGGCACTGGAAAACATTGCGTCATGGAGCGAGAACTGGGACAAACTCTACGGTGCGCTTATCGAAGATTCTCCGGGCATGTATCGCGAACTCAATGTGGAACTGTTCAAGGCGCTTGAGAGCATGGACGTGTTTAAAAAATTGATACCCACTTCGGCGCGAATGCTTTACGGCTATGAGGATATCTACACGGCGATGCAGATGGTATTTGGCGGCGGTGAGGATTTGGAGAAAAGATGAATCAGAGTAGCTCTCTTGCCTTCACGAGCGAGATGAGCTCTACACCTTCTTTTTCTAAATTTTCTTTGCCTCCTTCTTCGCGGTCCACCACGCAAATCACGCGATTTACTTTCAGTTCCGCATCGCGAAGTATGCGTATCGCGCGCAGCACCGAGCCACCGGTGGTGACCACATCTTCGATTATGTCCACCTCTCTGCCGGGTTCGTAGTCCCCTTCAATCAGTTTGGAAGTGCCGTATCCTTTCTTTTCTTTGCGAATTATCAGATAATCGCGTTTTGCGTTTACCGCGGTGATGGCTACCAGAGGCACAGCACCGAGCTCCACGCCCGCCAGCATATCGCCGCGTACATGCTCGGCGAGCATATTGCCCATCATTTCTAAAATCTCATGCTTTGTGCTGGCTTTTTTAATGTCAACGTAATATTTGCTTTTCTTCCCGGACGCCAGTGTGAAGTCTCCGAACTTAATCGCACCGCATTCTATCAGTTTTTCTTTGAGCATAAGGGGGAAAGAGAATATGCTTAAAAAATAATTGGCCAACTCTTTTTGTATGTGCATGCATTGTACCTTATGCAGCACAAATGGAAGATTCTCATTGTGGCAATGTTCGTTAATCTCTCAATCTGGGCCGGTGATGTCATACCCGTATCTCAGGCGGGCAGAATATCCGCATCGCTGGCCATATCTCCCGGCTACTATGCGTTTCTCATATCTCTGCCGATTCTTATGATGGTGCTGTTTTCCATACCCGCCGGGTTTCTGGTGGTGCGGCTCGGCGCAAAGCGCACCGCCACGTACGGCATGCTCATCGCGTTTGCAGGGGCGGCGCTGCGCGGATTCGCGTGGAATTCACTTTCTTTCACTTTATTTACCGCAATAT
>JAADDK010000025.1 GCA_013154005.1 Methanobacteriota archaeon
ATGCAATGGTTTTAATATTCGTATGCTATGCTGCCCCGTGAACCGAAAGCTCATCTACCTCTCTTCCGCGTTTCTCCTCGCAAATATGGGCTGGGGCATGGCCTGGCCTTATCTGCCAAATTACATGCGAGTACTTGGAGGTAGCATGCTGTTCATCGCGCTTCTTTCCGTATTGTTCAACCTCTTCTCCACAATAGGCCAGTATTTCTGGGGCAGGAGCTCGGACGCGTCGGGAAGAAGAAAACCGTACATTTTAGGCGGGGTGCTCGCCTCCGGCATATTCTTCCTTCTCATGGCTCTGGTGCAGAACGCCGTTGCGATGCTCGCTCTCCGCGCCATGCAGGGATTCTTCGTTTCGGCGCAGACTCCCGCGGTGAGCGCGCTGGTATCTGAATTATCAGAGAATGTGGGGCAGGGATTCGGGATATTCAATCTGTTTTCCAATGTGGGGTTCATGCTGGGCAACCTTGCAGGCGGGCTGGCGGTGGGTGTGCTGGGCGTGCGCTACGTGATTCTGCTCTCCACCATAGCAATCGGAGCCGCATTCATAATGCTGCTGTTTTTCAAAGAAGAGCCGAAGGAAGTGCGGGATTACCGCCTATTATTCAGATACGACAGACCCGGAAGAATGGCGCTATCCTTTACAAGAATGCGCGAGTTTGCAAAAAGAAACAGAAACATAACAATCATGACGCTCTCAATATTCGTTCTCATGCTCGCATCGGGCATGGTTTACGCGTACCTGTCCATACTCATCTCTCATCGATTTGGCGACTCGATGGTGGGGCTTTATTTCGGCATGGACGGGTTCGTGTCATCTTTCTTAATCTACCCGTTCGGACGCTTATCTGATAAAATCGGAAGCAAGCCGGTTATCATTCTCGGACTGATAACTTACGCGCTCACCTTTTATTTTTATTATATTGCCACCACGCTTATTCTCCTCATAATCGCCGCGATAATCTCCGGGACAAAGTGGTCCGCATACTTTAATTCCATAAACACGTACGTTTCGAAAATGAGCTCACGGGCAGAGCGCGCCACCTCGCTCGGGCTTATGAACAGCGGAATGGCCGCGGGCTGGGTCGTCGGGCCTCTGCTCGGGGCGTATCTCATCGCCACGGTGGGACTCGCAACCATGGTGCTTCTGGCCACCATACCCGTGCTCATCAGCCTGCTCATAGTGCTGTTTCGCACCGAAAACGACCTGCGATGCGTGAACGGAGAAATTATTAAATAACCGTCCTACATTATAAAAAATATGCAATACTCCCCATATTCAGCTTGGATTGCGGAGGGATAGAATGCGTGAAAAACTGCCCCGCGATTTTTACGTGATCTATTTCTCAAAAATGTTCATGGGCACGGGCATAAGCCTGTTCTTCATGTTCATACTTCTATCGATATGGTACGCTTACAACTCCGCTCTGGTCGCGGCGGTGCCGTTCATACTGATGGCTGCCATACCCTCATTTTTCTCACCGCTCATCGGCACGTACGTGGATAGATACTCGAAGCGCAAAATTGGCGGTGTTTCGTTGTTATTATCCCTGCTGGCACTGATTCCTCTGATTTACGCACATAACATCATCGCGATTACCGTGGTGTTCGCGCTTCTTCTGTTTTTTGAAAGTTTTTTCAACACCAACTACACCGTGAGCGTCCGAAACATCGTGGGCGATGAAAAGCTCATGCTCGCAAACAATCTATGGGTGGCATCTGTGGGCATAAACTACGTGGTGGCCTATATTCTGGGTGCGTATATTTACTCCTATCTGAGCTTTTTCGTGGCGCTCGCGCTGAGCACCGCACTCTACTTTATCGCCTTATTGCTCTGGCTTTTTGCACACGTTCCAGAGAGCCCGAAGAAAGAATCCAGAAAGGCAAAGTATGCGGAAATATTCAAGATTTTAAAAAACAAAAAGGTGCTCGTTCAGCTCATAATCATCTACGATGTTCTGTTTCTATTCGTGGTGCTCGCGAAAACGCCCGTGTATCTCGCCTACATGTTCAAAGTCATAAAAATGTCCTCCATAACTTACGGAATCTTCAACGGAATCAGCGCGTTTCTTCTCGTCATAATGGCATTAACTCTGCACCGATTCATAAAAACAGAAAGCATAAAAAAATACGCGCTGTTCTCCATTTTAAGCGAGGCACTTATAACCCTGTTCATCGCGTTCATACCCTTCATCTTCGCATCGTACATTTACCGCATTGCGGCGTTCTTTGGAGCAGTGGTGCTCGCTTCATTTTCATCAACCCTCGAAATGGACAGTTTTCTCACGATCTTTCAAAAAGCCGTGCCCACCAGTATCCTTGGCCGCTTCTATTCGGTTCGCTCCCTATTTCGCGGGATAATCTACATTGCCGCGTATCTAACTGGAGGGTACATAGCAGATACCGTCGGGCCCGTTCCCATGCTTATCTTCACCGCGCTGTTTGTGCTGGCTCTGATTCTGCCATTACGGAGAATTTTGAACGAACTGCCCTCGTGAAGGCATAGGGAAAACGTTTATCTAATGCCCGCTCATGATGAATCCATGCAGTACTCAATGGCCTCAAAATGCATGTACAATCGCGGCGGCAAGTGCTATTTTCTCATATCTGAGCCGCAGCCGTGTCAGCTATGCGTGAATTTTGCATCTGCTGATCCCTCACTGCTGAAAGAACTGAAAATAAAAAAATCCATTGCAACGTACTACGATTTAATCATGAGCGACCCGCGGTACCGGGCAATGTTCCCCCGCAGCGACAATGAAATGCAGCTCAGCTTAAATTCGCGGGCCTATGAACTGCCAGATGATGAGGACTAACACAAGAATGCTGAAGAACGTTGTAATCTTGCTCGCCATGGCCTCCGGGTCCCGTGCTTTCAATTTTTTGGAGAGATAGGTCATCAAATCGCTGAACAGATACCCGCCATCGAGAGGCACCGCGGGCAGGAGATTTGTCAGGCCGAGCATCAGGTTGAGCCAGAATATCCAGTAAAGTGAATTGACAACGAGCCAGAATCCCGGAAACGGCACCGAATACACGTTCTCCAGCGGCTGTGGAAAGGGCATCAGTCCGGCGAAGGGCAGTGAGATGAGAAACATTCCGCCGCGGAATATGTCATTGAAATTTTTTGCATTGTGATACGGATTTGCAATGGCCTCTTTTAGAATTTGCGGGTCTCCCACGCCAATGCCCAGATACATGGCGCTCACGCCCAGAAAGCCCTTGCCCTTATACGACTCTTTATTTAGCTCCGGCGCATATTTCTCATAGTACTGGTACTTATCTGCCAGAGTCACCGTGAAATTTTCCATTTTCGTGCCGTTGAGCATCACTATGTTTATTTTCTCTCCCGCAATCGTGTGATTTAGAGCCGCAAAGAACTCGTTCTCGTTTCTTATAACTGTGCCGTTTATTGAATAGAATATCCACCCGGGCTTTATCCCTGCCTTTTGCGCAGGATAGCCCACAGACACCGAAATAACGTAAACTCCGCTGGTCGCGCTCACATTTCTTAATGAATTGCGATAAATCTCCACGTTCACCTTTTTGCCCGGCATGGGCGCGTTCACATTGTAAAAATCATCAATGCTTCGCACAGCCGTGCCGTTAATCGCCGAGATTATATCACCCGCCTGAAGCACCTTGCTGTTCTCGGTGGCATACACTTCCGAGATATACATTCCCGAATGCGCGGGAGTAATCATGGAAAAAAGTCCGGCAAAAAGAAGCAGGAAAATTACAGCCAGAACAATGTTGGTCGTGGGCCCGGCCGCATACACATGCATTCTCTTTATTCGCTCCGCACTGGCGAGCTCGTCTTCATCTGGCTCAACGAATGCGCCGATGGGCACGATGAAAAGCAGCACTCCAAGAGCGAGTATTTTCATTTTATGAAACGCCACCAGAAAGCCGTGGGCGAATTCGTGGAATATTATGGCCACCACCAGGCCCAGGATTCCGTACCATATGGGTATTATCGGGTTAATGCCGGGTATGCCCAGTGCCTCCACCGGCGAGGGCGCCCGCGATGCGGGTATGCTGAGCACCATAACCGCCTGCCAGAGAAGAAGCGCAAACACGAAAATCATGACCATGAAGGAGAGAAATATGCCCACATAGCCGTAGGCCTCCCAGAACCTGCTCTGGCCGACACGCTCTATGAACCTCTTACCCCTGCGGGTTTTGAGCATGAGCGCGGGCCCGAACAGTGAGATGTTCCCATCTTTCGTGATGTATCCTTTTCTGTAAAGTACGTACAGAAGCACACCCCACAGCGCGATGAGAATCGCCGCAATAAGCCAACCGTTCATATCCCGCGAAAGACATAAACATTAAAAATGGTTTGCACCATGCCCCATTATGATAGAACAACTCATTCCCGAAATAAACGAAATTCAGAACGAAGAATTGCGCGAGAAAGTGAAGCAGGTGTGGGAATATGCCATACGCGAGGGCGGCTGGGAAAACTTTGACCTGAACAAGATTCCGTTCACATTGCTGATACCAACAGAACGGGACTTGATAACGCACACCCGCATGGTCACGAAGATGGCCATGGCCGTCGGCAGAACCCGCGGGGATGTGGACATGGATCTTCTCACCGCAGGCGCAATACTGCACGATGTCGGCAAGCTTCTGGAGTTCAAGCATGACGGCGAGAAAGTGATTAAGAGCGAGTACGGCACGCATATCCGACACCCGGTCAGTGGCGCGATGCTCGCGGAGAAATTTAACCTGCCGTGGCAGATTGCACATATAATAGCAGCGCATTCAAAAGAAGGTGAGTTCATCAAGCGCATTCCTGAGGCGGTCATAGTGAACCACTGCGACTTCACCGATTTCCACATTGAGAAGAGCAAGCTCTAAATTTTTATTTTCTCTCTCAGTATGTGCATCATTTTCTCACGTTATCTACAAAACTGGCAATTTTTTCGAACACTTCATCTTCCTTCCCGTGAAAACTGTGGTCTCCGCGCTTTATTTTCTCCACCTCCAGACGCGGGCCCATGTACGCATCTCTTATTT
>JAADDK010000095.1 GCA_013154005.1 Methanobacteriota archaeon
GGCATCACTGTTGGCATTCTACCGTACGGAAAAGAAAGCGCCAACGAGTACGTGGATATAGCCATACCCACATACTACGGTCTGGCGAGAAATCATCTTGTAGTGCGCGCCAGTGATGTTCTCATTGCCATTGACGGCGCGGTGGGCACGCTGAGCGAGATTTCATTTGCACTAAACGAGGGAAAAACGGTTATTGCGCTGCACTCGTGGACTCTGGACGAAAAAAAGCTGAACAATGGAAGGTACCTGCACGCCACCTCACCGGAAGAGGCGGTGGCGCTGGCGGTCAGGGCTCTGAATGCGTGAATCACCTTAACAAAGATATTACTTCTTTCACACTTTTTAAGTTTTTATCCATTACTTTCTTCAAAATCATGCGTGCTTCCTTTGTTTTTAGCGTGGAAATGGGCACTATTTTGATATCAAGACCTTTGTAATTGCCAGTCCAGTACCCGAACCAGAAACTCTTTTTCATACTGCAGTTCAGCATTCTTTCTAAATCATCTATTAAGTTTTCAGGCGCAGTTGAAAATCTTTTGTGAAGTGTGTAAGTATCCTGCATAAAGATCAAGAGGGCGATGACGAAAATTAGGGGAATTGAAAAAATCAAAACAAAAAGCAGATACAGGGAAATACCCCAGCCCGCTATTTGCGCGATGATCCAGTATGCTACGATGGCCATTCCCAACATTCCCAGAACAAGCGGGAGAAAGGTGTATTGTATCTCCATTTTTGTGGAAACAAGTTTCCATTCTCTGGAATTTTTTTGCATTTTGTGGATTAGTATGGAAGGGTAGATTATTGAGATGCCGAGCACCGCAAAGCCCGCGTAAAACACCAAGTCAAAGTATTTTGGAAAGTAGATAACAGAAGCCATCATAAGAGTTTCAACGCCCATTATGAGCGAAACTGCCACGGCTCCTGCAAGCTTAACTTTTTTGTAGTCTTCAAATCTTTCGTAAAGTCCCGGCACTTCTATTTTCTCAATGATTTGTGTGGTGCTCACACTGGACATAAATAAAATATTTTATTTAAAATTGCGTGATAATCGGTAAAAATAAATAACTTCGTGGCTTTAAACCCCCTATGCCAGTGATAAGAATCCAGAGAAGCGAGCTTGAAAAGCTGGGCGTGTCCGCCGAGGTGCTGGAAAAGAACGTGCGCATGCTGGGCGCGGACCTGAAAAGTGTGGACGAAGAGATTCAGGTTGAATTCTTTCCCGATCGCCCGGACCTGTACACGGTGGAGGGCGTGGCGCGCGCGCTTAAATTCTACACACTCAAAGAGACCCCGGGGCGTTATGCCGCGAGCGCGGGAAACGTAAAGCTAAGTGTGGAAAGCTCTGTTAGCGAGGTCAGGCCTTATATAGTCGCGGCGGTGATTCGCAACGTGAATGTCGACGAAGCGATGATAAAAAGCATGATGGATTTTCAGGAGAAACTGCACATCACCGTGGGTCGCAAAAGAAAGAAGGTTGCGATAGGATTGCACGATTTTGATAAAGTTGAGCCACCATTCACCTACACGACGCGTCCCGGCGAGTTTTCCTTTGTGCCTCTGGGATTCGAAGAGGAGATGAGTCTTGATGAGATTCTCACGCAGCACCCGAAAGGCGTGGAATACGCGCACATACTTGCCGGACATGATAAATACCCCGTAATTTTAGATTCGCGTGGTGAGGTTCTCTCGTTTCCTCCGATTATCAACGGTGTGCTGACTCAGATAACCCCTGAGACGAAAAACATATTCGTGGACATGACCGGCACGGACCTGCACACATTGCTGCGCACGCTCAACATAGTGGCCTGCGCGTTTGCAGACCGCGGCGCCACAATTGAAACTGTGGAGATTGAGTATCCGGATAAAACACTGCACACTCCGGAGCTGAAATACGAGCACCTCACCGTCTCCAGAGAATATGCGGAGAGGCTGATCGGCACAAAATTGAGCGATGACGAAATTGCGCTGGCACTGCAGAAAATGGGTTATCGCGCAGAGATTAACGATGAGATTGATGTGGAAATTCCGCCGTTCAGAATGGACATTCTGCATCCGGTCGATATAGTGGAGGACATAATCAAAGGCTACGGATTCGACAATGTGAAGCGCAGAAGCATCGAGCGCTATCATAGAGGCTCCTCTTTACGCTGGGAAGAGAAGCCGCGGTTAATTATGGTGGGCCTCGGATTTCTGGAAGTGAAGACTCTAACTCTGGTGTCTTTCAACGACGAGTATGATAAGATGCGCATGGCAAGAGAGGAAAATGTAGTGATAGAAAATCCGGTTAGCGAATTGACAGAGACGCTGCGCACATGGCTCATACCCTCGCTGATGGAGATACTGCGCAATAACAGACATAGAGAGTTGCCCCAGAAGATTTTTGAGGTTGGCTATGTGCGCAAAGATGCGCTTGAAAGGCACCTTGGTTTTGTCATGGTGGATTCACGGGTGGGATTCACAGATTCCAAGAGCATAGTTGAGCGTATCCTCAAGGACCTGGGTGTGCAGAACTACGAGATACGGGAAAAAGAGCACTCTTCATTCATTTCGGGACGCTGTGCTTCGGTGTTTGTTAGCGGCACAGAAACGGGCTTCTTTGGCGAGCTGCATCCACGGGTGCTGGAAAATTACGAGCTCGGCTATCCGGTAATTGCCGGAGAATTGAATCTGGAAAAAATAAATTAGAGAGTTACCTTACGGAACTCTTTCAGTTTTTCGTTTTCTTTCCTTACGTTTCTTTCGAGAATGTCAAGCACATCTCTTATTGCTCTGTACAGATTCCAGTCATAGCTCTTGGCAAAGAACTGCTTTCGGTCTGTGCTGAATCGGGCGCGTACGCTGTACTTGATTTCGTCGCTGGTTGTGTGATGCTCTTCCACATGGAATGTCAGCAGCTGAGGCTTGAAATCTTTGAACTTGTTGATGCGGTTCAGGAAATTTTCCACCATGTTGTAGATGGTCATGTACGGCTCCGGATCCTCTATGTCGAGGCCCGTAATCTGCACAAACACACCCTCGGTTTTGCCCTTGCGTATGACGCTCTCCATCACATCGCGCTGGGATATCACGCCCTCGGGTTTCATATCATCGTCCACGATTACGCATATTGAGGACTTGAACTCTATCATTTTCTCCACTGCATCTTTGAGCGTTGCATCTGCTGGCACATACACTGGCGGACTCATAACTTCTTTCACGTACACGACTTTTTTCTCTTTCTCACCCGTGTACTCTCCCTGTTTCACACGGTCCCGCGCGCGCCAGATTGCTCTGGAAATATCGCGCATGTGCACTACGCCGGAAAGGCGCCCATTATCGTCAATGACAGGCAGACTGAGTTCGCTTATCTTTTTCATCATATCCACTGCGTATTCTACTGGTGTGTTTTCCGACACGCATTCCGGATCACTGGTCATCACATCTTCCACTGCCATACTCGCCACGTCTGTGAGTTCAGGCACAACACGTATTACATCCGTTCGGGAGAGTATGCCCACGAGTTTGCCTTTTCTGTTAACCACAGGTAACGAGCGAAATCCCGCGTCTATCATTTTCTTTACCGCCACCACCATGGTGTTATCTGGATTTACCACAGGGGGCTTTACCATTATCGTATCCACTCGGGAAAATAGAGAGATACTTTTTCTTCTGATGAGCGTTCTGTAATTAATCATACCCAGCAGATTGCCTTTTTCGTCAACTACGGGCAACTCGTGGAACCCGTGCTCCTGCATCTTGCTTATCGCCTTTGATATGGTCTCACCTGGATACGCAACCACCACATCAGTGGTCATAATATCCTTAACTTCTACATCTTCCGGATTCATATTTTTCACCCCACTAAGTGTATGCAATGAAGGATAAATAATTTCCCTCAGAATCTTGCATCGAACTGCGTGTAGTCCATGTCGCTCATTATGCTCTCAAACTCTTCAATTTCCTTGAATTCGCGGTTCAGTATTTCGTAATGGCCCTCTTCCACCTTGGCCATGTACAGCATCATCTTTTTCAGGTACGGGTCCTCTATCATCTCTGCTATGTCTTCGTAGTATCTCTTTGCCGAGAGCTCGGATTGCATCGCCTGCTCAAGAATCAAACGCACGTCCGCCACACCGTTGATTTCTTTGAGTATTTTTATGTCCGGATTCTCCGGGAGAAAATCCGGGTTCTCCGGTACCTTCATCTCCTCATCAGGATACAGGCGCTTATACATCTTTTCCAGAATGTCGCGGTGCAGCTCTTCGTCTTCAGCCAGCGATTCGAGTCGCGATTTCAAAAACGGGTTCTTAACCGCCTGCGCGGTTTTTGAGTACGTTTCTTTCGCTTCAATCTCGCTTCTTATTCCTATCAATATAAGGTCTCTCAGAGAGTAGTTTTTAAGCTCCATGCTCAAACCTCCTGCATTGTGCAATGTTTTGATTGGATAAATACTTTTATTTTTCCTCCATTTCCAGCACTTCCTCGCGCCCGGATTCCAGCGCATCTTCGAGCTCGCTGTCCAGTTTTCTGAGCAGTTCCATAAACTCGCCAAAGTGCTCTTTCTCCTCCTCGGCAATGTCCATGAACACGCGGCGAACCAGCGGGTCATGTGCCTGCGCCGCCAGCTGCTCGTACAGGTTTATGGCGTCCAGCTCCGCGATTATGCCGATGCGCACAAGCTCCACGTCCGGCTGCTCTTTGCCCAGCGCTCTCAGGCGCTCCATGTCAAAAGGTATCTTTGATAGCATTTTTCTCACCCATGTGTTAATGTGAATGCTGGGATTTAATGTTTTCTGAGCATGACGGAGTGGAAGTTTGGTAATGGCCCACCACTACGAAAATAATCTAAATCCAAAGGGTGGCTTCTCTTCCGTGTGCTTCTCAACTCCTGCAGTAGGGGAAACTCACCCCGCCCGCGCAGAACCATACGCAATCTCACATCTGTGTGTTCTATATCGAAATGGGAGTTAGAAATAAGTACCAAAAAAACATACACGGGAGCATGAAGATGAACAGAAATCTGAGGGCGATT
>JAADDK010000107.1 GCA_013154005.1 Methanobacteriota archaeon
ATGTCCTTCCATTTGCAACCTTCACAACAATTTCTTTCAATAGACTAATCACTATTTCCGCATTTTCTTTATATTCTCTTAATTCCTTAACCTCAGCCCTAAGACGGGCCACCTCAGATTGTAACCCCTCGTTTTCCTGTTTATATTCACGGAACACTGAGGCAGTTTCTTCAATTAATCTCTCCTTTCTCTCAAGAGTTCTCTGCAATTCTATCACCTTTTTTTTGTAACACCCAAGTGCTGCCGGATAATAAGACCAGTTTTTAGCTCTTGATTCATTTTTAATGCTTCCTTTCCATATCTCTTTGGACTTATAATACATATAATTGACTCCATTGTTAGTGAGTGAGTATGAATATTCATAACCTTTAGTAACTCTCTTCCCATTATACATTACTTCTCTGGGTATACGTTTTCTGCTGAGAAATCCCATACGATACAACTTACCAAAATCATTTGAGATTCTCTTAAGAGAGAGCTTCTTAAAAGTAGGAATTAACCCCTCAAAATAAGGGGGAAGAATCTGTGTGTCAGATTGCACATGCATGTAATAATCTCTCACACTTACAGAAATATAACCCTCACGAACCATCTGAAATAACACCAACAGATGATACCAAGAATGCCACTTAACGCTTTCAGATTTCATCACCTTATATGGTGACGAACAATATATTTATATTTTTTTGTTTGCAAAATCTTTTGTTACGCTATGTTGCATATAGAAACCTGCACGGATATGTGAACAAAAATTCTTCGTTTTTTCCTTTTCAATATTTCCATTTCCACATACTTCCTCTGAAACTATTCCCTCAAATATTCGATAGTTTGCTGTGACTTTTCAATCTTTTTCTTAAACCTTGTGTGGATTTCACGCTCGTGGTACTATGTTAGGTTGCCTACCCCCCCCATCCCCTTCTAAGTATTCTATTTTTAGTTTTCCGTCTCCTATAACCACAGTATACATGTAATGAGCTTAATTTCCACCATTACTGGTTAAAAAGTACTGATACTGGTAACCACGCTTCACCCCCTACATCTCTTTCTACCTCTTTCTCCGCAAAACTTTATATGATTAAGCTTTCCAAAATCCCCACATGCCGCTTCGCAGGGTCAAACCCCGTATTCATACACCTATAAGAGGTTTTACAAAATAGATTGTACTAATTACACAGAACATTAATAAATCCCCATGCACATCACCGTCTATGATCCTGATCACCGGCACCAGCGGGCAGGTCGGCTCATATCTCAAAGAAGAGTTCAATAACTCGGTGGGTATGGACTGGAGAGCCTCAAAGTACACGGAAATAGTAAAAGACATCCGGGAAGATTTCGAACCGCTTCTGAAGAATTATGAGATTGAGGGAATAATCCACTGCGCCGCGCAGGTCAGCGTGGTGAAAAGCGTGGAAGACCCAAAAGAAGATTCAACCCACAACATACTCGGCACGATTAACCTTCTTGAGTATGCGAGAAAACACGATATCGAGCAATTCATATACATATCTTCCGCGGCAATCTATGGCCAGCCCGCGTATCTGCCGATAGACGAAGAGCACCCCAAAAACCCGGAAAGCCCGTACGGGCTGAGCAAGCTCACGGGGGAGAGATACGCACTGCTGTACGGCAAATTATACGGCATAAAAGTCGCATCCATCCGCCCGTTTAACATCTTTTCTCCGAGGCAGGACCCGAAAAACCCGTATTCGGGCGTGATTTCAATATTTGTAGACAGAGCAAAGCACGGCCAGCCGCTGGTTATCGACGGCGACGGCACGCAGACCCGGGACTTCGTGAACGTGCACGATGTGGTGCAGCTAATCAAACTCGTGATGACCAAAAAGGCCACCGGTGCGTACAACTGCGGCACGGGAAAGGAGACGAGCATCAACGCCCTTGCAGAAATCATCAGAGAAATAAGCGGCAAAAAGGTGGAAATCAAGCACGGCCCGCCAAGACCCGGCGATATAAAAAGGTCCTACGCGAGTATAGAGAAAGTGGGGGCACTGGGATTCGAACCCAGAACAAACTTAAAAGAAGACTTGAGAAGATTTTTCTTCTCTTAGCTTTTTCCCAAGAATCATTTTTTCCAGAGCGCTCAAATCCCAGTAGATTATGCCTTCATTTTTCATTCTCTCCCTGCACTTTAAAGAGAATCACGACTTTGAGACAACGAGATACTTCCTTTTCTTCGGAACTTCCCCACCAATAAGCTCGGATTTTTCAATTAGAGATTCAATCACATTACATCCAATTTTTCTGTTTCTCCACTTCACCTCGCCAAATAATATTTCGTCTTCAGAAAGCGCCACCACATCTATTTCGTCGCCTTTGCGGTTCCACCACGCGCCCACCCTGCCGTAGTAATTTCGCAAATATGCTCTCACAATCTCTTTATCTCTTAAACTCTGTCTATAAAATCAATCTTCATATGAATCATTCATGTTATGATTGTTTTTTCATAAATAACACTCTATTTGCAAAACACAAAAGAAGAAATGAGAAATCACCGGCCAGTGTGCTTCTTTGCTTTCTTTAACTCTTTTGCCACGTATCTGTTTACAACCCTGCGGAGCCGGGCCTTCATCTCATCGTCGAACTCACCCGCGCTTTCCAGCATGCGGTATAAACGCTCGCTCACTTCCTGCGCCCTGCGCTCCAGCTCATCCGGCGGCACAGAATAGAATGATTCCATCTCCCGCTCAATCTCCCTGAACTCGTCGATGGAGATCCCGCGCATAAGCCCCAGCTCTTCCTCCGGATAGCCCTGAATGAAATGCGCAAATATCACCTCTTCCCTGCGCTCTCTTCTGCGCCACTCTTCGTTGATTTTGGACCTGAACATATCCGGATGCATATCGTACCTGAGCTTGAATATGTAACTGCCATCAAGAGCCTTGAGCACCACACCCTCCACGCCGTGTTCCGGGCCGGGCAGCTCGCTCAGCTTTTTCAGCACAGCACCATAACTATCAAACACCCCCACATCGCCCACATAGTTGAATCCGTATTCTTCTATGAGCTTCTTTTTCTCCTCATGTCCCAGAAACCGCGGCTCTTCGCCAAGCTCGATTATGTCGAATATGAGATAATCAAACTCCACCGCCTTGTACTTGGCCATGGTTTTCTTGCCGATGACCTCGCCGCACAGAACCATGTTGCCATGCTCTTCGAAAAACCGCCGTATTTTATCACCATAGTGCTCCAGAATCATGTCCCGGGTACGGTCATCGGGCCTGCCACCGCGCAGAATGCTTACAATATCTGCCCCAATCCCGAACGTGCGCACATTGTACCCGTTCCATTTTAATTCTGCCACCATAGGCTCATTAAACATCTGCGGAGGATGTATCATCTTCGGATACGGAGGAATGATAACCTCGTTTTCTCCACCGCTTATCTTCACTTTGCCCCGACTTGAGAGTATTTCAAATTCCATTCATATCACCGCACACGGATAAGGGAAGATTTATTTATAATTTAATTTCCGAACTTTATCACCACCCAATGCACGAGCGAGTTGATAAACACTTATTCACCTGCTTACCTGTAGTTCTATATCATTTAAATCATACACGTTATCCATTTTTTTCGCCTTTTTTGCCACCAGGATAAGGTGCTTCTCTCTATCGTCTTTAATCGCCTCTGCCCTCTTTTTCAGCTTTTCCATCTCTTTCTGGA
This sequence comes from Methanobacteriota archaeon, assembly GCA_013154005.1. Classification (GTDB taxonomy): domain Archaea; phylum Thermoplasmatota; class Thermoplasmata; order Thermoplasmatales; family Aciduliprofundaceae; genus JAADDK01. Next base: position 3,685 of record JAADDK010000107.1, read on the forward strand.
TATCCCTCGCGCTCATCTCGGACCACTTTACTTCAACCAGAGCTATATCCTTCTCACCCACGGCCAGTATGTCCACCTCAAAGCTCTCTTTACCTTTCTCTTTTCCCAGGTACTTGCCCCAGTATTTCCCCGTGCTCTTCACACTGAACGGTAACAATTCTGGTATAAACTGCTCCACCAGGGCTTCATATTTCCTGCCAACATAATTTCTCACATCTTCCTCCGAGAATCTCACTTCCTTCGTTTCAAACTTATAATAATTCTTCCACACTGTTCTGAACCAGAAATCTATGAGGTTCTGCGCAATATAATATCTGTATTTTCCCTTATCGAAGGCATTCTTCCTGCGAGTAATCAGCTCATAATCGTTCAAAAGCGCAGCCATGTACTTGCTTATGTCCGTGCTTCTAACACCCATGTATCCTGCAATCTCTCCTATTGTGTAATTTCCATCCGCTATGGCCTGAAGTATGCTGAAATATGTTTTGTATTCTTTACCCAGTTCCTCTTTGAGCATAAGCATAACTTCGCTGAGCATCGGATACGGCTCTTCGTAGAACATCATCCTTATGAAATCGTACACACCCACCTGAAAATGCTCCAGCGTCTCATAGTACTTGGGCAGTCCTCCGAATACAGACCACATAACCACGGCATCTTCTATTCCGTACCCCAAATCCCTCATTATCTCATACACTGTGCGGAAATCTAATTCTCTGAGCTTAATGGTGTAATCAAACCTGCCGTACAGAGGAGCACGGTAGCTCTCAATCATTTTCTTGGACATGCTTATTAGCGAGCCGGTCACTACAACCCTTGCATCCCTGTACTTATCCAGTAACCTCTGCAAATCATACAGAAAAGAGGGATTAACTTTCATCGCATTCTGCAGCTCGTCTATGAATATTGTTTCTCCTTCCCTCATCAGAAACTCCACAACATCCTTCATTGTGCTTAAACTCTCAGGAATGTATCTCTTTCTCTTTATCTCATCAACCCATTCTCTTGCTATTATCGCCTCGTTCTTCTCGCCGGGAATGAAGAGTGTTATTGGTTGCAGGGTCTCTTCCACCAGCCGAGTCTTGCCCACTCTCCGCCTCCCTATTATCGCCACACGCTTGGCTCTGCGAAGTATCTCCATCTCCTTCTCTCTGTCGTAGAATTTCATTTTATACCCTTCAGGTATAATACTTTGCAGGTATAAAAACTTTGAGAAGAGATAGGTAATGAACGCTTGTACTGTGCAACTACATGGCCTTCACTTATCAC
>JAADDK010000097.1 GCA_013154005.1 Methanobacteriota archaeon
TCATAGGGCACCGCAACCCAGCCGCTCTGGCCAGATGTGGTGTTCATGAAAGTTAGCAAATTAGTATCCATTGCAGTTGCAAGAGATATAGGAGAGTATGGTTTGAAATCCACTGTGGCATTGCAGGGCAAAGATGCGGGAAGAGATATCGCGTTCCGAGACATCTCCTGAGGCATTCCAGGAGTATATGTGGTTCCATACTTCTCCACGTAGAACTTATACACCGTACCCTGAACTGCACTGGTATTTGTTATCACAAGAGATATGTTTGTGGAACCATTCTCAAAGTCCTGGTAGAAAGGAGTGAGGTCGAATGCCATAACCTGCGGGAAAGGCACGTGCACACCGGGCATCTCATGCTTGTAAAACACATTGAGGGTTTTGAATCCGCTGGAAGTCTGAATTCCAAATGATATGTTCACATTCATCTCCACGGTACCATTGTACTCCCAAACACCCAGAAGCTTGGGCTGATAGTGTGGGATATCGACCATGTACATGGGCACTGCCTGGTTATCATAATCTACCTCTTCGTAAAATGCTTTGTAAGTGACCCAGTAAAATCCTTTGTCACCCCAGCCGGCACCCCATGAATTGGCTATCTTGAACGCACCCACATCGCCGTCATCGGTAATGAAATCATTGTACCCTATGATGGTCTGACCATGGTTGGGCTGCAAATCAGAAGAATATTCCTGAGAAGATATGATATAATTTCCATCCGAAAATGCAGAATCAAATACATCAGCATCTATTCCAAAGGTCACGGGTATACCCTTGTCAATTAGGGCTTTGATTTCGCTAATCATGCTCTGCCCGGTGTTATTGATAAAATAGAAATCCTGAATCTTATGCTCCGGTGCCTCGCGCATTGCTCTGGGTCCGCCTATGCCCGTATGCTTTGAATCCATATAGGGCATGGTTGCCATGCTTGCAGAGCCCCATGTTTTGAGAACCATGGCGTTATCCGTAAATGTGGATCCCTGGTCCACCCCCCCATCAATCATATTGTATGTCCATGCCGGGCTCATCAGATAACTTCTGTTTCCGCTGGCCGCATCCCAGTCATGGTCCTCCGCCTCTATAAAGGTATGTGCGTAGTAATTGACTGCCCACGCCGCACAGGAGCCCTGCTGCCCCTGATTGCCTATCGGCGGGAAATATTTCTCCTTTGAAAGATCAACAGAACCACGGGTAACTCTCACACCCGATATTGCATCCGCCACTTTAAGGTGATTTACCATATGCTGCCACTCACTCTCAGAGGGCGGTGCCAGTCCAGTTCCATGACCGTCAATAATCTTGTTGTAATTCTTATTCGGTTCTCTCACACCCACTGCATTTTTAAGTTCCTGCATCTCCTTCGCAGATAGATAATGATACGCCACATTCATCCCACCGATATTTGCGAGCAACTCATGCTCATGGGGATTGATAGACTGCGCTGTTCCTCCGGGTATGAAAAACGCTGAAAACACTATCACTGCCGCTACAATGAGGGAAACCCTTCCAAATTTTGCTGTTGCACTCATGCACGAGGTATTACGGCACTCATATTTAAAATTTCCACTTATTCACACAAAAATAAGTTATGGAGAGGTTTTTAACCGCTTCATACGCTTCACTTTTTCCTCAATAACCTCTCTCTTGGCTATGTCGTGCCTTGAAAACACGCGACCCTGAATGTGCCCAAGTGCGCGCTCTGCAATGCGCTCTGCATCCTCGATTCTCGCGCCCAGCCCCACAACCGCCAGAGAGCGAGATGTGGTGGTGTAAATTTTTCCGTTTTCCTCATTGACCGACGCATAATATAGAAGCGCCCCTTCATTTCTGATAGCCTCTTCGTTCACAGTAATCTCCGCATTTTTCACGGGTGCAGTGCCGTAGCCCTCCGGCACCACGTATTTCACCACAGTGGCCAGATTTTTAAAGCGCACTTCCGGCAGCTCGCGGTTAATTATGCCATCTGCCACGTGCACAAGATTGCTGTCAAGTATTGAGAGAACGTTCATGGCCTCCGGGTCTCCGAATCTGCAATTGAGCTCAACCACCTTAGAACCCGCGGGAGTGAGCATGAACTGGCCGTAAAGCACCCCACGGTACTCTCGACCCTCCGAGTGCAGAGCGTCTATGATTTTTTGCAGGATATCCAGCGCCTCCGCCCTCTCGTCCTCGCTCACAAAAGGCAGGAGATGGTCCGCCGCACTGTAAGAGCCCATTCCTCCGGTGTTCGGTCCTTTATCGCCCTCGTACGCGCGCTTGAAATCCTGCACCAGCGGCATGGGACGCACTTCCCGGCCGTCAGTGAACACCTGCAGGGTGAATTCCTCGCCCACCAGTTTCTCTTCAATCAGAACCTTTGCCTCGCCGCCAATTCTATTTTCCAGCACGCGCTTCGCATACTCAATGCCCTCCTCCTTCGTGGAGAAATGGTCGCCCATAACCCACACGCCCTTGCCACCCGTGACGCCGATGGGTTTGACAACAAACTGCTTATCGTAATCCATCAAAAATTCTTCCAGTCGCTCCGGGTCCGTGAACGTGTGATACTCCACACCCCCCGGAATGCCGTGGCGATGCATCAATTCGCGGGTGAATTCTTTTGAACCCTCCACAATAGCGGCATTCTTTTTCGGTCCCACCGAGGGAACGCCATGCGCTTCCAGAGCATCGACCATACCGTTTATGAGCGGTGCCTCCGGACTGATAAACGCAAAATCTATGATGCCGTCCCGAACCCATTTCAGGCCGGTGACAAACTCCGGGTCATCATGATTGCCAATTACCACATCTTCCGCGAGCCGTGCAATTCCGGGATTGCGATGCTTCATCACCGCGTATATGGTGGCACCGCTCCTTTTGAGTGCAGCCGCAATTGCATGCGCTCTGCCACCCGCTCCGATAACGAGAACATTAGTCATTTTTTTTCACCTCCTGCATTCTCGAAGAATTTTTTAATCTCCTCAGGTCTCGAGGCGTCTATGCCAAAATACTCGTTGAAGCGCTTGGTGGTGCGCAGAATTTCCGTGCGCCCGGATTTCTTGCCGTAAATCAGGCCCCGCTTTTTCAGCTCGTCCACATGCTGATACACTTTGGTGCCCAGCATCTCTCTGAGCTTTCGCTGGGTGATGGGCTGATAATACGCTATAATTGCCAGAGTTTTCAGAACGTCGTCATTCATCTCCTTCTTTCCCACACTGTACCCGTAATTCACGTACTCATCGCGCAGCTGCATAACGTATTTGTTCCCTATGCGCACTATCTCTATCGCCCCGTCCCGCTGCTCGTATTCCTCGCGAAGCTTGCGCATGGCCTTGCTCACTTCCTCACTTCGCAATCCGCCAATCTTTGCGATTTCGCCCACTCTCATGGGCCGGTCCGTGGAAAAAAGCACCGCTTCAACTATCTTCATGGCCTCGTCCATATTTGCGCATGGCATCGTGAATAAATAAATTTGTGATTTTTCAAAGTTGCACATTTGCCGCAAAGAACCTTATCTTTTTTTATAGCGCGCACCCATTCCCCGAACAATGCACGAGGAAATATACGACCTGAAATATGCAAAGAGGGCCATGGCAGTGTTCGTTCTTCTTCCACTTCTGGTGATGTACACTGAGGCAGTGCTTATACCCTCACTTCCCACAATTCAGAAAGATTTCGGCATCACACCCGGTGATGCAAGCTGGATTCTTTCAATGTATCTTCTGGTTGGCACGGTCAGTGTGGCGGTGATGGGTAAACTGGGTGATATGTTCGGAAAGCGCAGAATGTTTCTCATCGCGCTCACGTTTTACACTGCGGGTGTGACCATGAACGGATTCGCACCCACGTACCAGTGGCTGCTGTTCTCTCGCGGCCTGCAGGGCGTGGGAATGTCCATCTTTCCCCTTGGATTCAGCCTGGTGAGAGAGGAGTTTCCGCCAGAGATGGTGCCGGAGGTGCAGGGACTTATAAGCGCAATGTTCGCGGTGGGCATGGTGATTGCGCTGCCGCTGGGCGCGTACATATCCCAGAACTACGGCTGGCGCTGGACCTACCACTCCGTGGTGCCCTTTGCGATAATGATGTTCATCGCCGCGTTCATCATAATCAGAGAAAGCAGGTACGTGACCCGCACCAAATTTGATTTTCCCGGCGCGCTCCTTCTGATATTATTCGTGGTACCCGCGCTGGTGGCAGTCACACGAGCACCCACAATCGGCTGGGAGGATAAACAGACCATTACATTATTTGTAATCTCCGCAATATCGTTCATCGCGCTTTTTCTCTGGGAGCGCAGGGCGGAGAGCCCTCTTATTCCGATAAGTGTGATATCCGCGCGCAATCCCATGCTCGCAAACATAGGCATCATGATGGCGGGATTCGGCATACAGATGATGAGCCAGGCAAATACGTATATTCTACAGATGCCTCAACCCTACGGATTCGGAAAGAGCGTTCTGGACACGGGATTGCTAATGACTCCCAGCGCGGTGGCCGTGCTCATCGTCGCACCTCTCGCGGGCAAGCTGATGCTTAAACTGGGAGTGCGATTCTTCGCAGTGCTCGGCTCACTAACCGCATTTTTCGGGTTGCTGCTTCTCGCAAAGTACGCAACCTCGGTGGAGCTGTGGAACTTCATAGCCATGACCGTGGTGGTGAGCGTGGGCATAATTCTAATGAACGTCTCACTCATCAACGTGCTCATATTCAGTGTGGACCGGCGCGTTATGGGTGTGGCCACCGGCGCCAACAGCCTGTTTCGCAACTTCGGAGCCACGTGGGGCCCGGCCATAGCGGGCACGGTGATGGCCACGTATTACACGGTGATTCACCTGCCCGTACCTCCGTACGTGATGCAGATACCCACCAGCAAAGCGTATGAGGTGCTGTTTTCCGGAGCGGCCGTGGTGTTTCTGATTTTGGCCGTTCTCTCGCTGTTCATAAAAGAGGTGCTGAAAGGAGGCGTGGAGCGCTCAGGAGATGCAAAAGAAGAGAGTGCATAATCCATTTTTTCATTATTTTGCCAGAAGATTTTATTAACCTTCATCGCATTGCATATGTATGCATCCATCTGACAGAATACGCTACGCTCGCGGAAACCATCTGGGCGGAAAAAAAATCGCACTTGCCGTCACGGGCAGCATCGCGGCGGTTGAAGCGGTGAAGGTGGCCCGTGAGCTGATTCGCTACGGTGCGGAAGTGTATCCGTATATGACTCACAGCGCCGGGAAATTCATAGGCAAAGATGCGCTTCTGTTTGCCACCGGGCACGAGCCCATCACGGAGCTCAGCGGAATGGACGAGCATCTGGAAGAGTTCGATATCATTTTGGTCTCTCCCGCCACCGGGGATATAATCTCCAAGGCGGCATGCGGCATAGCCGACGACGCGGTGAGCACTCTCATACTTGCCAACCTGCGCAAATGCATATTCGTGCCGGCCATGAGCGAGAAAATGTACACCAATCCCATGCTCAAAGAAAACATAGAAAAACTGAAAGGATTTGCACGTGTGGTAGAGCCGAAATACGAGGAGGGCGAGATGAAACTGCCGGGCAGGGAGCGAATCACCGCGGAAGTGATTCATTCTCTCGGCGCACTGCAGGATAAGAAGATTCTGATTGTCGGCGGAGCGGGATATGCGCCCATTGACGAGTTTCGGATAATCACCAACTTATCGACGGGACGCACCGCGGTTGAGATTGCAAAAGAGGCGTATTTCATGGGCGCCACCGTGCATCTTTTGATGGGCCTGCACTCTGTGAGCGTGCCCGAGTACATACCCGTGGAGAGATTCACCACCGTGGAATCCCTTATTGGGAGAATTGATAAAATCGTGGCAGAGAAATACGATGCGATTATCGTGCCCGCCGCACTTCCCGACTTCGCTCCGGAACCCAAAAGCGGAAAAATAGAGTTTGAGCAGGCACGCACCCTGAAACTGAAAAAAGTGCCGAAATTCCTTGAGGCGCTGCGCAAAAAATACCACGGCTATCTGGTGGGATTCAAAGCGGAATTTGATTCTCAGCAGCTCATCGAGGAGGCAAAAGATAGAATGAGAAGATACAACCTGAACATGGTGGTGGCAAATAATCTGAGCGAGGTGAAGGAAAAAGAGAGCAGGGTGCACATAATAACCGAAAAAGATGTGGTTGAGGTGGCAGGCACCAAAAGCGAAATTGCGCGGGAAATTATGATGAGGGTTGCAAATGAAATATAGAGCGCATGCGCCCGGCAGTATCACGCTGTTCTTTGATATTGTATCCTCTGAGAAAATGCACCTGCGCGGTTCGCGGGGCGTTGGAGTGTGCGTGGCGCCCGGCGCAATAACTGAGATAGAAGAGGGCCCGGAGAGGGTAATACTCAACGACAAGGAAATTGACGGTATTATTCAGAAATACGTTGCCTCACGGTACGGGTTCAGAGGTACCATCAAGAGCACGAGCATGCTGCCGGTGGCGCAGGGGTTCGGCATGAGCGGTGCGATTGCCCTGAGCACCTCGCTGGCGCTGGCTGCAAAATATCGAAAAACGTACTATTATGCGGCAAAGATTGCCCACGAGGCAGAGCTCAAAGCGGGCACCGGACTGGGCGATGTTGCGAGTGAGTACGAAGGTGGGTTCACGTTCAGGCGCAGGGCGGGCGTGCAGCCGTACGGGCGCGTGGACCGCATTCCATATGATGGAAAAATCACGCTCTTGGTATTCGGAGAGAAAATCGAAACTTCGGAAATTTTGAGCAACGAAGAAATGCGCGCCACTCTCAGAACTCTGGGCAAGCGCGCAATGAGAAAATTTGCAGCACGGCCTTCGTTCGAGAACGCGATTCACATAGGGCGAGATTTCTCTTTTGCACTGGGATTGATGAGCCATGAGCTGCGTGCATTTCTGGAAGAGTGCCCGAATGCGAGCATGGCTCTGTTTGGCAACTCGGCAATAGTGTTCGGAGAATGCTCCGCACCCGCAGGCGCGGAAAAATATGAAGTTACGTTGGGTGCCCGTGCCACGATTCTCTGGTGATTCTCAAATTTGATTATATCGAGAAATAATCTCTCGTAAGATTTTATATATATTCCCGCAAACCTTTCAACTATGAAGGTGGCACTCACAGTAATCAACCTGTTAATCGCAGCTCTGTTCTTCAGCGTGATTTACTCTGCCGCAAACGTCGATGTGAGCTTCGATGTGGGAGCGGTGAGAAGCAACGGTTTCACTCTGCAGGGAGATAATTTAGTTACAGCGTTTCCGGTGAAAATCAACAACGGCGGGCTTTATCCCATATCCAACGTGAGCATATTCTTCGTTCTGAAAAACGGCACTTCGGTGATTTATCAGCACACATTCACGATTTCTCAGATTCCAGCGCTGAAAACTTACGAAAAAACGTTCGTTTTGACCATGAATCTGACAAAAATATACAGGAAACTCGGCACGTACTACATATTCCACCGGGGCAAATTCACAATTAACATATTCATCAATGCCCATTACTGGTACATAGCAGATTTCACTGCACGATATACAAGAAACATATCATGGAACCCCCTGATTTACACGTTCACATTCTACAAGAGCCAGATTAAAATCACAGGTGATTTGATAAAAATACCGTATTTCATCTCAAAACTTCCGATTCCGTTATCTGCAAAAATGAAACTCAACGTCACCGATTCTCAGGGTACCATTGCCTCAGGTATCACAAACGTGGTATTTGACAAAAAATCCATGGCGATTCTTCATCTATCCCGCAACTGCAATTTTCTACTCACACACAGCGACAATTGGGAGATACACTATACTCTCATTACCGGCGCATTTAAAGTCCATGGCCTCGTCCACTATACATGGATTCCACCCCTATCCCACCTTCATATATACCAGAAGATAATTAACGGAACACCGTACCTGATGCTGGGATTTAAAAACAATATGATGCACCAACTTAAGCTTACCATAAAGGGCACTGTATATAATGCAAATAGCACCTCCGAATTCACAAAAGTGATAGTAACAAAAGCTGGGGCATCTGCAAACATACCCATTGCCCTGTTAACCCCGGATATAAAGGGCATAAGTATGGTGCTTTACATGCCTGAATATGGCATACAGTACACTCTAAATTATGGGGAGGTGGGTTCATGAGAAAAGACGTGCAAATAGCCATATATTTTATGATTTACGTCATTGCTCCATTTGCTGCACTTCGAGCGATAATGACAAAATATCCCACTGTAATTAGCCCTTCCACTGCAACGATTACCATGATTTATTTCCTGTTACTCTTCACATTCTCAATAATCACTCTCTATACAAAGTACTCTTCTATTCCCACCGCACTATCGGTGATTGCTACCATAGTATATTTGCAGCTGCTCGTGTCACATATTCATCTAAAAATCAGTGGAGCTTATATCTCAATCAACATGAGCACCATGCTGTTGCTGATATACATTCTTCTGTTGCTAAAAATGATTGTTTCAATATACAGTGATACAAAACAAAAACATTTATCTTCAACCGCTGATTAGGTATGTGCGATGAGCGAAAAAGACCTTATTCTCAGTGCTCTGCTTGAAAAGGGCATACTTGTTGAGCCGGAGGTTGTGGGCTACATAGTGGAGAAAGGCGGAATGAATTATCTCCCTAAATTCATAAACAAATTTAGCAACCGTCCCCATGTCAAATACCGGGATATCATAGAGCCTACAAATCTTTCCGTGAGAAAAAACACCACCTCACATATCCCAAAGCCTGCATCCGAGTACGGTTGGGATTTTAAAATAGATATGGATGCCAGTGTGGAAATGCGGGGCACCGGTGACGCTATAGAATTCAAAAGGTTATTCGAAGACAGATTCAGAAAGCTTTCAAAGATAATATCCAGCAGAGTGCAGATGCAGAATGCAGTGAGCATTGCACGGCTTACAGAGGGAAAAGCTGCCACCATTGGAATAGTATCCGATGTGAGCACCACGAGAAAAGGTTCCATTATATTTAAGCTGGAAGACCTCTCTGGAGAGATAAAATGCCTAACAAGAAACGCAGAGTTCATTCTGAACGATGAAGTTATCGGCGTGGTTGGGAAGTACTCAGAGTCGCGAAAAATGTTATACGTGGATGAAATTGTAAGACCTGGATGCATGGCACGAGGAAACAGAAAAATAGAAGAAGATATCTCGGTGGCAATAATTTCAGACATTCATGTAGGTAGCAAAACGTTTATCAAAGAGCGATGGGAAAAGTTTCTGGAATGGCTGAAAAAGGGAGAGGGCGAAGCGGGCAAAATAAAGTATCTTCTCATCGCGGGAGATGTTGTGGACGGAATAGGCGTGTACCCGCATCAGGAAGAAGAACTGACCATACTCGACATATTTGAGCAGTATGAGGCACTTGCCGAGTATCTGAACGAAGTGCCCGATTATATCAAGATGGTAATCATTCCCGGGAACCATGATCTGGTGCGCAACGCCGAGCCGCAGCCGGCACTGCCCAGAGAGATTGAAAAGATGTTCAACGGCAACGTGGAACTGCTCAGCAACCCAACCACATTCACCATTCACGGATATCGTTTTATGATGTATCACGGCGCGAGTTTGAACAATCTCGTAGAGCTCATACCCGGAATGGATTATACCAAAACCACTGAGATTATGCAATATATGCTGGATATGCGGCATCTATCCCCTGTGTACGGGGAGAAAGTGCCCATCGTGCCCACGCCCCGCGATTATCTGGTTATTGATACCGTGCCCGATGTTCTTATAACCGGACACGTGCACATTTTCTCCTACGCCATGTACCACGGCGTGCACATGGTCAACGCGTCGGCGTGGCAGGAGCAAACAAAGTACCAGAAAATGATGAATTTCAACCCGGACCCGGGCAAGGTGGCAATACTGAACCTGAAAGAGGATAGAATGAGCGTTAAGGCGTTTTAAAAAACTTTAATCTTTATATCCTCCACCCCCGCACGCGTCACGATTTCGTACGGTGTCATAATTCCCTTGAACACGATAACTCGGGCAGGTGCGCCTTCATAATTATCATCTATGCCCAAAATTTCTCTTCCCCGAATAGTGGCCATTTTTATTATCTCTTCCGGCGCCACACCGCCCCGCAGCCGGGCAAGGCGATACGCAAACTCCATCTCGCGGAACATGCAGGGCGATGCAATCATTCCGTTATCCGTGCCCAGCGCGAGCTTCAGGCCCGCATTCCGCATAAGAGGAATATCCGGAAATATGCCCCAGAACGCGTTTGCTCGCGGCGTTATCACCACCGGAATATTCGCCTCGGCCACACGCTTTAAATCCTCGGAGGGCGCGGAGGTTAGATGCACCAGAAAATCTGGATGAAGAGCGAGCACATCATCTATCCGCTCTCTTCTGTTCTCCGAGGCGTGCATTGCGAACAGTGCGCCATTTTTTCGGGCAAGAGCACGCAGTTCTTCTATCTCTTCTCTTTCAACGTCGGATATGCTGCTCACAGATATGCCCGCCGCGCCGTGCCACAGCCCGCCACGGCCGAGAATTATGCCATGGAGCAAAGATCCCTCCAGCGCTTCTGCAAGGAGCTGCACGCCGCGGGCGCCCCCTTCTCGAAAATCCACAAAATGCGATACTCCGCACCGCTCCATTTTTCTAAGTGCGGCTCTGATTCCCTCCTTCACCTTTTCCTCATCTTTTAGAATTTTGAATTTGAGCCCACCGGGGCCCACAACCTCTTCCAGCGTGCCCTGCGGCTCCTCCGGGTACCACGAATCGCCGAGATGTGTGTGCATGTTCACGAATGTGGGTATGACTGTACCTCGTAAATCATACTCTCTTTTTTCGCGCCACACTCCTACAAGAATACCGTCTTTTATCTCCACAGTGCCCTTAAAAAACTCGTCTCGCAGCAGTATGTTCCCGTATATCTTCACACGTACAAAAATTCCTGAGAGTATAACTAGTTTTCCATGTCATCAAGAACGCTTTTCAGCGTGGCAAACGCCTTTTCCAGCTCCGGCTTCCATTTTCCGTGATATAATGCGGCGGCGGGGTGGAACATTGGTATGATTATTATGTCTCCGCGATATATCTTACCCTGCGCCGCAGTGATACTTTTCATGGTAAACCCGAATTTCTCGAGTATGAACTTTGCAGAGAAGCGGCCAAGCGGGCATATTACCCGGGGCCGCATATGCTCAATCTGCCATTCAAGATACGGCGCGCACGCGCGAATCTCCTCGTCAGTGGGGTCGCGATTGTTGGGAGGCCTGCATTTTACAATGTTGGTTATGTACACATCGTCCCGGCTCAATCCTATCGTGGCAAGCAGCTCGTCAAGATACTTGCCCGCCGCGCCCACGAACGGCCGGCCCTTTATATCTTCCCATTTGCCGGGTGCCTCGCCAACAAACATAACCTTTTTGCGAAATCCGCCCTCACCGGGCACCGCATGTGTACGGGTTTTCCACAGTCCGCATTTTTTGCATTCACGAATCTTATCGTCCAAGCTGTCTCCCGCACTGTCAAACGAGAACAGTGATGTCTGCATGCGCCCATATTCGGCAAATAAATATAAAACCTTTTCTTATCTGCAAGTATGCTCACCGAGAAGCTCAGGCTCTACGTCATACTTCCCGATTCAAAAAATGCTCCGGCTCTCGCAGAAAAGGCACTGCAGGGTGGCGCCACCACGGTGCAGCTGAGAATGAAAGGCACGGGAGATAGAGAATGCTTGCAAATTGCCAGAAAGGTGAGGGGACTAACACGCGAGTACGATGCTCTGTTCATCGTCGATGACAGGGTAGATGTCGCGCTCCTATCCGATGCGGACGGTGTGCATTTAGGGGCCGAGGACCTGCCCGTTAAAGATGTGCGAGAGCTTGCACCTAACCTGATAATCGGAGCCACTGTGAGGAGCGTCGAATCTGCAAAAAGCGCCGAAAAAGAAGGCGCGGATTATCTCGGCGTGGGGAGCATATACCCGTCTCCTTCCAAAGACGCTCCGGTGATAGGTGTGCAGACGCTTAAAGAGCTCGCGAGCAGCGTTAATATCCCTGTGGTTGCCATAGGGGGCATAACTGAAAAAAACGTCGCTGAAGTGATTGCGGCGGGTGCTGCCGGCGTGGCGGTGCTCAGTGCCATATTTTCGTCCGAAAATGTTAGAGAGAAAACTACACTTCTCCGACGCTCGGTGGATTCTGCTCTCGCTCGGCGAGGTACTTGAACACCGCCGAGGGAAAGCGTATGGCTATGCCCAATATCACAATGTAAAGAAGCACGGGATAGAAAAGGTAAATCTTCACATTTTGATACGTTAACTCGGTGCTACCCATTCCCAGAATCATAAACGTGTAGATGATCACCAGGACCAGTGCGATTATTTCAAAAATCATGCTTTTTATGCCGGAGGTAAGGTCCGCAAGCGCGTACATCACCACTATTGGAATTCCGAGTAAGATTGCTATATGAACAAACCTTACGTACCTGGCTTCTAACAGGCCGGGGTAATTTGCGTTCAACGCATAAATAAGGGCAAGGGGTATGCCTATGTACACCAGGGAATGCGCAATTGCGGTGAATATGGTACGTAGCAGTTTCATAAGTTTATCACCTTCTGATAATACACTCCTGTATTGTTATCATAAATAGTTATTATGAGCTTATCAACCGGCTGGCCAACATTTATAGGCTCGTAGCGATTCACTGAAGTCCCGGGCTCAACATGAAGGCTTTCCTCCGATTGGTACACCATGGTGTTATTGTAGTAATATTGCTTCTTTATGTGCAGATTCAAGGCAAATGATGCATCGTTAGTAAATGAATAATGAACCGTACCATTATTAAGCACTTCAAACTTAAGATTATTGAGCGGTGCCCCCCACATATATGTGGTGTTCATAGGTACCTCAATTCCAGCTATTCCAATTTTCCCATCTATCCACATCATTTGACTTTCTGTTACAAGGGTTTCAAGGTGAGAACCATTAAAAACCATTTTCATATTTCCGCTGTATTTCTTACCAAGCGGAAATACCGCGCTAAATGTTCCAGAAAAAGCACGACATTTCACCGTACCATTGAATGTGGCATGACCCCACAGATAGCTTGCTGTGTTTATGGTGTATGGCAAATATATTATCACTTTACCATTTTCACTGTCAATTTCCTGTGGCACGCCTACCTTAAACTCTTTTATTATAGGTTGCCAATCTATGACGCTCCTATAATAGGTTTTCACACTCACCGTGTCCATAAGATATTTGAGAGATAAGGAAAAAGTTAAGTTAAATTTATCTGCATGGAAGAAATGATAAAAATAGGGAGATTCAAGATCATACAAATGACGAAGATTTACCGGAATTTTAACCATTATCGTGTTTTTAGTTCCACTTTTTATATCACCTAAACTCTGAGATGTGGCCAGAAACTCTGCACTTGAATTTCTAACCTCAATGGTGCTGGAGAGATCATTTATGTCATATACCCCATCATTTTTGATTGTCACCGGAACTTCAATGAGTATGTAATCACCATCATATTTCCATGTTTCATTCCCCACATTAACAACATCTATATCTCGTGCAGCCACCGGATATATGGCCGTAAATATGATCAGGAATATGACAATCTGAACTATAATAGCCCCCAATCGATACCATTTATGAACAACACTCCAGCGCATACATGACAATAACTCACTTACATTATAAAATTTTTGAGGGTGCTCGATAGGTTATGTGCCTGCGGTCTGCCGCGGATCTTAGGAGGTGATCCATCCGCAGGTTCCCCTACGGATACCTTGTTACGACTTAACCCTCCTCGCTGACCCCAGGTTCGACCCTGCCCAAAGAACAGGGCCTCACCTAGAGCCAACTCGGATGGTTTGACGGGCGGTGTGTGCAAAGAGCAGGGGCGCATTCACCGCGGGATGTTGACCCGCGATTACTACGGAATCCAGCTTCACGAGGGCGAGTTACAGCCCTCGATCTGAACTACGGACGGGTTTCAGGATTAGCTCCCCCTTTCGGGGTCGCAACCCATTGTCCCGCCCTTTGTAGCGCGCGTGTAGCCCGGAGGATTCGGGGCGTACTGACCTACCGTTGACCCCACCTTCCTCCAGCTTAGCGCTGGCGGTCTCCCCAGTGTGCTCTGCCTCCGGAGAGACAGATGGCAACTGAGGATGGGGGTCTCGCTCGTTATCTCACTTAAGAGAACGCCCTATGGTACGAGCTGACGATGGCCATGCACCACCTCTCCGGCTCTTATTCGGGCAAAGTCGTCAGCTTGGCCCACATGTGCCGGTCGCCTCCGGTGAGTTTTCCGGCGTTGAATCCAATTAAACCGCACGCTCCTCCCGTTGCAGTGCTCTCCCGCCAATTCCTTTAAGTTTCAGCCTTGCGGCCGTACTCCCCAAGCGGCCCGCTTAACACCTTCGCTCCGGCACTGCCGGCCCCCGAAAGACCGGCAACACCCAGCGGGCAGCGTTTACAGCCAGGACTACCCGGGTATCTAATCCGGTTTGCTCCCCTGGCCTTCGTCCCTCACCGTCGGAGCCGTTCAAGTCGGACGCTTTCGCCACAGGTGGTCCCCCCAGGATTACAGCATTTCACCGCTACCCCGGGAGTACCTCCGACCTCTCCCGGTCCCAAGACCCGCAGTCTCCCCGGAATTCCTGACGTTGAGCGCCAGGATTTACCCAGGGATTTACGGGTCCGGCTACGGACGCTTTAGGCTCAATAATAGCGGCCACCACTTGAGCTGCGGGTATTACCGCGGCGGCTGGCACCCGTCTTGCCCAGCCCTTATTCCTGGAGCTTTTTAGGCTCCAGAAAAGCCCTCCCCGAAGGAAGGGCACTCGGGCTCCCCTCGTCGCGCTTTCGCGCATTGCGAAGGTTTCGCGCCTGCTGCGCCCCGTAGGGCCTGGAATCGTGTCTCAGATTCCATCTCCGGGCTTCCCCTCTCAGGGCCCGTACCCGTCGTAGGCTTGGTGGTCCTTTACGCCACCAACTACCTGATAGGCCGCAGACCCATCCTCGGGCGCCGGAGCTTTCAGTCTCAGAACCTTCCAGTATCTGAGACCTATGGGGTATTAGCCTCAGTTTCCCGAGGTTATCCCCCACCCGAGGGTAGGTTGTCCACGTGTTACTGAGCCGTCCGCCGGTGCTCCGAAGAGCCCCTAAACTCGCATGGCTTAGTCGGAGCCCGATAGCAGTGGCCTCCGGCAGGATCAACCGGAGTTGATCTGCCAAACACGCTTGGGAATAGTACGACGGCAGACCGCAGTCTGCACACCTATCGAGCGTCAGATTCGAGAGGTCCATCCCTTAACGGGAAGTTTTTCTCGAATCCCCATTTGAATGTGATATCAGCAACCACGGAACCCAGATGCTCATATATCACATCTGGCGCCTTTTGGTCGCATGACCGCCTAATAAGAATGTGATATATATTCCTTTCGCTTCCGACCAATTTTGAGTAAGGAATGACAACGATTAAATTTTCTCTCGCCATGCCCTGCATATGATTCCTGCATCCATTCGCTCAAAAAGAATAGAGTACGCAATACGCGACGTGGTCGTTCCTGCAAAAGAGCTGGAAAAGAAAGGTATCGAAGTGCTCAAGCTCAACATAGGAGACCCGATAAAATACGATTTTAAGACTCCCGAGCATATACGCAAGGCGGCAGCAGAGGCCGTTATGAATTCTCGCAGCGAATACTCACCCTCAGAAGGTCTTCTTGAACTGCGCGAGGCCATAGTGGATAAGGAAAAAGGATACGGTGTGGATATAACCACCGATGATATAGTGGTCACCACCGGCGTGACCGAGGCCCTGATGCTCATCTTCGCCGCCGCTCTGGACCCGGGGCAGGAGATTCTTGTGCCCGGCCCCACATATCCACCATATATAACGTACCCAACATTTTACGACGGCATTCCCAAAACATATCGCACAGTGGAGGAAGACGGCTGGCACCCTGACCCCGATGACATACGCAAAAAGATATCGCGAAAGACAAAGGCAATTGCGGTGATTAACCCCAACAATCCCACAGGCGCATATTACGATGAGAGAATAATTCGGGAAATTGCGGACATCGCCGCGGAGAATGATATTTTTATGATAAGCGATGAAATCTACGACAAGATGCTGTATGACAACGAATTCGTCTCGCCGGCAAAGATAGCAAAGGACGTGCCAATGATTATTTTAAACGGCATCTCCAAGGTTTATCTCGCTCCCGGCTGGCGGATTGGATATCTGGCAATAAGAGACGTAGACGGAAAATTGGAGGATATTCGCGACGGAATAATGCGCCAGGCCCGCGCAAGGCTGTGCGCAAACACTCCGCTTCAGCTGGGCTATCTCGCCGCCTTGAAGGGGCCGCAGGACCATATAAAGAAAACGATGGATAAACTGAGAGAACGCAGGGATTATGTGGCCAAGAGAGTGGCAGAGATTGACGGCCTGAGTGTCGTGCCGCCGAAAGGTGCGTTTTACATGTTCATAAAAGTTGACGGCTGCAGAGATGATAAGAAATTCGTGCTTGAGCTGCTTCGCGAAAAGCACGTGCTCACAGTGCACGGCTCCGGATTCTGCCCCATCTACGGCAAAGGGCATTTCCGCATTGTGAATCTTCCCCCAGTGGAGTATCTGGAAGAGGCGTTCAATCGCATCGAAGAGTTTATGAAAGAGAGAAAAAATATTTAAATGAATGGCCATTACGGGTGCAAGGTGAATACTCATGGCAGGCAAGAGAGATAGGTCAGCAAGAAAGGTTCGCGATAAATGGAGATCAAAAGTATGGTACACCATAATAACTCCCGAAACCTTCAGTTCGAAGGAGATTGGCATGACCCCGGCAGACGAGCCGGAGAAGGTAATTGGGAGGATTGCAGAGTCCACGCTTTATGACCTCACAGGCAATTTCAAAAAGATGCACGTAAAACTGTATTTTAAAATTAATCGGGTTCAGGGGACAAATGCATATACCAGATTCACGGGGCACGATATGACCACAGATTACATTAGGCGTATGATTCGCAGAAGGAGAAGCAGAATCGATGCCATATTCAACGTGGACACCTCCGATGGCTACAGAATGCGCGTGAAGGTCCTCACCGTGCCGGATAGGAGGATTAAATCGTCAATTAAGACTGAGATAAGAAAGAAAATTCAAGAATATCTGACGGAAAAAGCACACAGTATGACATTCTCCGAGTATGTGAAATATCTTCTTGCAGATGAAACCCCCCGTGAGTTGTCCAAGGTATTAAAACCCATATATCCAGTAAAGAGAATCGAAATACGGAAATCAGAAGTCCTCTACTTCCCAGAAGAGAAAATTGTCGAGCTTGTGCGAGAGGACGAGCCAGAAGAAATAGAAGTTGAGCCTGCCCAGGAAGAGAGCGTTGCCTCCTGAATTCACCCATCTGTGCCGGGGTGGCTCAGCCTGGTGGAGCGTCGGACTCATAGGGTTTAAAAATTCTCCACCTCCAAGCCTGAGAAATCCGAAGGCCCCGGGTTCAAACCCCGGCCCCGGCATTTTTATTCAAAACCCGTTTTAAACGCCCTGTCTCCCGCGTCTCCCAGGCCCGGAAGAATGTATCCGCGCTCGTTCAATTCTCTGTCCACCGCAGCCACGTAAATCTCCACATCTTCCCGGCTTTTTATTTTCTCGATTCCTGAGGGTGCGGCGATTATGCCCATTATTATCTTTCGCTTCGTGGGGCCGTGCTTATCGCACTCTTCCAGAACCCGCAAAAGCGTGGAGCCCGTGGCTATCATCGGGTCCAGAATTATAAGGGTATCTCCCTCGATTTTTGGAATGCGCACGTAATTCATCTCTATCCTGAACTCCGGCGCCGGCCCGCGAGACGCAGATACCACTCCAACCTTGGCATTTTCAAATATTTTTATCACGCCTTCCATGAACGGTATGGCGGCGCGAAGCACCACTATGATTGTCACATTATCCATACCCCGAACCCGTATTCCGGCGGTGCGTTCAAGGGGCGTTTCTATATCCACCCGCTCCACTCCAAACGTCTTAGTCAGCTCGTAAGCCATGTATCTGCCCAGCGCGACCAGATTTCGACGAAAAGTTATGGTATCGGTGTTTTTGTCTCTGAGAGTTGTAAGTATGCTCTGCACATAAGGAGAATCTTCCATGGTATAGGCACCGTATCTTTCAATCATCTTTTACACCTCTTCATCACGGATATGACATCATTCCATAAATGCTCTTTTGGGCCATAAAAAAGATGCGACGGAGCATGTGAATCGGACGCCCCGAATCCTTTCACAAACTTATGCGTCTCTGCCAGTTTGCGTGCCACCCACTCCTCGCACTCTTTCGGCGCGACTACACTGTGCACGTCCACAATCCTCGCACACTGGAGCAAATAATCAATATGCCATCTCATCTTCTTCTCTCTTCGCTTATGTCTCTCAATCCTTTGATTCATGTTTCGCTGAGCAGAGCCAATGTACACGTAATAACCCGCTGCAAACTCCAGCTCACCCAGCGCACCCACACGAATTCTGCACCCTGGACAGTGAATCAGCAGCGCGTATATGCCAGAGTCGTCCATGGCTGAGTACATAATTCCTTTAATTTAACGATTTTGAAGGGAAGTTTTATTAAATTCCTTTTTATTTCCCATTTATGAGTGATTATAAAATCATACACGATACTGTGCACGGCAACATAAAATTTGAAGGGGCCACACTTCGCATATTAGAAACTCCGGAGATGCAGCGTCTAAACGGCATAAAACAGCTTGGCCTGAGCTATTTAGTGTTTCCCGGTGCGAATCATACGCGGCTGGAACATTCCATCGGCGTGGGCCACGTGGCCGGAAAGATGGGCGAGGCACTGAACCTCCCGGAGATAGAAGTCATCACGCTTCGGGTGGCGGGCATGCTTCATGACCTTGGCCACTCTCCCTATTCACACACGCTCGAGTACGTGTTGCACGAGAAAACAGGCTGGGACCATATGGACATCACCACCGAAATTATACGGGGCAATCTGGACATAATAACCGACGAGGTGGAGGGGCGTGAGCGATTGCACGAGATTCTCAACGATGCCGGTGTGGACATAGACATGGTGTGCAGAATGATTAAGGGAGAAGTGCGAAAAGATGCATCGATGCACATTGATGGCAATCAGGCGTACTTTGGAGACCCGAAGAACTACATGGTAAACATAATAAGCGGCAGCTTGGACGCGGACCAGATGGATTATCTGCTGCGTGATGCACATTACACCGGTGTGGCGCACGGCATGATTGACATATTTCGCATCTTGAACACCCTGAAAATTAAAAATGGGGAATTGATGGTTGATAAGAAAGGCGTGCCTGCACTGGAGGGTATGCTCGTTGCGCGTGCGCTCATGTACACGTCCGTGTATTTCCACAAAACCAACCGCATAGGCGAGCTTATGCTCTCTCGCGCGGTCGAAGAGCTGGACATGGACGACTGGCTCGATATATACCGATTCAACGATGCCGAGCTTATGTCCGTGCTGAAAGAGGCAGGCGGATTTCCACATGAAGTGGCAATGCGCCTGAAATATCGCAAACTGTTCAAGAAGGCAATAGTGATGCGCTTTGACGAGATTGAAAATAACCACGAGATTCTCGAACTGCTCAAGCGCCTCTCTGACCTCAAATACAGGCGCAGGGTGGAAGAGGAAATAGCGCAGGGCGCGGGTGTGGATTCAAAGTACGTACTGATAGATATTCCGGGCGATATTGCAAAGCTCTCCGAACCAAGACTGAACAAGACGGATGTTAAAATCGTGGACGGCCAGAATATTCGGGAACTGGTTGCGTATTCGCCGCTTGCACGGGCGCTGCAGATTCGCAAGGTTCAGGACTGGGCGTTTATGCTCGTTACGAAAAAAGAGTATACAGAAAGCGTGACAAAAAGTGCAAAGCGTATGCTTCCCCCGTACTAATTGGTGCCACAGATGAAATGGGAACTTAAACTGAGCATTGCGCTGCTAAGCATCTCGGTGTTTTTTTACATTATCAATTATCTGACGTTTCACGATACCACTTTCATAGAGAAATACATACTCGTGCAGCTTGGGTTTTTGCCGATATCCGTGCTGCTCGTCTCGGTAATGCTCAACTCGCTCATGAAGCGTCGGGCACAGCAGGAGCGGAGGGAGAAACTCAACATCGTGGTGGGCTCGTTTTTTGCAGAATACGGCAAGGACCTGCTGAGGTACATTACAAAATACGACCCCCATGCAGAATCTCTGGCAAGGGAGGTAATGCATATCGAAGAAATGGACGAAAAGGAAATAAAGGAAGTTAAAGAGAAATTAAAAGCCAGAAAATACACAATTAATATGGAAAAGATGAATCTTCAAGAGCTGAAAAAGT
>JAADDK010000086.1 GCA_013154005.1 Methanobacteriota archaeon
TCTTGCCGTAAAATCTCACCTCCTGGGCTTTTACCCAATAACTCAAAAATAAGTAAAATAATATAAGGAGTAGCCAGAGTTCAGAGAAAAACATATATGCGCATGTAACCGTTCTGTTTATCTCGCTCCACCTCATCAATCACAAACTCGTTCCTGATGATCATTGTAACTCTGCGCTTCTCGTTCACTGTGAGCGCTCTCCCGATTCTCTTCTCTATTTCTGTGTGGAGTTCAACCTGCGTGAATCTCCCGCGCTTCTGTCTGAGCTGTGTGGCCGTGTTGAGAATAAGTTTTCTGGAGAGTTTCAAGCATATCCCTCCACTTCCGCAGCTCTGCCGCTGATTTCTTCGTCCAGGTCCTTCAGCTGCTCTGAGGATTTCATCGCTTCTGGGTTAAGGATCGCATTCGTCACGCTCTTCGCTACCTCTACCGCTACCTTCTCCGCCACAGCTCGGGAAATCTCTATTGCCACACTTGGAAACTTCTTTACTTCTTCCTCTATCTGACGAATGCGCCGCGGCATCTCCAAGTATGCCATCACATCTTCTGGGTCGTAAAAATGCAGCGTGCCCGGCTCCGGTGTGCTGTCTATCGCTCCAATGTCTGTTACCACTACCTGCCTTTTGCTTACCTTCTCCGCCACCGGATCGCCCAAAACTTCCCATTTCGGCTTACCCATCTGGATCGGATCCTCTAACTGAAACCCGGCCTTAACCTCCAGAAATCTCTTTACATTCAAGGCGGTAGTTAATGCCTTATATGCTGCCTTCCATGGATCCGGATCCTCAATTCCAAAACGGATTATGATGTTCTGCGTCGTCTTTTCTATGTTAACCCCGCCTATCCATGTATATTGCCGTACCCAATTCTTAAGCGCTACCTCTCTATCAAACCAGAAATCCGCATCTCTGATTATCTTCATCTTAAACTGGACATTATGGACACCTCTGACCTTGGGAAGGCGCGGGGCTTCTGCCTCACCCCCTGTGACACGATGGTAAACTTCCTCCTTTCCTTTCTCCGTGAGCCTGTAATACTTTACATGTTTGAGTGTGAGGGATTGCTGGAATGCTGTTTTTTCCACATCTATCTCTATCAAGCCCATTTGGAGAAGCTTCTTAATACGCTGAGAGATTGCACCTTTTGTAACTCCATACCTATGTGCTATTTCTCCGGCATTTAACCCCTGATTTATCAAGCGTAGTATATCAAGATTGGATATTTTCTTACGGGGCATGCCTCAGAATCACCCCCTTGGGATTCCATGTCCCAAGTTTAGAATATTCTAAACTTCGTCTAAACTTGTAGTAAAAAAAAGAAAAAATCATAACTCACCCTCTATGAACAGGAGCTTTTCTTTTACACTTACAGGGTCCCACCAGTGGCCTGTGATTGTCCATAGCTCCTGAAACTCTGGGTTTCGTTCCGAGAGTAATGCGCTTATTTCTCCCCCACTACGGCCCGCGGCACTGGTGCGGTAGCGCGGGTCACCCTGAATCGTACCTTTTTCCTCTACTGCCTTATCATTCTTCATTTTGCTCGTTTTTATCACCTCCTTCTTTATTGTCCGCTCTGGACTGTGATTTTTTACGAGTACCCCACCAGAATGAATCTTTTTTTACCACTTCCTCAAACACGCTTTGAATTGGGCGCGCTCTCCAGTATATCTGCGTGGATTTCAGGGTTGCATGCCCCAGCAACCGGCGTATGCTCTCCAGAGATACGCCCTCCTCCAGCCATTTAACCGCTCTCCAGTGCCTCGCAGCATGAGCATGGAACTTTGGAACGCCTGCTCTCGTTCCTGCCTCCTTAACTATTTTCCTCGTGTATGGCTTGGATATGCGGCCGGAGGGAGTCGTAAAGAATGCGTTTACATCTGAAACAATGCGCACTTTCTTATATTCAAGAAGTAGATTTTTTACCTTGGGTGGTACTGGCACATATCTCATTACACCGGCTCTTTTCTCGGTCCTTATTGTTAAGAGAGATTTACCCTCATCAAAATCTGACCAGTTCAGGGCCACAAGCTCCCCCAACCTTATGCCGGTGGCAAAGAATAACTGCAATATGGCTCTGTTCCTCAGGTTTATATCGTACCTTGCCCACCTCACTGAGAGTATGCGCCGCACTTCTTCATCGGTGGGAATCCATATCATATCCGGTGTGGGCTGCTTATAGTACTGTAGCTTAAAATCCAAACCTCTAAACCTTATGTACCTGTTCAGGGCGCGAACATAGTAATTTAGCGTGGTGGTTGTTTTACCCTTCTCTCTCATCTTTCCAAAGAATTTCAGTATCTCTTCCATGCTCTCTATGCTGTCCAAATCCAGGCCATACTTTTCTATGAGTTTTAGGTATCCAATGGTGTGCTTGATTGTGATGTCCGCGTATCCGTGAGATAAAAGCCACATTCTCAATTCCATTTCTTTCATACCAATACCTCCACAGGATTTACCATTCTCGTGAACTCCTTATTAAACACATAGTCCACAGGGTCAAACTCGTAGAGAATCATCTCTATGTCCGTGCGGTTCAGCAGTACCAGCAAACGCGCTAAATCTCCAAGGTGGAATGTGTTAACCACCATTCCGCTGTTTCCACCCTCCGGGCGTGTCCACGCTGCCACTATGTACGGTGGCAAATCCTGAAATGTCCCCGGTGTGCTGAATAGGTTCTCTATCTTCTCCTTTATTTCTTCATTATCCAGTCTGCACATGTCTATCACCAGGACCCCCGGAGGAACTGAATCCCCTCAGGGGCCAAGCATCCCATCTCTGGGCAGGAGAACATAAGCGTGATTCAGACATTGTCCCACATCTCTATCCTCGCAGAGAGCCTTTTCAGTGTGCTGAGCATCTTATCATACTGTCTTAGGAAATCTGAAACTCCGGCCCCTCTCTTCCGCACCCTTTCCGCCTCCTGTATTAACTCTCTGAGGCTCACTTCCCACAACCCCCGCCGATTTCTTCGGGTAGGTCCTGCAGCTCCTGCGAAGATTTTTTAAAATGCTCCGCTGCTAAATTTTCTTCGCCCTGGTCCACAGCTGCAACCGAAGGATTTATCGCCCTGGAAAGCGCTTTGAGAAAATCAACGATTGCCTGGCCTTTTTTCTCCGAGATGCTGAAAAACTCCTCGTAGATGCCTTCCTGAACTATAAATTTCCACCTGTGCGCTGAGGAGTCATGCTCTGCCGTGATTGTGTGCCCGGCAATTGTGATCAGATAGCCGCTCCATTTCCTGTCTATCTGAACGCCTGCCCTGACATTCCTGACGAGCTCCATTTCCCGATCCATAAGGTATTCTTCCAAGCGTTCCCGGATATCTTCCGCTATCTCCTCGGCCAGCCCCCGGAGGGTCATGAGATATCAACCTCCCGCTGAACGTGCATAATCAGGGTCTTTTCCGCACAGTTGAAAAAGAAATCAAACACTGTATAGCGCGCATCGGAAAGGTTACGTATGTCATCGTACGTCAAAACTTCTATGCCCTTCACAAAAACTGTAAAATCTGATTCGCTGCCTTCAATCCGGACATCGCAATTAGGAAATTGTGTTTGAAAAAATCTTTTCGGATCCATCAGTATCCGCCCTCCTTCTTTTCCATCTTTGCGACCATTTCCAGAATTGCATCGGCGTGGCGCTGTATCTCCAGCATCGCCGCAACCTCTACAGGATCCTCGCTCATGACCATAATATCCTCCGCACCGTCCAGCAGTTTTCTCACACCTGCCTTTATCTCGTCGTAGTCATTGTTCATATGATCATTGCCTCCCCGGCCTCTTTGTCCATCTCTTCCTTTGCCTGCTCCGCCTGCATAATCTCCTGATACTTCCTCACCATTTCTTCCCGGAGTATTTCTCCCAGCATGCCGTCGTTCCACGCCGTGTGGAAGAGGTTGGAAATCTCAATAAACAACTCCTTTTCAAGCGGTTCCTCTCCAAAATTGTAGAAGTCCCTGTATATGTTCGTAAAATCCTCATAGACCTCAATAAATGCTTTCATCATTCGCTCCCTGTCTGGGTTCATTGTCCATCAACCTCCAGCTTCGCCTGCCTGTCGTCTCGCTCAACCTCCACAATCTCTCGGTACTTTTCCACCAGCTCCCGCAGGTCTTTCTTCTTCTCCTTCAGTTCTTCGTTCAGTTCTGCAATCTCTACCTCCAGATCCAAAATGTCCCGCTCAAGCTCTTCCTTCTCGCTCATTCCACCGCCCCCCGTGCCGCACCGCTGAGCGCCGCGTTAAGTTCCTCTAATCTTCTTCTACCACTATCAACCAAAAACTGTGCAACACTCCGATATCCAAGCTCTGGATGTTCTATTAAAAACAAATCAATGCTATCTTTGAATGCTCTGGGTATTCTTATCGCCGTCCAAGCATCTGTGTTTTGTTTCATATATGTAGTAAATACGCACACTTATTTAAAGTTTGCTACATATATGTTGCATATATGCAATGATAAAAGTAATATGATAATCCTTCCATGATGTATATGTGTCTCAAAAATCAGATGACGGATGGACTCGTGTATCTTTGCCAAAAAACCTCACAGATAGAATAAAAAAGGCCATAGAAGAAGGTGTGGTGGATTATAATTCGCTGTCTTCTTTTATCTCTGATGCAATCCGCCGCCGATTGGAGGAACTTGAAAAAATCAGGATGGTGGCGGAAGAGTATGCGCTCACTGAGGAAGATGTAAAGAGAATGGCTGAGATGGAAGATGTAAATGTTTACAACGAGAACGGAAGC
>JAADDK010000040.1 GCA_013154005.1 Methanobacteriota archaeon
CCCAGAAAGATAGACATATAATTCTCACCCACCCAGCCATCAATTAAATTTTTAATTGGCACTGGCACATACTCAGGAAATAGATACTTCGCATTATTATACCATTCTTCAACTGATATGTCCATATAGATTCACCTCTTTTTTCTCACTCCCTTGTAGGGAAGACCATCTTTTTTAACCCCTACTATCCTACCCGTTTTAGCATTGATTTTTACCCATCTTCCAGTTCTTGAATTATACACCTGATATCTATCCCGCACGAGGCCTCTCCTCATTGGAACTTTGTCCGCTTTTGCCGCTTTTTTTAGCATCTCCTTTGTTGCGAATGTATGCGGACTTGTTACCGCTTCTTTTAACTCCATAGCCCCCAGCGCTCCCCTGGCTGCTTTAGCTACCAATTTCCTCGCCCGTCTTTCTTTCTTATTCATCATTTTTGCCATTTTTATCCATCCAAACACTTATATTCACTTGCATTATATATTGCTTTTTCGCATCATCATTGATATCAAACATGGTAATCAAATTGGTAATATAAGGTTCAAAGAATGATATAAACCCAGAGTACGCCCAAAAATTAGATTTATATACTTCCTCGCCTGTGGCACCAATGCGGGTAAGACCATGCCCAGCCGTGTACCGGACGGTGCACCCCTGCGCCGGCATGGGTCCGCATTTCCCAACATACCTCTCTGGTTTGCACTTACTCATCGTCCTTACCACCTTTTTGCCTCTTTTGCCTCATTTATGCATCTTTTATGCCTCATCTGCATCACTTCCCCACATTTCATTACCTGAGGGCATTTGAGGCAATAACACAAACCTCATTTTATCACCCTAAGATACTCCTCAATCCTCGCATCCACCTCCTTCATTTCCTCGTTTATTTTCTTTATCTCGTTCCATTCCGCATCAACGTCAATCTCTTCCTCTTCCACCTCCGGGAAAACGTAAAGCGTGACGTTCAAATTGTAATCGTTTTCTTTTATCTCTTCGTGGCTCACCACCCGTGAAAAGCCCTTCTCTTCCGAAAACTCGCGATACGCTTCAACAATCCTCTCTATATTTTTCTCGCTCAGAATGTTCAGCTTCTTCACGTCCGGATGCTTCTCATACTCCTGCGAGGCGTTTATGAACAGAACCTTTTTCTTTCTCGCTTCATCTTTGGATTTATTGAATATGATTATCGCACCTGGCGCGCCCGTGTTGTAAAACAGCTTCTCAGGAAGAAGAATTACGGATTCAATCCAGTCCTCATTCAGAATCTTCGCGCGTATCTTTTTCTCTCTGCCTCCGCGAAACAGCGCACCGTTATCAATCACCACGCCCACCATTTTCCGCGATGAGTAAAGCATGTGCTGAATCCACGCCCAGTCCGCGCTCTGCTTGGTGGGAAAGCCAAACTCGAACCGCTCGCTCCAGAACTCGCCCATCTTGAGCCGTTCCTCAGCATAGCCGTCCTGGTTCCATGGCGGGTTCGCAATCACAATATCAAATTTCCGCGGCTTTGCACCATCAAGTATCTTCGGATAAAGCAACGAATCGCCCAGCGCAATCTCTGCACTGTTTATGTCATGGATAATCAGGTTCATTCTGCAAAGTCCGTAAGTGGTCTGGTTCTGCTCCTGCCCGTACAGAAAGAGTTTCTTAACCTCATCGCCGTATCTCTCGCGCACATAACGGTACGATTCGATGAGCATACCTCCCGAGCCCACCGCAGGGTCATAAACCGAATCACCGGGTTTGGGTGCAACTATGCGAACCAGCAATCTGATTACTTCTCTGGGTGTGTAAACCTCGCCTTCCTTCGCTTTCTGCGGCGCAAAGTAGCGCAGCACCCACTCGTACGCATCGCCAAGAATGTCCGAGGATACACCGCTCAAATCTATGCCGCTGAACAGCTCCACCAGCTGGTGCAGTATTGAAAGATTTTCACGGTTAAGCGTGAACGATATAAATTCAACCGTGTCAAATATGCCCCGCAGCTCCGGATTGCTCTCGGAAATTTTCTTGATTGCGTTGCTCAGCTTCTCTGGCAACTTATTCACATCTTTTCTTATCTCGTCCCACAGGAACTCCTCGCTGAGCGCAAATGAATGATAATCCGGGTTTCGCGCTTCCTGCTCTGCTATCTCTTTCGGTATGCCCTGACTGATAAGCTCTGCCACCTTCTTGCGATACTCCTCCACCCACTTATCGCTCATACGCTTTAAAAATAACAGAATGAGAATGTACTTGTAATCCACCCGGGTGCGTATCAAATCAGCCGCACGTTTCATAATGCTTTCAAGGTCCCCGCGCGTGAACTCTTCTCCCCTCACCAGATGATATATTTTCACGCGCTTATCCTCAATGTCCACCCTCTCTTTCAGCAACCCCGCTTTCTTTATATCCGATAGAATGCGCGAGACCTCCTCAATCTCATCGCCAAACTTATCTTTTAAAAGTTTATACGCGTCTTCACGCCCGAACTCCTCCTCACCAAAATGTTCCAGCAGATACTCATAGCGTCTGGCTATCCATGGTTTTAGTGTCATGAGGATTTATAACCCACACCAGTATTTATATTTTGCGTCGAAAAGTAAACCACATGGTAAACAAGGTTTACAAAAAAAGAGAGATAATTATTTATACACTTTCTTCAGTGCCTGCGGAATCTCCCACGGAAACTCGGCCACGGGCACGTCCGCCTCGTTGAACGCTTTTATCTTGCTTTCGGCCGTGCCTCTGCCGCGGGTTATTATCGCGCCTGCATGGCCCATTCTCTTGCCCGGCGGTGCGGAGCGCCCTGCAATGTAAGCGACAACGGGCTTGCTCACGTTTTTCTTTATATATTCCGCCGCCTCTTCTTCCGCAGTGCCGCCGATTTCGCCCACCAGCACTATCGCCTCAGTGTCCGGGTCTTTCTCAAAGAGCTCGAGCACGTCCACAAAATTCAGGCCCGTGATTCTGTCTCCGCCCAGCCCGATGACAACGCTCTCACCGTACTCGCTCTGAGTCAGCGCGTTCACTATCTCGTAGGTAAGCGTGCCGCTGCGCGAAGCCACCGCAACCGTGCCTTTCTTGAATATATGGTTCGGCATGATTCCCATCTTCGTCTGCCCCGGCACGGTTATGCCCGGACCGTTGGGACCAATGACAATATGGCCATGGCTGCGCGCATAGCTCACAATATCCAGCGCGTCATGCAGAGGAACTTTCTCGGTGAGTATGTAAACCACTCTTATTCCGGAGTACATTGCCTCAAACGCCGCATCTCTCACGAATCTGGCGGGCACGGTTATCATTGTCGCCTCGGGCTCGTGCACCATTGCCTCTTCCACGGTATCGTACACAGGCACATCATGCACTTTCTGCCCGCCCTTGCCGGGCGTCACGCCTGCAACAACCTTCGCTCCGAACTTGATCATCTCACCGCTGTGAAACGAGCCCTGATGCCCGGTTATGCCCTGCACGATTATGCGCGTATCCTTATCAATTATCACGCTCATTGACCTCCCTCCATCACATTTTTCAGCTTCTCAATCGCATGCCTCATATCCGCAAACGCATGGATACCGGCATCGGCCAGCATCTTTCTGCCCTCTTCCTCGTGTATGCCGCTGAGCCGCACCACGATGGGCATGTCTATCTTGAATTCGTCCTTCGCCGCTATTATGCCCTGCGCCACAGTATCGCATTTTGTCACACCGCCAAATATGTTCACCAGTATCGCTTCCGGCTTGGCTTTGAGCACATAAGTGAATGCGTTCTTTGTGATATCAACGCTATCCGTGCCGCCCAGATCAAGGAAGTTTCTCGGTTTCAGACCGTACAGAAGAAGCGTGTCCAGAGTGGCCATTGTCAGCCCCGCGCCGTTGGCAATCACGCCAATATTGCCGTCAAGCTCCACGAACGCGTAGCCCGCTTTGTTTGCTTCCAGCTCCAGCGGCGTCTTCTCCTCCGCATTCTCCTCCAGGTCCTTATGGCGATACAGCGAGTCGGAGTCAATCACAACCTTGGAATCCGCCGCTATCAATTTCCCTTCGCTCAGCACCAGCGGATTGATTTCCACCAGCTCGGCGTCCATTTCCCGGAACATTCTGTATAGATTGATCAGAATTGCAGTAAACTGCTTAGCAAGGTCGCCGGTGAATCCCATCTTCTTTGATAGAATGCGCCCCACGAAGGGCTGCACGCCTATCTCCGGATTAACACTGAACTTGAATATTCTGTCATCGGGCACACTTTCAATCTCCACTCCTCCATCGGGAGAGGCCATTATCAAAGGTGCGCGGGTTGAGCGGTCAATCAGTATGCTCAGATAGTACTCTTTCTCAATCTTCAATTTCTCTTCCACCAGGACCGCGTGCACTTTATGACCCTTTATCTCCATTGCAAGTATCTCTTCGGCTTTTTTCCTCGCTTCTTCCACGTTGCTGGCAAATTTCACGCCTCCGCTCTTGCCGCGGCCACCGGTCAGAACCTGTGCCTTGATCACCACATCTCTGTTCACTTCCTTAATCTCCTCGGGCTTGAACACCACGTAGCCCTCTGGAGTAGGCACTCCAAATTTTCTAAATAATGCCTTTCCCTGGTATTCGTACAAATTCATTTTTTCATACCTCCTTTATTATCCCTTTATCCATCAGGACCTTCAAACTCTCACGCGAATTTTTTATCATGCTCAGCGCTCTTTCATACTCTTCGTCCCAGGTCACGTACTTGCGCGCCACTCCTTCTTCAAGCGCTGCGATGGCAACAGCCGCCGCCTCTCTCGCGAACACCTCCCAGTTATCCATGGTGGGGAGTATCTTATCCTCGCTGAGTCCTTCTTCCTCGCCAACCTTCGCAAGCTCGTGCGCCGCTGCAACTGCCATGCCATCTGTGATTGTGGTTGCACGCACGTCCAGCGCACCGCGGAATATGCCCGGAAATCCGAGCGAGTTGTTAATCTGGTTCGGAAAATCTGAGCGTCCGGTGCCCACTATCTTCGCACCCGCCTCCTTGGCCTCATGAGGCCATATCTCAGGCACGGGATTGGCAAGCGGGAACACTATTGCATCATTATTCATCTTCTCAATCCACTCTTTTTTAATCACACCGGGCCCGGGTCGGGTAAAAGAAATAAGCACATCTGCGCCTTTCAGCGCCTCTTCCGGACCGCCCATCACATTATCTTTATTGGTTTTGCGAAGCAGGCACCCGCGATAGGGAAAGAGACGAGCGAGATCCATATGCTGATGCAGCACCGTAGGCTCACGATTCACCACTTCCACCACCCTTATATTTCCGGGGTCCACGCCCGCCTCCACTAACAGGCGCATAACCGCGTAGCCGGCAGCACCCGCTCCAAACTGAGTTATAACCGCATCTTCAAGTTTCTTGCCCACAATTTTAAGTGCGTTGAGCACCGCAGCCAGCACCACCGTCGCCGTGCCCTGCTGGTCATCGTGCCATACCGGAATATTGAGCTCTTTGCGAAGGCGGTCAAGTATGTAAAAGCATTTTGGCGAGGAAATATCCTCAAGATTTACCCCGCCGAATGAGGGAGCGAGAATCTTTACCACTTCTATGAACTTGTCGGGATTCTTCGTGTCCAGCATAATGGGCACGGCGTCCACACCACCAAAATGCTTGAACAGAAGCGCCTTGCCCTCCATCACAGGCAACCCGGCAAGTGGACCGATATCTCCGAGGCCAAGAATGCGCGTGGCATCGCTTATGACCGCCACGGTGTTGCCCTTGTTTGTGTATTCATAAACCTTATCCTTATCTTCCGCGATGGCTTTGCACGGCTCTGCCACACCCGGCGTGTACCAGATACTCAAATCCTTGCGGTCTCGCACAGGCACTTTGGGTAGCATCTGTATTTTGCCTCTGTACGCATCGTGCAGCTCTATTGCCTTCTCTTTTATATTCTCATCTGTCATATTATCACCGGGTTAGACATGGCATCATGACCGATATAGTTTTTCACTCCTTCGCGTATTCTTCGATTTCCTTTGCGAAATCGCGCACTACCTTTGGCACGTAGCCCTGCTTGCGGGCATCGTTGCGCAGCTTGGAAATCATACCCGGAATGTCGATGTTGAGCGGGCACATGGTCTTGCACTTGCCGCACCGCACGCATGTGTACGCTACGGGCGACGCCTTCTCCAATCCCACAGTGGTGAACGCGTCCCAGATTGCTCCGATACCGCCCATATACTGCTGTCCAAAGAAGCCGGCGGTGACGGAATATATCGAGCATTCGTACAGGCACGTGCCGCAGCGCAGGCAGTAAAGCGCCTCTTCGTAGCCAGCATCGCGCATCTCGGTGCGTCCGTTATCCAGCAGAATGACGTGCAGCTCTTTGGGGCCGTGCGCGCCGTAAGTGATTACTTTCTCTATATCACCCGTCTTACTCGGGCCGGAAACCAGATTCACGTACGCTGGAACGGTATAATTCGCATATCTCCATGTCACCTCCGTGACTTTGAACGCATCTTCTATCGTGGGCACAATCTTCTCCACGCCCACAATTGCAATCTGCACCGGCGGCGCACCGATGCTCAATCTCGCATTGCCCTCATTCTCTATGATGAACATCGTGCCAGTGTCTGCAGCAAGCGCGTTTGCTCCATTTATGCCGATATCCGCCTCAAAGTACTTGTTTCTCAGGAACCTGCGAACCGTCTCGACCATCCTGGGTATGTCCTGCCCATCAAGGTCCTCGGTGATTATGCCCTTCTCTTTCATGAACTTGCTGAGCACCTTGGCCACGTCCTCGCGGGGCACGTTAATGGCAGGTGCCAGGATATGCGTGGGCCTTGTGCCCATAAGCTGCACTATGAACTCACCCAGATCAGTCTCGTAAACCTCGTTGCCCTGCTCTTCCAGAAACTCGCGAAGATGAATCTCCTCGCTCGCCAGACTCTTGCTCTTGACTATCAATTTTCCGCTACCCACCAGCTCTTTGAATATTTTCAGCGCTTCCTCCTTCGTTTTAGCGTAATAGCAGTGCCCGTGGTTGCGCTCAATGCTCTCGCACGCTTTCTTAATCAGCTCGTCCATGTGCTGAATGCTGTACTCTTTTATTTTCCTGACTTCTTTTGCAACCTCAATACTGTGCGGAAACATGCCGAGCGCGTTGCGACGATTATCCTCAAACGCTTTTATCGCTCTTGACAGCGCGATGCGCACCTTCTCGCTCTTCGCGCCGTATTCCATGATTCGCTTAACATATTCATCGTAAACTTCATCTATCATTTACTGCACCCCCTCAAGCGCCATGTCAATTAAATTCGTATAACTGTACGCTTTGATATCGAAATTGCTGTGCTTTATGCCTGCCTTGAACGCGTGGTATCCATTTCCGCACGTGGCTACGATTGCATCTACGTTGCGGGGCATTGCATATTCTCGCACCACATTGCTGGCCACGTAGGGCATCAATTCTGGCATGGTGAAATCAAGCCAACCGCCCGGACACGCGGATATGTCCCACGGGTTCAGGTTTCGCTCTTTCACGTACAGCTCCGGGTGATCGAAGTTTAGCACCTCCAATTTTGGAATCCTCGCAAGAACCTCTCTGGGCTCTTTGACCACTCCGTATTTCCTTCCAAGAGTGCAGCCATCGTGGAGAAGTATGCGCATCGGCAGTTCTTTGAATTTCAGCTTATCCAGATTCTTGTACAGAAACGTGGACATGTGCTCAATGGGCACCGGCAGCTCGTAGCCGCGCTTGTACAGAAATCCATTTACTTCCTTGCTCCAGGCAGCATACGGCGCTGCATAGGAGGTGAGTATCATATCCACCTCTTCCTTCGCCACTGCCTCTTCCATGTCCTTGACCATCTTCTTCGCCAGGTCGTCCACCAGATTATCGTAGCCCAGAAAGCCTATTGCCTCGGCACATATCGCCTTGCTCTTGTGTGGCACATATTCGTGGCCCATCTTATTCAATATAGATACCGATGCCTCGCAGATTTCCGGCACGCCAAGCCGGGGCGAGGTATCCCAGCCGTGTAGCAGTATTCTCATCTTTCACACCTCAGTCAATTATCGGCAGGTCTATCTTTCTTGCCAGTGCTCTCTTGCCGCGATAATCGGGCAGCAGAATCGGAGACCTGCGCTCTGCCGGCACATTCAACCTGCGCACCTCTTCAGTGAACACTTTCACATGCTTCAGGGTCAGCTTGCCCGGCTTGCCGGAGTTGCGAGCCACCTTAGCAGCGCTTATGCCCGCTCTCCTTCCAAACACGTTATAATCCAGAAGCGAGTTGCCCATCAGACGATTTTTGCCGTGCACGCCTCCCTCAACTTCTCCACCGGCGAAGAATCTGGGATACGGCGAGCCATCACCGCGAATAACCTGCGCATCCGCGTTAATCTCCACGCCGCCGTTCTGATAATGCAGCGTCGGGAACACCAGAATCGGGTCCTTGGTCATGTCTATGCCGAATCTCTTGAACATGCGGTACATCGCATCAAGGTTCTTGTGAATAGCACCTTCACCCTGAATCATCTCAATCATAGGTGAGTCAAGCCACACACCCCGCATTCCTGTAGGAGTTTCCACACAGTTTCCACGACCAAAGCATTCGCGTATAAGTGCGGCAGCTTCCACATCTCTCGGCTCCAGCGGGAACACGAACGGCTGGCCATACTTGTTAACGGGCGTGGCGCCCATGGCTCGCACCTTCTCGGTGATGAGCAATCCCACAATCTGCTCGGGATACGCCGCACCCGTTGGGTGGTACTGCGCAGAATCCAGGTCTCGCAACCTCGCACCTGCGCGGTATGCCATCACAAGGCCATCGGCCGTCGCGCCGTAATGATTCGTGGTGGCAAAGCCGCGAATGTGCAGACGGCCCCAGCCACCTGTGGCGAGAACCGTGGACTTTGCTCTAACAACTATGTATTCTTTAGTCTCCATGTTCCAGAGTATCGCGCCGCCTATCTCTCCCTCGTCGGTTGTAAGAAGTTCCACGGCGGGGCTGAACTCAAGCACGGGCACTCCCAAATTACGCGTTTCATCGCGAATCACGCGCATTATCTCCATGCCCGTGTAATCCTTCGCGGAATGCAATCTCATCCGGGAGGTTCCGCCACCCCATCTCTCAACGAAGTTGCCTCTTTCGTCCCTATCATACATTACGCCCAGCTCTTCGTGCCACTTGATTATCTTAGGGGCATCCATGGTAAGCGCCTTGACCAGCTCGTGCTTGTTGGCAAAGTGCCCACCGCCCATCACGTCGAGATAATGCAGCACCGGCGAATCCCAGGGTCTGTCAGCGGCCTGTATTCCGCCCTCGGCCATCATGGAATTTGCATCACCGTGCCTCAGCTTTGTGGCAATGAGCATGTTCTCGGGCTTTATACCTTCGTAGTAGGCCCAAAGGGCTGCGACGGTGCCCGCACCGCCACCGCCTATTATGAGAACATCCACATCGTAGTCCACTTCGTTCAAATCAACTTCATCCGGGTCCAGCGCGGGCCACGCTTCAAGAATATCCGCCACTTCGTTGGGCACTCGCTCCCCTTTATTCACTCCAACCTGCAATTCTCTCTTGCCACCCGGCGCATAGTCAGGGTGGTAGGTGTTCAGCAACTCTTCTCGCTCTTCCAGACTCAATTTCAACTCTATTTCCTTTTCTTTATTTTTAACACGCTCGTCCCTGGTTTTCTCAACCAGCTCTATGCTCTCACGCATATATTCGGGATATCCTCTAATCATTTTCAGCGTCATTTTAATCCTCTCCTATATTTTCCCAGGGGTCTTCAATCCTCTTTTCCTCACTCTCTCTCTTTCTGTTTATGTAGATCTCGCGGAATCTTTCCAGATCCTCTTCCATAATCTTATGAAGTATCTCGTAGCCCTTATCGTACATTCCGCTCTCTATTTCTTTTAGCCGATGATCAAGCCATTTACCCTTCTTGACAAGATGCTTGCCGTACAATCTGCGTGCGAGCTGCGCCATGTGGTAATGCTGAATCTCCGCGGGGCAGCGCAGCGTGCACAGACCGCACTGAATACAGTCAAAGCTCAGCTCCGCAACCTTCTTTATATCTCCGCGAATTGCATACTGCACATAGTACATCACATCTAACTCCTGCGGGCACGCTTTGGTACACGTGTTGCAGGACACGCATCTTGCAATCTCCGGATAATACTCAAGAAGCGTCGTTGGAGAGGGCTCTATCTTCTCGATATCATAAGTTGCCTTATTTGCAGGCACGAACGGAATCTGCGCAAGATACATCTCATCTTCCACGGTGGTCTGGCACGCCAGCGCAGTACGGAATCTGTATTCGCCTTTCTTGCGGTAAATTGTGGCGCAGGCACCGCAGAACCCGGCACGGCAGCCGGCACCTCTTATGTACCTGTATCCTGCATATTCAAGCGCTTTCATTATGGTCAGGCCTGCGGGCACGCGATAGGGCTTGCCCATCACGTAGATGGTAACCCAGTGCTCCACCTCTTCTGGCGGAGAGGCTGCCTTGCGCACCTCTTCCATTATCTTTTCGCTGTCCACATCGAGCAGCTCAACTTTCTTTCCCATCACTCCTCACCCCCGAGAAGGCCTTCAAACTCGTGGAGCTCATCTTCGCGGAACTCCATCACTGGCGGAAGATTGTCGTCCACACCGGGCTTGTAGTTGAACACCTTCTGCAGGTCGTTGCCAACTATGCCAAACAGCCGGTACAGGGGAATATCCATGGGGCACGCCTGCTGGCACAGACCGCAGCCAATGCACGAAGTGCCCATATGTATCAGGCGTCCGATATGGAAAAGAGATCTGTCCGTGGGCAGACGTATGCCGTCCTTGTCGTCAGCCCAGTTGTAGAACTTGTTAGATTCGTAATCGAACACATTGTGGTCCTCGAAGAAGCACTCTTTACAGAAGCAAATCGGACACATATCCTTGCAGTTGTGGCAGTTCAGGCACGAGGAGAGGAACTCTTCAATGCCTTTTCTGCCGCCGGTTATGCGCTCTTTCTCCATCCATTCCTCCCTGCGCTTGCGATGCTCTTCGACCCAAGCGTCCGCATCTCTCTCACCTTCAGTTATGCCCATCGCTCCGAGGAACTCTTTGCCCTTATCGCTCAGAGAGAAGAAAACAGGGTCGGTGTTCACCAGTCCGAGGCCAATATCGCCCACACCCGGAATCGGCGCGGGATACTCGCAGACCTTGCAGGCATCGCGTATCTTTTCGCTCTTGCCTCCGTTCTTTATCTCTTCCACAAGGTTTTCCGGCTCCACGGGCTCGTATTTGAAATTCCTGGCATGTATGGTGCCGGGGCAGTCGTAGCTCAGAACAATTATGTTCTCAGGGTTAATCTGGTTGAATTTCACAAGCTCTTTGTACGTGCGCGATTCGCACGGGCGCAGTATCGCCAGCAACTTGCGCTCACTCTTCTTCAGCTTGGTGATGCGGCGAAGCATGTCCGCGCCGTTCCACTGCATCACCGGCGCTATGGGCGTTATTTTATCCACATCTTCTTTTTTTGTGATCAGCGCATACGTGTATGAGTCCTTGGTGGCGGCGGGAGCCATCACCGCTTCTATGAGCCCTTTTTCAAACGCGTCAACAATGAATTTTTTGAGCATGTCGTTCGACAATTTACTCACCTCCAAGAGAATCCAGATACTTGAAATCCGCCTCGCCCTTCTTCTTTATGTACTCGGTGTACTCGTTCATCACTCTCGCAAACTTGGGACCCTCGCTTCCCGAAATCCATTCAAGGAGCACGCGGTCATCTTCAAAGCCGAGAGATTTCAGAACGGTCTTCACAATCGCCACTCTTCTCCTCGCCTTGTAGTTGCCGGTTATGTAGTGGCAATCACCCGGATGGCAGCCGCCCAGTATAGTCGCATCTGCGCCCTCCTGCAGAGCCCGAATAAGATAAACGGGGTCCACGGTGGAAGAGCACATGACCCTTATTGGACGAATGCTCGCCGGGTAATGCAGTCGCGAAGTACCCGCCAGATCCGCTGCTGCGGAAGTACACCAGTTGCAGAAGAAACCCACTATCACTGGCTCAAACTCTTTTTCACTCATTTTACTACCTCCTTTAACATTTCAAACACTCCGCCTGGGCTGTACGCCCTTATTATCGCCGCCCCGCTGGGGCAGACATTCGCGCAAGCACCGCACCCTACACAGAGTGCGGGTCTGACCTTGGCTATGTGATCTTCCTCGTCAATATATCTCGCGCCTGAGAAGCACGCGTCCACGCATATGCCGCATCCGGCACATTTACGCGGATTGGTCATGCTGATAAATTTTCCGGCGGGGCTCTGTATGTCGCGCATGAGGAATGCTGCACTCTGCGCTGCAAAGCCCGCCTCTTCCATCATCTCTTCCATATTCATCGGCCTGTGCGCCAGGCCCGCAATGAACACGCCGCCGAACGGCTCTTCAAACAGCATAAACTGTATGCCCGCCCTCTCAATCCAGTCGCGGGGCTCTTCGGCAAAGAAGAAGAATCCTTCTTTATCAAGGCGCAGACCAAGCATCTCCGCAATTTTCCTGTTCACCTCTCTCGGAACCACTCTGGCGATGGGCTCGCCACCGCCGCGCTCTGCCTCAGGCGCTTCGCGCTCTAAAAGCGAGTATGAGCGCATCAGGTCGTAGGTGCCTTCCACATTCCTGCGCTTTGCATAAAGTGCCGCAAGTGCAGAATGCAGAGTATCGCCTTCCAAGCGAGATGTGATATGCTCACCATCGCCAACAATATCCGCGCCTGTTGTGATTATGAGCACGCCTGCCTCAATCTCGTCTTCGCCCGCCTTAATCTTGAAATTGCCCAGCGAGCCGGTTATATCTTCCACATCGCTGCGAATCCACTTTGCTCTCTTCAGCACATTTTCCCTGAGGTTCTTGTACCATGAATTTAGTGCCTCCGCAGACATATGCAGCGTTGCAGAGGTCACGCCCGTGGCCTCGTTCGGCTCGTCAAACTTCTCCGTTATGATGTAAACGAGCGGAACCTTCTCAATTAGATAACTTGCTGCAATTAATCCAGCAAGGCCGCCGCCGATTATCGCGATGTTTTTAACGGTCTTCACCGTGGGAATGTCCACATACACATCTTTGCGCGCTTTCGCGATTGCGGCGTTGAGCATTGCACCGGCCTTGCGGTCATCTGCGCCAACACGAGACACATATTCTCTGAGCTGAACAAGCTCCACATACGAAGAATGCACTCCTGCCTTGGCGGCGAGCATTTCCAGCATCGCACCACGCAGTGCGGGCGAGCACGCTCCGAACACCACCCGATTTATTCCGTTCTCTTGTATTTCCTTCACTATTTCCTCCGGATGCAGGCACAGATAATCTTTCTCAATAACCATGTCTGCGTTAATGTCCGGCTTTAAATCACCCAGTCCGCACCTGCACAGGAACACTCCCACCTTGGGGTTGAAATCGTCCACTTTATACTCGCCCTGAGGCATCTGCGGAATCTCTGGCTCTTTAAGATACTTCTCTGCCTGGGGCACTATGGCCGTACCCTGATAAATTGCCTCTGCACTGCCAACCGGCTTGACAAACTCGCCAATGGCAAACACGCCGTCGCGAGAGGTCTCGAATGAAAACGCCTTAGTCTTTGCGAATCCGCCATCTAAGTCGATGCCAATTTTCTCGCCGAGCTTGAGCCAGTCTTCCGGTATCTTCTGCCCGGGCATCACCACGAATAAATCAAGAGGAGTGCCGTTCACCTTCACCCCATCGCCGTCCTGCTCAACCTTGATGTCGTCAATGATGTGTATCTCCACTCCTTCTTTTTTCGCCTTATCGTAAAGCACCATCTGGTTATGGCCGTAAAGGCGAATCTCTTTCAGGAATATGTGAACCTCCAGCTCCGGGTCCATCTCTTTCATAAACAGCGCTTCGCGGAACAGAATAACCTGCTCTTCGTACGAGCCAAGGTACCCATCAAACCCGGCAGGAGTGAAGAAGCCGAGCTTGCGAGGATATTTGCCGTCTTCTCTCTTCAGAAATTGCTTATCCACACCCTTGCCGCGGAACATCCACGCAAAGTCGCGGAACGCCATGACATTTTTCAGCGATCCGCCGAATTTTTCTATGCCCTCTGGTTCATATTCCGGTGAGAGAATCACCGCATCCACCTGTTCCTCTTTTTCTTCTTCCTTTGGAACCTGTATCGCCTTTGCGGGGCACACGTCCATGCATCTCTCCGCTTCCTTCGGGTCCTGAATGATGCGCATACCCGGGCCGAGGGGCATTGGTATGAATTTCACGTTGCACTGCTCATGGCACAAATCGCAGCCAATACATCTGAACTCGTCGATGCTCTGCGGCCGCGTTTTAAATTTGACCTTGAAATTGCCCGGGCTGCCTTCCACATTTTCAAGCTCTGACATGTGATAAACCTTAACATTGCCTGTCATGCCGGCGGCGGTGAGCAGTACGCCTTTCGAGTAGCCGTTTACAATATCTCGAGGCTGCTGCCACTGCATCTGCGTGAACCTGTGCCAGAGAAACGCACCGCGATTCAGAAGAATGACTTTATGTCCGGCCCTCGCAAAATTCACCGCTGCGCGATAAGAGGCAAGGCTCGTGCCGTAAATAAGAACC
The DNA here is from genome assembly GCA_013154005.1 of Methanobacteriota archaeon. Lineage (GTDB taxonomy): Archaea > Thermoplasmatota > Thermoplasmata > Thermoplasmatales > Aciduliprofundaceae > JAADDK01. The sequence goes on from JAADDK010000040.1 coordinate 14,565, forward strand.
TTTCCCATTTAGAACACCTCCGCAAGTATGTCCACCGCACGAATAATCTGACCTTTCTTGAAGTTCACCACCTGTATTGCCGTGGTGGGACAGTTTGCGCTGCACGCGCCGCAACCCTCGCAAAGCGCTTCGTTCACCACCGACACGTGGCGAATCGGGTCGATGGTTATCGCGCCGTAAGCGCACTGGTCCTTGCAGCGGCCGCAGCCGGCACAGATTTCTGTATCAACACGCGCAAGAAGCGGCTCTTTCTCAAGCTGTGGTTTGGAGAGCAGGCCCAGCGACTTGGCGGCCGCACCGCTGCCCTGTGCCACGCTATCGGTGATATCTTTTATGAACTGTGCCGCACCGGCTATGAACACACCGCCCACCGGCGTATCCAGGGGCTTGAGTTTCAGGTGCACTTCCTTGAGCCAGCCCCACTCATCGTACGGTATGCGCAGCTTCTTTGCCAGCTCCTTCACACCCTCGGAGCCCTTCGCCGCGGTGGCCAGAATAACCATGTCCACATCGACTTCCACGATCCTTCCAGTCAGGGTGTCAACACCCTGGACACGGTATTTGTCGCCGACCTTGTAAACCTTTGAGACCTTGCCGCGAATGAAATTCACTCCGTATTCCTCTTTTGCACGGTGGTAGAACTCTTCGTAGCCCTTGCCATTTGATCTTATATCTATGTAGAAATCGTACACTGCGGTGTCAGGTAGAGCATGCTTAACCAGCATTGCCTGCTTGATTGTGTACATACAGCAGATACGTGAGCAATAAGGTACGCCATTCTGCGGGTCTCGTGAGCCGACGCAGTGCACGAACGCAATACTCTTGGGAATCTTGCCGTCCGATGGCCTTCTGGGAACGCCCGCAGTTGGGCCCGACGGCGAGAGCAAACGCTCAAACTGAAGCGCAGTGATAACGTCTGGATACTTGCCGCCCAGCTCGGGGAACGCTTCGGCGGGCATGACCTCGTAGCCGGTGGCCACCACTATTGTGCCCACCTCTTCTTCCACTATTTCCTCATTGTTTTTAAAGTGTATCGCTTCTGGCTCGCACACGTCCGCACATTTAGAACATATCTTCACATTCTTCTTTGGTTTTATCTTACCCTCCTGCACCTTTTTCTCAAACTTCAATCGTATACACGAATCCTGATCAATCAGAGCTTTCAAAGGCACAGCCTGCTCATTCACAATATAAATTGAAGTTCTATCCTTCATTCCCAGGTCATACTCAGATTTTACACTCACGGGACACACTCTCAGACACTCACCGCAGCCAGTACATTTATCCCAATCTACAAAAGTTGCCTTCTTCTTTATTTTAACCTTGAAATTTCCCATAAACCCTGAGACATCTTCAATTTCACTATATGTGTACAGTTTTATGTTCGGATGCCCACCCACATCGTTCATTTTTGGTGTGAGGATACACTGTGGACAGTCCAGCGTGGGAAAAGTTTCGCTCAATCTGAACATATTGCCCCCTATACTCGGTTCCCGCTCCACCATAACCGTTTCGATGCCGGCATCTGCCAGATCAAGAGCCGCCTGAATGCCCGCAACTCCGCCGCCGATTACCAGCGCTCTGCGGATTACTGGCACCTCCAACGGCTCAAGAGATGCATTTGCCTTCAATTTCTCAATTGTGGCGTTAATTATTCTTATCGCCTTGCGCGTGGCCGCTTCAGGATTATCCTCGTGGGGCCATGCGGCCCATTCTCGTATGTTTGCTATCTCCACCCGATACGGGTTGAGTCCGGCGCGGGCGGCGGCATTCCGCATCGTCCGCTCGTGAAGCGTTGGAGAGCAGTTTGCAACCACAACACCGTCCAGATTGTATTCTTTAATTGAATCTTCAATCAGTTTCTGGCCCGGCTGAGAGCACATGAACACGTAAGTCGTGGAAAAAGCCACATCTTCTCTCTTTCCTATCTCCTCAGCAACGCGCTTGACATCCACCGTGCCGGCAATGTTGCGGCCGCAATGACATATAAAAACGCCTATTCTCTTCATAGCCATCTTGAAAGCACCTCCCTCGGCGAGACATAATGCTGTTCAAAATGAAGCACCTTATCATCATTGATTCCGAAAGCAATGGCCATAAGCTGCGTGAAATACACGATGGGCATATGCTCAAATCCAGAATGCTTTTTCTTTGCAATTTCCTGTCTTTTGTCCAGATTGAAAAAGCACAGCGGGCAGGACGTCGTTATAATATCTGCGCCCACTTCCTTTGCCACAGATACCAGCTTGAAAGTGCGCTCGGCCACAAACTCTTTTTTATCCACAGTATGGTACGAGCCGCAGCATTCATTCTTGAGCGGGTAATCCACCACTTCCGCACCCAGAATCTCCAAGAGCTCTTCAAGTATGTGCGGGTCCTCGCGGTCATCTATCGCCACCTCGTCGGGGCGCAGGAGCAGACACCCGTAATATGGGGCAACCTTCAACCCTTTCAGCGGCTTCTTCACATTCTCGGCAATTTTGTCAAATCCCTCCTCTTTGAGAAACGTGAGATAATGCTGCACGTTTATCTCGCCTTTATAATCAGGCTCTTCGTCCATGAAAAGATCAAGAGTCTGCAATTTGTCGCGATTTTTCATAACGTCCAGATGCGCTCTCCTGAGATTATTATAGCACATTGAGCACACGGCCACGAGGCGATTATCCCTAATTTTTTCCGCATATTCCTGCGCGCGAATCAGATTGCGAACATTCGCAATTGTGAACTTTACACTATCCTGCGCGAGCCCATACACGGCACCGCAGCAGGTCCAGCCAGGAAGTTCGATGAAATCGTAGCCAAGCACACGAGCACTTTCAACCGTGCTGTCTTCAAGGTTCTTTGCCACTCCCTTAAGAGTACAACCCGGATAAAACATTATTTTCTTCAGTTCCATTCTTTCACCTCAGGGCGTGAATTTTCTGAAATTGCTAACCAGCGCAATGGGCGGAAGCTCCTCCCTGTTCTCCACCCTGTACGGGTCAACATAATCGTAATTCTTCCGAAGCTGCAACTCGCGAAGCGCTTCCATAACCGCCGCAAGATCCAACCCGACCGGGCAGCGCACGGTGCAGGTGAAGCAGGCGGCGCACACCCACGGAGTCCTCGCGCTGAGGAGCGTGTCAACATCGCCCTCCTGCAAGAACATAAACACCTGATTTGGCAGCACGTCCATAAACTCGGCCATAGGGCACCCGGAGGAGCAACGACCACACTGGTAGCACGCGAAAATGTTCTCCCCGCTGATCTCCATAATCTCCCTGACCCTCTCGTCATTATGCGGGTCTTCTTTTATTGTATATTTCATCATAATCCACCTTCTCAACAGTTCTGAAGGTGAGGGTTAATCCCCCAATCAATATTTAATTTTTCGGTTTTGTGCTTATTAATCCATTCTGTATTTCGCAATGTTTTCCTGAGTTTTTTGCGAATTTCAGCATAAAGAATTGAATTTTTAAAATAATACCGGGCATATCCACTTCATCCGGAGTAATATTTATATGCTGGTGGAAAATTACCCTCCTCGCGGGGGCATGGGGTAACCAGGCATCCTGGCGGGCTCCAGTTACGTGATGACAAGAGGGTCAGCTGAACAATGATGACTAACTGGAGCGCTGACCGTAGGTGTGACCCGCGGATCTGGGTTCGAATCCCAGTGCCCCCATTTTTAAACCAACATTAAAAAAGAGTAATAAAAAATATTTTTTCAGTTCTGCACGGCATCAGATTAAAAACCGGGTTCCAATTACTCCCTATAAAGCTTTTGGTTGGCCCCGAACAATTGGGAATTATCCCCCTCCCGATAAGCCTATACATATACACAATCCGACATCGTAAGTTTTCGGAACATAATAATACAGAGGTGCACCCATCACTGGGTGTGATAGAATGTGAGAAAAACAACAAAAACATTTTTCTTAAGCGCTCGCACCGCCTTCGCAGGTCCAAAATTAATATCCGGAGAGGAAAGAACCCTGCTGACACTCTTACCCGCGCCCAGGGCGTATCCATATATTAGCCAGTCATAAAAGCAGTCGTCACATTCGTTGCAGGCATTCTTCAGCTCCTTTTCATTTTTTAGAAAACCTGCAAACCTGTTCCATTTAAGTTTTTCCAGATAATAATCCTCCTTCCATCTTCCAAGCACATCCCGATAAAGAAGAATGAGTTGAGCCTGGATAATCAGCAAAACCGAAAGGGCCATTGCTGAGAACCACAGCATAAGATAATCCTCAGGATACAGAAAAGTGATGAAACTTATAGCCATCAACCCGACTCCAAAATAGGTTAGTGCTTTTACCTGAGTTTTTGGATATTCAATAAACTTCTCTTCAATTCTCTGAGCCTCTTCTTTGCTCAGCGTCAGCTCATCTGTATCTGCCAGATAGTCAAAATACTCGTTCATATTCTTTATATGCATCTTATTAACCCACCTGCTCAACCCCTCCACATCAAACACACCATTCTTTGCATGCTTTTTCATGAAATTGAGTATCTTCCAAGAATACCCGTCAATATGCCCATCCGCACCATCTTTCAGATATATTTTGGCGCCATCCTCGCTTATATCCACATATCCGTGTTTTTGAAGCAAAGCAAGGCCTGCCAGTATAACCCAGTCATAATCCACGCCACTTCCCTCATTTTTGAAAATGTAATTAACGATGAGCGGAGGTCTATCAGATGGTGGAGTATACACCCTTCCCAAAAATGGATAATCTCGCTCTCTTCCGGAGGATATGTACGCAAGAATGTACACTCCGGGAATAACCAGTATGGAAAGATATGAAACCAAAGACAAGTAGTAAACTGTCCAGTATACCATGGCATGATAAAAACTGTTTTTCTCAGCTTTTTCGAGTAAATTACCCTGCACTCCTGTAACACCGTAGTGTGAGAAATTCTCACCGCCTCTAAAAACCATTGTCAGATACAGAGATACATCACTCTGCGATTTTCCGTAAAGCACCCATTCTCCATCTGATTTCTTCTCCTTTAGATATGGTGATGCAAACACATGAAAATTTCCCGGTACATGTATATTCACGTTTCTGTATTGAGGATGCACAGTGGCCAGATAAAAAGAGACCAGATAATTATGTCCATCAAACTCCAGCAGAGGCTTGAGCAGAAATTTATATGATACAACATACCTGCCGGGAGAGATGCCTTTAGGAAAATACACTCCGACCTCGTTTTTCTCTGCATGCGCCTCAATGTAACCCATAGCAGAATCATCGCTAATATTGTTCAAAAGCCAGACCGTACTGTAAC